>JANNSB010000047.1:0-6285 GCA_031402175.1 Planctomycetaceae bacterium
CGCGAACGCACCGGCCAAACAAACACAAGCCACGAGATTGCGCAGAGACATGGTAATTCCCCCTTGATGTGGTTGAGTCCTATGGACTCGGGTGTGAGAAGCACCGGCCGGCGACATTGCCTTAAGCCGTTTCGAGGGGGACTGGGTCAGGAGTCATACTCCTGTTTCACCCCGTCATGTTTGTCCCTCGTTGCCAGATAGAGCGGGCGAACGGCAGAACTTGCGCGAGAAATTAAAAAGGGGTCAGGAATCCGGAGTCAGGGGTCAAGGACCGCAGAATTCATTGTGGATTTGCAGCCGGAGAGTTCGCGATTGAACTTCGGAACCCCGACTCCTGGCCCTCCCTCCTCTCAAAGCCTACCCTGTCGCAGTCCGGCGACATAGAATCGAGGTATGTCACTTGTCGACCAATTCGGCCGCGTCCACAACAACCTGCGGATCAGCGTCACCGACCGCTGCAATATCCGCTGTACCTACTGCATGCCCGCCGGGAATGTGCAGTTTCTGCCCCGCAGCGAAGTGCTGTCGTTCGAGGAAATCGAACGCGTGGTGCGGGCCGTCGTGCCACTCGGCGTGAACAAGATTCGCCTTACCGGCGGCGAGCCGCTCGTGCGTCAGGAACTCCATCGGCTCGTCGAACGCATCGTCGCCATTGAAGGCATCGAGGATGTCGGCCTCACGACCAACGGCATCCTGCTGGCCGACCAGGCGCAGCAGTTGTACGACGCCGGGCTCCGCAGGCTCAACATCAGCCTCGATGCCCTGTCGGCCGAGAAGTTCAAACAGATCACTCGTCGCGAAGGGTATGAACAGGTGGTCGCCGGCATTCACAAGGCCCGCGAGGTAGGGTTCGACCCAATCAAGATCAATGCGGTCTCCATTCGCGGTTTCACGGAATCCGAGATCGTGCCGTTCGGCCATTTCGCCCGCGAGACCGGCGTCGAGATGCGGTTCATCGAATACATGCCGCTCGATGCCGACGCCGCGTGGGAGCGGGAGAAGGTGCTCTTCGCCCAGGAGATCATCGACACGCTGTCGAATGAGATCATGCCGCTGGTGCCTTGCGGACAGTTTGATGAACACGCTCCCGCGACCGATTACGTCTTCGAGGACGGCGTCGGCAAGGTCGGCTTCATCGCATCGGTGAGCCAGCCGTTCTGCGAAAGTTGTAACCGTTTTCGGCTGACGGCCGACGGCAAGCTGCGGGCGTGCCTGTTCAGCCTCGAAGAGACCGACGTCCGCTCTCTGCTTCGCGGCGGTGCCAGCGATGATGAACTGCGTGTCGCCATCCAAAGCTGCATCTGGCAGAAATGGGAAGGGCACGAGATCAATACCGCGCGATTCATCCAGCCGCAACGCGCGATGCATTCGATTGGTGGATGATGTTGTTGGTCGCTTGTCTGCAATGCTCTTCATAACCCGACGCGTTAGCGCGTTAGCGAGGGCGACGTGATGAAGAACGGATAAGTCAGCCGTGGCGCAGCTTGCGGGAGATGGCGCGCATCAGAGCCGCATGGAGCGTGACGACCTCCGCAAGCCACCCGTTCGTTGGGTCAACGGTACAACTCACGACGCCCTCGCTAACGCTTCGTCATTGGGAAGACACGCGATGAAAATCCAAATGACAAATGAATGACCAGTGACAAATGACCCTTTCCCCAATCTGGGCAATCTTCCCATAACGCGGGCATCACGCATTGCCCGATATTGATGGGTGTGCCACAATGGTATTGGCCGCTCAATGGATTGATCCCACCTTTGGCCTTCCCGCCTGCCACATGACCCGCCTGCCTGCCTTGAATCATCACCCACACTATTCACTCAGTCGTCGCGGCCTCTTACAGGTCGGTGCGGCCGGCGTGGTCGGTGCCGCGATCCCGTGGCAATCACAGGCTCTGGCGAGTTCATCGGGAACGGGTCGCGCCAAGTCGGTGCTGATCGTCCTCCTCAGCGGCGGACTGAGCCAGCTTGATACGCTCGACCCCAAGCCCGAGGCGCCTGCCGAGATTCGCGGAGAGTTCTCGACGATCGCCACGCGCACTCCCGGCGTCATCATCTGCGAGCACACTCCGCGCCTGGCCGAGCAGTCGGATCGTTGGGCGATCGTGCGTTCGATGGCGCACAACGAACACAATCACCTGCTGGCGATGCACGTCGCCCTCACCGGGCGTCCCACGCCGATTCCGCGCGGAGGCAGCGACCTCGATCGCGTCGAGTCGCGTTTCGACTTTCCCAACTTCGCGGCCGCCCTCGACTATCTGCGTCCCGCGCCCAAAGGAATCCCGACTGGCGTGTCGTTGCCGAACTATCTGATTGAAGGCCCGCTCACCTGGCCGGGACAGCATGCGGGTTTTCTCGGCATGCGGCATGATCCGTGGAGCGTCAATCAGGATCCCAACGCCGACGACTTCCGCGTCGACAGTCTGACGCGACAGCCCGGCATGGATGAAACGCGCCTGTCAACCCGCGAGCGATTGCTGCAGTCGATCAATCAGGACAGCGTCCTGTGCGGCGACGCGGCCTCGACCGGCTTCACGCAGCAGCAGCAACTGGCGATGTCGCTGCTCACGTCATCGCAAGTGACATCGGCGTTCGACATGACGAAAGAGTCAGCCGAAGATCGCGAGCGATACGGCCGCAACAAGTTCGGCCAGTCGCTGCTGCTCGCCCGTCGCCTGATCGATGCCGGCGTGCCGATGGTGCAGGCGGCGATGGGCATCGTGCAGACCTGGGACACGCACGTCGACAACTGGGGCAAGCTGAAGGACCGGCTGCTGCCGCAACTCGACACCGGCCTCGGCGCACTGATGGACGACCTCGCCGCCAGCGGCAAGCTGGAAGAGACACTCGTGATCGTGATGGGCGAGTTCGGCCGCACGCCGCGGATCTCGACTTTGCCCGGCCAGTCGATCCCCGGCCGCGACCATTGGGCGAGCGTCTACTCAATGCTGTTCGCCGGCGCGGGAGTGCAAGGCGGTCAGGTGATCGGCCTTTCCGACGAATCGGCCGCATATCCTATCAGCCGATCGTGGTCGCCGGCCGATGTATGCACGACCGTCTTCGACGCCCTCGGCATCGACGAACACGCCGAGATCATGGACCCCCTCGGTCGCCCGAACCGCCTGCAAAATGGCGAAGTGATCTCGCCGCTGTATACGGGTCGCGAGGCGTGACGGATCCCCTGAACTTCACCATGGCTGGCGAACCGCCTCCCAAAACTCCGCATCCGAAAGCACTGGTTCATCGTCGATCGTCCATTTCTCGTGGAACAAATCGCTGCTCAGTTCCGAATCGTGCATGAGAGAACCGTGTACTTCCAACAAGCTGAGTTGAGGCAGCTCTTTCAGTCTCGCAATGCTCTCCCAGGTAAGTAGTTCCGCGGGAATTGCGAGTGATTCCAATTCCGGCAGATCGGGAAGCCAAGAAATCCCTTCGTCGCTGAGGTTCGGGCATTCAATCAGACACAGCTCCCTCAGAGTCGGAATTTCAGCAAGGTACTGCAAGCCGGCATCGGTCAGCAGTCCACCATCGATGCAAAGCACTTCAAGTTTTGGGAACGCTCTCAGATACCGCAACCCATCGTCCGTGATTGGAGTGAAGTACAGATTGATGCTAGCCAGTTCATGACTGTGCGCCAGCCATTTCAGGCACTCGTCTCCGCCGCCGGTCACCATGATGTATGTGAGAGATTCCAGCGACTGAAGATCCCTAAAGTTTTCGTCATGCAACGATCTGGTCATGATCGTCAGTTCTTCGATCGATTTCATTCGCGACACCGCCATCAAAGTTTGTCGCGAGGCTCCCGTATCAAAGAGGTGAACTGTGTGCAGCGGCGGCCGCGCCGCCAGCATGCTGGCAATCGCGTCATCGGTGAATCCCGGGCCGAGCAATTCCAATTCCTCCAACCGTTCGAAGGGCGGCAGGCACTCCGCTCCCCGGCGTGTGATCGGATGTGTCTCACTCTCCACCAGCGCCACTCTTTCCGCTTCGTGCAGCGCGGCGGCATGCAGGAGAGTTTCATCCGTGGCCGCCTCCGCCCAGATCGTGTCCACCTCCCGCAGGGCGTTCGTCCACTCGCCGTAGTTCTCCGGCCAGTCTTCGTGCTCGCGGGAGAGTTCGTACTCGATGTCCTTGTGCAGGTCGAAGTACGCCAGCGCCCGCAGGCGATGAACGATGGGCATCGTCAGCGAGACGCCGATGCCGAGAACGCCGAGCACCAGCAGCACTGTCCAGAGCTTCCACGACGTGAGCACGCACACCGTTCGCGACGCGGGTTTCGTCTCCGGCGGCCCTGGTGGATCAGCGGTGTTGATCTCATCGGACATTCAAGCATCGTCGCCATGAAGTCACGAGCGTGCAAGACCGATGTCGCTTGAGACTGCCGCGAGGGCAGCACCTGCAGAGTGGCGAAGTGATCTCGTCGCCGTCCACGAGCTGCGAGGCGTGAGCTTTGCTGGTTCACCAGGCGTCTAAGCTCGTCCGACGAATCAGTTCCCAGATCTGCTCCGTCGTGAATATCATTCCCTCCTCATAGACTGACCATTCCGGCTTTAACTGTGCATTAAGTTCTGCGTCGGCAATCCAGCCTTCGGTTTCCAGTCGCCGTAGTTCGGGCAATTCCTTGAGTCTCGCAATGCTCTCAACGGTGAGCAGGTCGACGGGGATGCCTAATGTCCGGAGGTTCGGCATATCGGGGAACTGTGCTATTCCTTCCGAGGTGATGCCAGGGCATTCGACCAGGATCAGTTCCTCCAATGCAGGTATTGCTTCAAGTGACCGCAGGCCGGCATCGGTGATCGACCCGCCATGGACACTCAGCGAACGAAGATTCTGACAGGCGCTCAAATCGCGTAGCCCCTCGTCAGTGACCGACGCGAAGATGAGCCTAACGTCTGCAACATTCGGGCAAGAAGCAATCCATTTCAGACACTCGTCCCCGGCCCCGGTCACTGTCAGGCGTTTGAGACTCGCAAGGGGTGCGAGATCACGAAAGTCCTCGTCGTCTAATGACTCGGTGTATACCACCAGTTCAACGATTGAAGGACATTCCGACATCGCCATCATCGATTGATGCGCGGCTCCCGTGTCGATCAGCACAACTTTTTCCAGTTGGTGTTGTACCTGCATCAGGCCCGCAATCGCATCGTCGGTGAATCCTCCGCCAAACAGTTTCAATTCTCGCAGCCGATCAAGTCGCCGCAGGTTCGCCACTCTCCATTCGGTGATTGGGTGTGACGCATCTTCCTTAAGGTGAAGCGATCGTGCCTCATGCAACTTGCCGGCATAGTGCAGCACTTCGTCAGTAGCATACCAGCACCAGACAGATTCCACCGGCCGCAGTGCATTCGCCCATTCGCCGTACCGCGCCGGCCAGTCTTCGTGCTCGAGAGAGAGTTCGTATCCCGCGATGTCCGAATGCTCATCGAAGTAATGCAATACCCGCAGTCGTTGGACGATCGGCAGCGAGAGCGAGACGCCGATGATCAAGAGGCCGAACACGAGCAGGCTGATCCAGAGCTTCCACGACGTCAACACGCGCACTGTTCGCGAGGGAGGCTTAACCTCCGGCGGCCCCTGCTGATCGGCGGTGTGTGGTTCAACCGGCATGCCGGTCATCGTCGCCGCGGGATTGCGGGGGTGCAAGATCAGTGGCGTCGAATCGAGAAGCCGCGAAGCGGCGGGAGCGAATAGCCACGGGCGTGAGCCGGCGTGAGCCCGTGGAAAGAGGACGAGAATGATCGGCGAGCCCCGAAGGGGCGGCAGCACGCGAGTCAGCGCTGTGAACGCTGTCGCCGCTTCGCGGTTCAGATTTGATGCCGACCGGAGTCCGCAGGCTCACGCCCGCGGCTAACTGCTCTCGCCGCTTCGCGGCTTTGGTCGGAAACAACCCCATTGCCACTTCAACAGCAATGGATCGCGTCTCGGCCTATCACTGGACGGCCTGGAAGGCCGTCCTACGGGACACGTCAGCCGTCCGCCAACTTCAATCCTGTCTCCGTGATCTCAAACGGCACGATCGATTCATCGCACGGGCGGCCGCGGTGTTTGGCGACGTGGAGCGCGCGGCGCATTTTCAGGCCGTTGCGGATCTTGCCCATCACGATGATTGTGTTCGCGTTCGACAGGACGTCGCCGGTTTCGATGGGGCGGGCGACGAGTTCATCCAGCAGCACTTCGTGCGAGGTGCAGAGCATCAGGCAGGTTACCTGGCGATGGTCATAGTCGTGTCGCTTTACCTGCGGTTCGTTCTTGAGGTACTCGACCCGCAGCAGGTCGCGGGCCAGC
>JANNSB010000048.1:0-7207 GCA_031402175.1 Planctomycetaceae bacterium
ATGTCATTGCGCCATCCTGTGTCGCTTCGGTTCTTGCGGTGAGTGTGTCGTGTGGGCATCACGTAGCGACTCGGTGAGAACCGCGCTTTACCAGACGGAGTCGGTGACATTGGCTTGAAAATGTCGCCAAGAAAATGGGAGTCTGCAGCCTTGGCGTTTCTAACGGCCGCCTCCAAGCTGCTCCACAGATCGCTATGGGAATCGTGGGCTGACTCGATCTTTGCCAGATAAAACAGCCAGTGATGTCCCTTGTAGATCGACCGGCTCGTGAATCCCGCGATCCAAACATCTTCTTTCCATTGATCAACGGTGAGGCGTGATCGCATCTGATGCTTACATGTGCAGAGCGTGAGAATGTTTCCCTGAAAGTTCGGAGCCGATCCATGCTGCTCAAAGCCCAGCGTGTTCGGCTTCATCTTCACGCTGCGGACGACGTAGGTATACGTTCTGCCTCGATCCTTGCGGATGTGATCAGCCAGATTACCGAGCGCCAGGTTCGAGTTGTCGGCAAGCAAACCGGCTTTTGGAAACGGCTGGACAGTCTGGATGTCCTGCGTGGAGTGGCAACCGAACGAAGCAGCTCGTTTCGAGCTTCGGACTTGCTGCGACATCTGAGCCCTCCCAGCTTGTTACTCCAGCAAGCTGCCGATGTCGTACGCCACCAACGTGTTGTCCATCATTCGGGGCAGGATCAGCAGGTGGCGGTCGGGGAGGTAGGCGTGGTCGGCGGAACCCTGGGTCAGTTCCATCAGCACCTTCACTTCGCCTTCGCCGGAGATGTGCAGCACCTTGCCGGCCTTCCAGTCGGTGACGATGTAGCCCCCGTCGCCGTCGATCTCAATGCCGTCGAGATTGCCGGCGGGCTCGTCGGTGATGAGCGTCTTGTTCATGGTGGCGAGGTCGAGCGAGTACAGATGGCCAATGCCGGTTTCGGTCAGTTCGCCGCTGACATCCCAGCCGCCGACGATGAGATGGTCATCGTGCACGAGCAGACCGTTGGCACATTCGAAGTTCGCGCCGGCGCCGATGTATTCGGCGTGACCGTGGGTATCGAGGCCGAGGATGCGGCTGTTGAACATGTCCGTAACGTAGATCAGGCCGTCCGGGCTGGTGGCGACATCATTGAGGAACGTCGCTCCTTCGACCGGAATGCGGCGGGATGCGCCCGATTCCTGATTGATCTCGACGATGGCGTCGATGTCGCTCACGTAGAGCATGCCTTGCGTGCCGCGAATTCCTTTGGGTGCGTTCAGCCCGCCGACCCAGTGGGGGTCGATCATTTCGCCGTCCAGCGACACCTTCGAGACGTAGCCGACGCCATCCATCGCTCCACCGTCTCCGACGATCTGAGAGAGGTAGATGATGTCGTCATCGACGTATGCGCTCTCGGGATGATCGAGGTCGTTGAGCTGCCAGACGATGAGGTCGGCATACGGATCGGCAGGCGCGGCGGCGTCATCGGCAGCGCAGGAGAGATGAGTGCTGAGCGACAGCAGGCAAATCAGGGCAAGTCGCGGCATGGGAGGTCTAGGGTCGAGGTTGGGGGTCGGAAGCCAGGTGGCTTTAGCTATACGCCATCGGCCACCGAATGACAATCAACATGGTAACCCGACGCGTCAGCGAGGGCGACGTGAGCAAACGCACGGAATCAAACAGGGGCGCGACTTGCGGGATTGGATCCTGGCACGGGAGATCGAGCCCGCATCGACGCGATTACCCGCGGGAGCGTTCAACCAGGTTCACACGCTGAACCTCACGTCGCCCTCGCTGACGCGTCGGGTTACCATGGATTCACTCGCCCTCCGCCGCTGCCACCGGCACCATCTCCAGAATCACTTCGGTTCCGAGTTCGGGGATGCGTTCGGTATACGGTTCGAACATCAGGCCCGCGCCATCGGCGCTGCTTTCGGCGGCCACGTCGATCATGGCGTCGCCAAAATTGGCCACGCAGACCACGTTGCCGCTTTCGGCCATGTACCAGCGTTTCCCCTCATCATCCGTATAGAAGCCGCTGCCGGCAAAGACGAAGCGGTGCTCGAACTCCCTCGGCTGACTGTCACTGTAGATCTTCTCGAACGCCGAGGTCCATTGCGCATCGTCGCTCAGGGCGAGAATGCGATCGCGCTGCGACTCTGACAGTGTGCCGAACCAGAGGACGAGCTTGTTGTTCTCGTCATACCGTACATCGAGGTCTTCGGGCATCTCCAATCCTGCGGGCCAGGCATCGAGCGGCTCTTCGTAGTACCTGCGGGTGATGTGGCGCATCCAATCCTGAGCGGGGACTCGCTGTTCGTTTCCCTCTTCGTCGACCCAGAGCACGAACATGTCGATCTGTTGACCCGTGGGAGGCTGGAACTCCGGCGTAAACTTCACAGCCGTGCCCACCTCGGCCCCGATGGCGAGCAGGCCGCCATGAATGATGAACGCATCGCTGTCGACCGCCAACACCGATTCGTGTTCTTTCGTCTGCGCCTTGCAGAGCAGCATCTCCAGCAAGCCTTCACGCAACGCCACTCGCGTGCGCAGGTACAGCGTGTGATGCTCGGAATCGAGGAATACGGTCTGCTGCGGATTGAGTGGAACCAGCCCTTCCTGCGGCAAGAGCGGATGTCCCTCGAGTTGAAACTCCGGTTCCGGTTCCTCGGCAGTCCCCTGGCCGGTGGTGTCGAACGGATCGCGGTTCTGCGTGGCGGGCTGCGAACCGGGAGTGTCGTCGGCCCTCAGGGAACATGTAGCGAACGCCAAGGCCAGCACTGTCATGAATTGTGCAATCAACATTGATCACTCCGGACGACAAGACACGAAATCCGAACTTCATCCATGATACCGAGGATGCAACTGTCGTGCCGAGTGATTGCTGGCCGAAAACGCGGGGAATCGGCATTCAACCGCTGAGTGAGGCGAGCGAACCGTCACGCCTGGCGAAATCCCCGCCATGCGGCGATTGACAATCATTCATCCGCGCGATTCGTCAGCTCTCCGCTGACTGCCGTTGGTGTTCCCAGGACAGCACGTCGCCTTCCGGGAGATTCTTCACTCCAAGCCGCCGCAACATGTGGAGCAGTTGCGCGCGGTGATGCATGCTGTGAGTGATGACGTGAGCAATGGCGCCGCCAAAGGTCTTTTCAGCGGGGGGTTCGTCCAGCGTGTCGAGCCAAGGTTCATCCCAGGCGCCGCGGGCCGAAACAACCCTGACGACTTGCGCGAGTTGCTCCGCGGCAAGATCAAGGCGCTCGCGGAACTGCGACATCGATTGCTCCTGGCTCGGATATTTCAACATCGCCACTTCCACTCCCGCCATCAGACCGGACCATGACTCCATGTTGGAGATGATGTGTTGAAATGTCGCGCGGACGGAACCGTGTCCGATATCAAACCGACGGTCCAGCTGCTCATCGGACAACTCCGTGCAACGCTCGATCAACTGACGCGTTGTCCAGACATCGTGTCCGAGCAGGCGGTCGAGTAGATCCATGTCATGCATCCCCTGCTCAAACACGCACCCCGGACGACATCCATTACATCAACGGGCCTTCGGGGAACAGTTGCGACACGCTCGTGCGGTCGTGTATCGAACGGATGGCGTCGGCGAACAGGCCGGCCACGCTGACGATTTCGATGTTCTCCGGCAATTCGTCCTGATGCGGCTCGATCGAATCGGTGATGAACAACTTTTTGATCTCGCTGTCCGCGATTCGCGGCGCGACCCCCTTCGATAAGACGCCGTGCGACACGGCGGCATAAACCTCCTTGGCGCCCCGATCCTTCAGCACCCCGGCCATCGAAATCAGCGTGCCCCCCGAAATCGTGAAGTCGTCGACGATCACGACACTCTTGCCATCGACATCGCCGATCACTTCGAGGACTTGGGCCTTCTCATCATGTGCCGCGCGGGTCTTGTTGCCGATCGCGACCGATGCGCCGAGATAGTTCGCATACGCCGAGGCACCTTTCGCGAAACCGATGTCGGGGCTGCACACGACGAGGTCGGTGATGTTCAACTTGCGAATGTGATCGCACAGCACATACCGGGCATACAGGTGATCGACCGGGATGTGGAAGAATCCCTGAATCTGCGGCGAATGCAGATCCATCATCAAACAGCGGTCGGCTCCCGCGGCCTCGATGGCGTCGGCACACACACGGGCGCGAATCGACACACGCGGCTCGTCCTTCTTGTCCCCCTTGGCGTAACTGAAGAACGGAACGACCGCGGTCACCTGTTGAGCGCTCGCCCGTTTGAGAGCGTCAATCCAGAACAACAACTCCATGAAGTTGTCGTTGACCGGCTGATGCACTCCCTGAATGACATAACAATCCCGCCCGCGCACGTTCTCCAGCACACGAACGAAAACGTTCCCTTCACTGAAGTAATGGGCCTCGCAAGGCGTCAGCGCGACCTTAAGGTCGGCAGCCACAGCCTTCGACAGGCGCGGGTTGGCCGACCCGGCGATCAGGGCGAGTTCCCCTTGCGGCGGCTGAAAGGGAAAGGCCCGCGGACCAGTGGCGCGATGCGTCTGCTGCGGAGACATCGAAGGCGAAGAATGGCGTCGAGGCGGAAAGCGATATCAGAACAGAATTGATGGCGCGGCGAAAGGCAGTGGTCGGAACAGGCAGTAAGGTTGTATGCGTCAAGAAAAATCGGCGGAATCAGTTTCTCCCTCTCCCCCACCGGAGAGCTTGATTCGTGACTGCGTGTCAATGTGGGGGAGAGGGCCGGGGTGAGGGGCTCCCGCTGCGTTCGCCCCTCACCCTCACCCTCACCCCCGCTGGTTCATCTTATCTGGTGGAGAGCACTTGGCGGGGGAGAGGGGATCTACCGACTTCTAACATGCACACACAATCGGAGGTTGGCTGCGACGGGAAGGCGACTCCTCATCACTTCGCATATCGCGGCTGGTACAACTGGATCGTGAAGCCGCCGGGGACTTTGAAGAATGTCACCAGCCCATAGCCATGATCCTCGACCGCCTGAGTGAACTCGACACCTTTAGCTCGCAGAGTCGCGACCGTTTGCTCAATGTCGTCGCAGTAGAACGAAATGTCGGCCGTGCCGGAGGGGGGTTCGTTTCCTTCCGTCGGATGTACGCCGAGGTCGGCTTCCGGGGCGTCGAAGATCAGCCAGCCCTCGCCGACATCGGTTCCCGACAGGCCCAGTTTGTCCTTGAAGAAAGCCCGTAATGCGACGGCTTCGGACGAGTAGAACATGGCGTGCATGCCGCGAATCATGTGGTGCCTCGCAGGGAAGGGAGTAGTTCAATACTCCCCTCTCCCTCTGGGAGAGGGGTTGGGAGTGAGGGCCACAGTGGCAACGACACCGACAATTCAAGTCAATCTTGAACGAGCGCATCCCGAGAATCAATCACTGCAACACTCGTCACTGCATCCATCTTGGAAGTTGCGCCAACACATCGAGCACGCTGTGCGTGACTGCGCCAGCCGCGATGCCGCCGGTGCTTTCGCGGAGGCACCCGAACAAGAGGCCAGTGCCAAGCGCATTCAACCCGAATCCCCAGGCAAACGTCCACTGACCGTGGAAGTAATCGAGCTGTTGAGAACGTGCAGGAATCCGGACCGCAGCGACGAGATCAGCAGTCCCGCGCCAAAGGACATTCCCTTCCCATGAAAGGGTGTGCCGAACGCGGCGTTGATACGCGACTGAATATATGCTTCGACTGTCGCAGCGTTCCACTTCAGCGCGCTCAGAGCATGCAGTCAATCGTCACTCGCGAGCATTCCCAATGATCGATGGCGATAGTAACCGGGCCGGAGTAATTAGGCGACGAATCGACAGGGCCGGCTAGTTCGTCACATTGGTGTGAGAGTACGTTGGCTGAATCTCAGCGGCTTTGGCGGTGAGCCAAGGACTTACGTCGAAAAGGCGAGGCGTTACAGTTTACCCCACTTCACAAACTGACCGGCCCTGGACGAATCGAGCCAGCGCCTTGTTTATCAAGCGGCCGGAGAATACAATGTACGTTACGAGGGAATGTGAGCCGAACTGGTTCCGATCCTTTACCTTGCGGATGACTTTGCAAAGCGCGGCCCGACGCATAACGGGAGGCTTGTTGATCAGTAAGCCGACGTGTTGAAGAATGCTGAATTCTCCGATCCGTCGGCTTTTCTATTCGCGCTGACGAATGATCACGTCGGGCTGAGTTCGCATGTCGGTTCGGTCGACGACGTGATTGAGTGCACTTCACTGTTGTAGGAGATGAACATGATTATTCTGATGTGGATCGTATTTGGATTGATCGCCGGAGCCTTGGCCAAGTTTCTCATGCCTGGCAACGATCCCGGCGGCTTCGTTGTGACGGTCGTATTAGGGATCGTAGGGTCCGTGGTCGGGGGATTCGTCGGCACCATGCTGGGCTTAGGAAGCGTGCAGACATTCGACCTCCGCGGCATGCTGCTCGCAGTCGGCGGCGCCATGATCGTACTGGCGGGATATCGCATGATCGCCAAAAAATCAGTGTAAGGTTCTCGCAGACCTGGCAGCTGTCAGGAATTTTGGCGAACCATGTGACGACGTGGTCCTTCCGTCGGCACATGGCTGTCGGCGGCCAGGAACTCGTTCCAAGCCCACCAGTCCCAGGTAGCTTGGACTAGTCAGCATGGCGGCGTTAGGCTTAGGCCCGTCATCATGCTATCCATGTGCAGAAGCGCACGCGCTCGATCGCTTCCACAGATTCGCTTTTTCAGAGAGTCGTCCCCTGCTCATCCGCATTGGCTTTGATGTTGTGTTCCAGCTACCGGCCGCCACGCCGATGCAGCTGGTGCTGAATGTGCATCCCTCACAGTTTCCACGCCTGCGCGGACTGGAGGCGCTCCGTGTCGAACCGCATGTGCCGATGTGGTACTACACCGATGCGTTCGGCAACACCTGCAGTCGCGTGCTCGCACCGGCGGGGCGGTTTCGACTCTACAACGACGCGGTCGTCGAGGATGACGGTCGTCCCGACGAAATCGATGCGTCAGCCGTGCAGTTTCCCGTCGAACAGCTTCCGCCGGATGTACTGCAGTTCCTGCTGGCCAGCCGCTACTGTGAAGTCGACCTGCTGAAGGACGCCGCGTGGCAACTCTTTTCGCAAGTGCCGCCGGGTTGGCCGCGCGTGCAGGCGATCTGTGACTGGTGTCATGCGAACGTCAAGTTCGGCTACGAGTTCGCCCACGCCACGAAGACAGCGGCGGGCGTGTACCGCGAGCG
>JANNSB010000049.1:0-9175 GCA_031402175.1 Planctomycetaceae bacterium
CTGACGAAGCCGACACGCAAGGGGCAGTATCTGTTTCTCAACGGGCGATTCATTCAGGACCGGTCCCTGCAGCACGCGCTCGGCGAGGCGTTTCGCGGCCTCGTGATGGTGGGGCGGTATCCGGTGGCGTTTCTGTTCATCGAACTGACGCCCGATCTCGTCGATGTGAATGTGCATCCGACAAAGATCGAAGTGCGGTTTCGCGATCCGCAGTCGCTCTATCGCCTGATGCTGTCGACGCTGCGGAACAAGTTCCTGGGGATGAATCTCGACTCGCAGCTCGACCTCAGCCGGGCCGCAGTGCACGGCGGGCAGTTGCAGCCGGTCGATTCCGAGCATCAACGGCAGGTGCAGCAGGAACTCGCGACTTGGGCGAAGCAGCAGCTTGAGACATGGCATCCCGGCGCGGAAGAGAATGCAGCGGATGATGAGGCGTTGCCGTTGAGTACTGATGACAGGCCCGTGAAAGTCGCAGCGAGCGTGGATCACGTAACATCGGCTGACGAGCTTCCGCAGTCAGCGTTGGAATCACGGACGCAGGCGCCTGCTCCGACCGTGCTCACTGATTCCGCATGGTCGCAGGCGTTGCCGGCGATCGTGCATTCACTCACCGAGCTTGGTGCTGACGCTCCCTGCGGCGAAGGGGCCGAGCTGCGGGCGATGCAGATTCACGACTGTTATCTCGTCGTGGCCTCACCTGATGGGTTGCAGGTCATCGATCAGCACGCTTTGCATGAACGCATCATGTACGAACGCCTGCGGGAGAGAGTGCTCAACCATTCGCTCGAAGTGCAGCGACTGCTCATTCCGACGGTGGTCGAATTCTCGCCGAAGGACGCAGCCCTGCTGCTCGATCACGCCGACGATCTCGCGGGCCTGGGGATTCAGATCGCCGACTTCGGCAGCGGTTCCATCGCGCTCACGGCTTTCCCCAAGCTAATGAGCCGGGCCAAACCCGAAGAGGTGCTCGCAGGCGTCTTGGAGCTGCTCGAATCTACGTCGAAGCAGGTGACGCGCAGAGACCTCATCGATCATCTCTTGCACATGATGGCGTGCAAGAGCGCGATCAAGGCCGGGCAACGCCTCGCGCCCGAAGAGATCGAAAACCTGCTGATCCAACGGCATCTCGTGGACGACAGTCATCACTGCCCGCATGGACGCCCGACGGCACTCACGCTGTCGCGGAACGAACTCGACAGGCAGTTCGGCCGGCTAGGCGCGGGGTGATTCTGGGGAAAAACATGACGACTACTCTAACTCTTCTTGCAAAGGTGCGGAGCGAAGGCGAGTTTGTTGCCTTCCTCGTGGTCATGGGCTTCTTTATTGGATTTGGCCTATTCATGATCTTAGGCCAAAGCAATGCTCACTATGACGTCACGACGAAACGAGGCGTGCCATACTGTCCAAAATGCAACCGTCAAGTCACATATCGGCGTGACTATTGTCGTTGCTGCGGTTACCAATTTGTGAGCTACAAGAAGAAAGACTGATGCTCGAAGCTACTCTTGACCGCCAGTTCGGCCGACTCGGCGCGGGGTGAATCGTTCGAACTCGCCCACAACAACGCCGCCAATGACGCAATGAAAGTAAAACGCTGCGGCGGACGGGCGAGGTTCGAGAGCGACTCACTCCTCCCCCGACATGAAGGACTCAATGATTTTCTTATCGAAGTAGTTCGTCGACATGCCGGCGTCGATCACGAGGCCCTGGGCGTTGATGCCCGATGACCGTGAACTTAACAGGAATGCCACCGCGTGAGCGACTTCCTCCGTCTGGACCGCGCGGGCGCGCAGCGTGGCTGCCTCGGCAAAGAGATAGCTGTCGACATACCCGGGAATTCCCGCCGACGCCGATGTTTTCAACAGCCCGGGGCAGACGGCGTTGAACCGCACATTCGAGAACTCGGAAAACGACTTCGCCAGAAACACTACGGCCGAGTCGAGGGCGGCTTTCACGGGGGCCATGTAGCCGTAGTTCTCCGACGCCATGCGGGTCGTCGAGATCGAGACGGTCACCACGCTGCCGTGCTCTGGGTCGAGCAACGATTGCAGACTCCGCGACACTGCAATGAGCGAAAAACACGACACATCGACCGCCTGTAGAAATGCAGGTCGCGCCGTCTCGTGAAACGGCCGCATGCCGTCGGAGTAGTCGGCGAACGCAATCGAATGCACGAGGCCGTGCAGCATCGGCGTGAACTCTTTGATCTTGTCGGGGAGTGCATCGATCTCGTCCTGTTTCTCGACATCGCACAGCACCACCTGGGCATTCGGTTCGAGCTTCACGAGCACCTCTCGCCGCTGTTCGCTGCGAACGGAATAGATCACATTCGCGCCGGCCTCCTTCAGCACCTGCGCCACATGCCAGGCCACGCTCTTCTTATTGGCGAAACCCATCACGAGGACTGAGCGATTGGTGAGCTGCAGAAAATCCATGCGTGGGCGGGGAGCGAGAGAGATTGAAGCAGGTGAAGGGAATGTGATTTCCGTTGTCGCCGTGCAAGTTAATGGCGATGCCGCATGAGATGCCACTCACCGGCTGCACCGACAGCATCCGCGTTTGACAAGCCGCGCAATTCGCTCAGCACGCGACTTCGGCCCGGCGGCGCGGGTTGCCTGCTGCTGGCGTGCGTTCGGCCGTCGACTCGGTCGCGGGCAACAACTCCATGGGGATGCCGTCGGGGGTGTATTCCTCGCGGCGGTGGTTGTGAATCAGAAAGAATCCGTAGGGCGTCGCGGCGGCCATGCAGCCGACGAGCCAGAGACCTTTCACTCCCAATCCCAGCAGTGCTCCTGCTGATGCCAGCACGATCAGTCCGATCAGACACCAGCCGATCAGGCCGAGGCCTGTCGACCCGCGCGTAAATCGCGTGGCGATCTCTTGCTGCTTGAGGATGCGATGCAGGCGGACGACGAACCGCCGATACGCGGCATCACCGGCATCTGAATCGTTGTGTCCCTTGAAGCCCATGTTGTCGAGTACGACTTGGCGATGCTCCCAACTGCGAATGCCGCAGCGAAACCGCGCGACGCCGGCCAGGCGGCCGAACGACTGCAGGTTGACTTCGCGAATCGTCTGATACGGAATGACGATCGACTGCCGCGTCCCGCCGCGGATTTCGAGACCTTCAGGCGCGAGACGGCAGTGGAAGTCGGCAGTATGGGCTGGCCCGCGGAGTATGTGCTCGATCATTTCGCTCTCCCTTCGCGAATCGCGCAGACCCGCTCACTACCACTCTTAGCGTGAGTCAACCGGCGGAGTTACACGCGATTTCGGAATGGGGAGAAGTATCGGCCAAGTCCGATGCGGGCAATGCGCTCGGCTGAATCTACGTGGACACTTACAGTTAGGACGGCTGTGCCGGTGGCGAGCTACATGCCATTGAGACGACAAGGGGTACGGTGTCTTCGTTACTCCTGCCACCAATTTCATCTCAGACGTAGAATCGCCGGTTGTCAAAACGACGCGGGATCAAGTCACGATGACCACCACCATTCTTGTTTCTCTACTAGACGAGGGGACTGCTGTTTGGCGGCCAGTCGATGCGGAGCATCTTCGTGACGACATCTACCGCATCGTTGGCAGTCCGGCCGACGAAACGGAGAAGTGGCAATTTGCCCCCGGCAGCGTCGTTCGGTGCCGCGAGCACACCTTCAGCGCCGGGGAGAAAGGAGTTGTCGCGTTTGAGCAGTTCAGCGCTGACACGGTCTGAATGCAGATCGACTGCTGTGGAGTGTCCGGAGTATCATGCAGAAGTAATCTTTTCACGGGTCACTTATGCAGCGATCTCCTCTCCTTCTGGCCGTTGCCGGCGCAATCGCGCTGCTGGCGGCGGGGTGGCTGATGCGAGGTCGTCCCGCGGATTCAGCTCCGCCGGTCTCAGACGACTCACCAGTTCCAGAAGATGTGCAGGCGCGGCTGGATCGGCAGGAGGAGGAACTCGCCCATCTTCGCAGTCAGGTGGCCGAGCAGCAGTCGATCATCCGCGAGCACGCGCTGAATGACGAGGTGCGCTCGCTGGATGAAATGCTCGCACTGTTCCCGGCGCCGTTTCCGGAAGGGGACTGGTCGCCGGCCGAGCGGCAGTTCGAGGATTGCTGGTTCACGGCTGTCGACGGCATCCGGCTGCATGGCTGGTGGCTGCCTCACGAGAATCCCCGGGCCGTCCTGCTGCATGTGCATGGTAACGCGGGGAACATCACGCATCGCGCGGTGATCGCCGAATTTCTGCACGAGCGGTATGGCATCTCGGTTTTTCTGTTTGACTATCGCGGTTACGGTCGCAGTGAAGGGACGCCGACGATTGAGGGACTGATTCGCGATGCCGAGGCCGCCCGCGACTATCTTGCCGTTCGCGAGGGCATTCCGCCGGAGTCGATTTTGCTGCACGGCACATCACTCGGCGGGGCGGTCGCGGTGCAACTCGCTGCCTACGGCGGCGCAAGAGGACTCATCCTCGAATCGACGTTTTCTTCGCTGCGGGATGTGTCGAAATCGCATTACCCGGAGTTGCTCGTCAATCTGCTGGTGGCCGATCGGCTCGATTCGTCGACGGCGATCGAGAACTACGAGGGTCCGCTTCTGCAATGTCACGGCACAGCAGACGGTACGATTCCGTTCGAGCAGGGCGAAGCCCTCTTCGCCGCCGCTGCCGAGCCGAAGACATTCATTGCGATGCCGGGCCTCGATCACAACGACCGTCCGAACGAAGAGTTCTATGCCGCGATGGAGGCGTTCATCGCCGGGTTGCGTCCGTAGCTGCGTCTGTCCCAGACGCAGGGCAACGCGAGGCAACGTCATTTGTTCGCTGAGCGAAATCAGAGAGTTTCGCGATCCTCGTGGTTCCTCCACGTCTCGGAGAGACGCGGCCACGGGTTGCGATCGCCGGATTGAATCGTCACAGTGCGATCAACTCGCTCGCCGCCTTTCTCGCATCCTTCAGGAGTCGGATCGTGGATGAACCCGTCGCTCCTTCGGACCCCACAGCAGACGCGCCACGGAAGCCTCTCTTCAGGCGACGCATCCCGCTGCATACCAAGATTCTTATCGGCCTCTTGATCGGTGCCGTGGCCGGTCTTGCCGCCAATGCCATCAGCAGTGTGCAAGTGGCCGGCGAAGACGCACGCATTCAGGCCGACAATATACAGCAAGTCCTTCCTGGCGACGAAGCCTCCAGCGATGAAGTCGACGATGAAAGCCCAAGCGACGATCAAACAGCCGATGACGAGCCCGCCCAGCGACGCGTCGATGTCGACACGAACAACCTCGCGGACTGGCTCGATACGACCATCTACTGGGTCGAGCCGATCGGCACGATCTTTCTCCGGCTCATGTTCATGGTCGTGCTGCCGCTGGTCTTTTCGGCATTGGCGCTGGCCGTCGTCGAGATTGGCGATCTCCACAAGCTGGGATGGATGGGATTTCGCACCCTCATTTACACCGCCATCCTCTCGGGGACCGCGGTGCTCATCGGCGTAACGCTCGTCAACACGCTCCAGCCCGGCAAGTCGCTCTCGCCGGAGTTGCGCAACGACATCATCGCTCAATACGGCGAAGAGGCCGGCCGGCGGGAGGAGCAGGCCAAACAGGCGAAGTCGCTGCGCGACACTCTCGTCGACATGTTCCCGCAGAACCCGCTGCAGGAGATGGTCGGCGCGCTTGACGGCAGCGCCAAAGGGGGCGGCATGCTGGCCGTGATGGTCTTCTCGCTGATCTTCGGCATGGCCATCGCAGCGCGACCCGATGATTGCGGCGTGTTGGTGGGTTGGCTGAAGGGCTTGAATGTGGTCGCGATGACGGTGATCGAATTCGCCATGCGACTCGCTCCGCTCGGCGCGGGCTGCCTCGTCTTCACCATGACGGCTCGACTCGGGTTTCCGATTCTGGAGACGCTCGCCTGGTTCGTGGGAACCTGCATCGGCGGGCTGGCGCTGCATCTGTTCGTCACCTACTCACTCGTGCTCGCCTTTCTCGGACGAAAAAGCCCGCTGGTGTTCTTCCGCGAAGTCCGCGAAGCGATGCTGGTCGCCTTCGGGACAAGCTCATCGAACGCGACGCTGCCGACGGCGATTCGAGTCGCGAACGACAACCTGCGGCTGCCGCACCGCGTCGCCAACTTCGTGCTGACGGTCGGCGCCACCGGCAATCAGAATGGCACCGCCCTGTTCGAAGGGGTCGTCGTGCTGTTTCTCGCGCAGGTGATGGGGGTCGATCTGACGCTCGGCCAGCAGATCACGGTCGTGATGATGTCGGTTCTCGCCGGCGTTGGCACCGCCGGCATCCCCGGCGGATCGATCCCGCTCATCATTGTCCTGATGCAGTCGGTCGGAGTGGAGCCGAAGTCCATCGGCATCATCCTCGGCGTCGACCGCCTGCTCGACATGTGCCGCACGGTGGTGAATGTCACCGGCGATCTGGTCGTCGCACAATGCGTGGCCGCCGGTGAACCGGCCGATGATGTGGCCCTCGCGGTCTAACCGCATGCCGCAATCGACATCACTCGCATCATGCCGAGAACTCGACCGGCACGTCGTCCGCCACGAGCATTGCGTGCAGTTCGAGTGGTGGGAGCGTGAGTTCGATGCCGTCGTCGAGGGCGCGCGATTCGACGGCGATGCGGCCGGGCTCGACGTGGAAGCCGGCGGGGATGTGGGGGCCGCGAAATGTGATGCGGATGTCGTGGATCGGCACCGTCTCTTCGCGCAGCGGGACATCGTTCGCCGGCAGGCCGTGGCCGGCGGTGGTGTTGAGGTTGTTCATGAAGTGGATCACCAGTTGCCGATGGCCGTTGTCGGATGTGCGCTCCTTGTACACCACTTCGACGCAGCGGGGGGCGGCGACTTCGATCGCGGGTGAACCGCCGGCCGCCCAGGTGAGGGCGCGGTGCAGCAGCACGCGATGGAACGGATAGGCGTAACTCCACATCGACGCATCGAGGGCAGCGGCCAGATACACGACGCGGCCAGCTCCGAACTGTCGAACAATCATTCCGGGCAGCGCATCCGCCTGCGGCACACCGCCGGGGCCGTCGGGGAGAAGATTGATGACTTGCTCGCTGGCGTCGTTCGGAGCAGTCACAAGAACGGCCGGTCCCTTGAATCGCCCCGCGTTGCCGGGGACGAGTTCCTTGAGCGCCGCGACATCGAACAACGAATGATTCCCCCATGTAAGTGTCGCCGCCCCGACCCGCTGTTGCCAGTATTCTTCGGTAAGCGGGACGGCGAAGTTCACATCAATGGCGCTGCGATCGATCACCGACGAAGGCCGGCCGCGATACGAGACGCCGAACACATCAGCCAGGGCAAAGTCGTCCCGCGCGCGGCCGAGTTCATCACACAGCGATGTCTCGGTCGTTGCCACGATGCCGCCGCCGGCTGAGACGTATTCGCGGATCGCATTGCACTGGGCTTCCGAAAGTGCAGCCGCGTTGGGGAGGACGACGACGCGATACTGCGAAAGCGTATCGACAGTCACATCCCAATCGTTGATGAGCGCAACCGGCAGATGCTGTTCCATCGCGCATCGATACGCTCCAAAAACGTGCGGCAGGAACCGGTCGGCGATATCGCGATAGGCGTAGAACTGCCGTGTCTGCTCGCTCACCAGGATCGCCCCCCACTTGAGCGGCTTGGCCCGAGTGATCCACGGCTCGCGGCGAATCGTTTCGGCGAACACTTGCTCGGCTCCCGCGACGCCTCCCTGCCAGCCGACCGAATGGGCCGTCGTGCTGCCGTGCGCGAGAGAGAGCAACGACCGCGTGAGCCGTTCGTGCTGTGGGAAGCTGTCGGTGCTGTACGGGTTGCCGCGGGTCATCAGGTATGGCTCGCAGCCTACGGGACCATAGTTCGTGACGGCCGCCAGGTACTCCGCCCCGAATGAAGGCGCGACCGAGGCCCCGATGTTGGTTTCATCAAGCCACCATTCCTGCATGGGGAGGTCGATCAGCAGGTTGAGCCGCGTCGGCATCGCCCTGGGCGAATGGAGGAAGTGCCCGTAGCGGCCGGCGTTCACGGTCCAGGTCATCACGACGGCTTCGGGGTTCTGCGACTTGAGCTTTTGCTGCAAGCGGCGGTAGTGCCCTTCGAGCTTCTCGCCGCGCCAGACGAGGTACTCGCGATAGGCGACGTCGTCGAGATTGATCTGTGCAGGAATCGGCAGCCCTCGCTCTGATTCATAGACCGCGATGCAGGCGTCGCAGTGACACAGCGGCGCGTGGTAGTTGCCGTCGAACGAGTAGCCGTCGATGCCGTAGTCCTGCATCAGCTCGGCACAAAGTTCGATCAGGTAGTCTCCCCAGGGACCGAGGTTGCAGCCGATGCGCGTGCCGAGGTTATCCTCGCGGGGTTCGATCGCGATGTCGCGTGCTTCTACGGTCGCACATGTTCGCCATTCGGGATGCGCGAGCATGTTTGATACCGAGGGAAACGGCGGCAGCCCCAGCACCAGGCGCATGCCGTGCTGATGCGTCGACTCGACAAATCGCGCGAGCAGTTCATGTTCTTCGGGCTTGAGCGAACCGCCATCCCGTCGCAATGGGTAATAGGGCCAGACGGCGTTGCCATGCACGACCTGCACGCCGATGCGGGCACAGTCGGGAACTGCGTCCGGCCCCAGATACGACATGCGGGTGACGGACCTGACCCAGTCGGGGGGCGTGATGCGAGCGAACGCGAATTCTTCCGATGTGGCATCATCAGCACAGGCCACTTGCTGCAAATCACCTGTGATGAGCTGCGCGCCGGCGACAGCCGATGCTGCGAGAAAGTCGCGGCGATTCAATGAGAACATGTTGTTCCTCGCAGACAAGCACTGACTGGTCAGGATGACGCAGGAAAGAAGACCAACATTCCTCATCCATCATCGAGTCAGTCCGTTTCGGCGGCTAGAAACTCGAACGGCTCGGCCGCTTCGAACTCGTCGGAAGCGTTCCCGGCGTAGATGTCGCCTTCGGTCAAATTCAGTCTGCGAGTGGCCGCCCTTTCACTGAAATCGAGATCTTCCAGCGCCACCCAGAAGACATTCGGACTGCGAGTCGACTCGAAGAAGTAGCGACGACGCTTATGATCGGAAACGCTTCGCCACAATGTCGACGAAATGTTTGGCTGATTCGGCGTCGTGATCCCGAGTGGCACCGAGATATTGCGAATTACCGAGAAGGCCGCGGCGACTGCTTCGT
>JANNSB010000050.1:0-14319 GCA_031402175.1 Planctomycetaceae bacterium
GGTCGATCCGTTGGGCGCTGCTGCTGATCGGCACACAGTTCACCGCCCTCCTGGCCGGCGGCGTGCTGCTGGGAATGCAGTGAGGGATGGACATTGGTCGTCGGACGTTGGTCATTGGACTGGCATAAGAAGCGATGCAAAGCGCGCTGAACGGGAGCCTCGCCCTCCCGGTGGACTCACTGGTTCTATCCGCTATCAACTCCCACGCTCGGTTTAGAGACTGAACCTCGATCGATAGAATGCACTCCGTAGTCGAGTGACCATTGTTCGATTGAGGCAGCATGAACCCCTTCACCTTCCGTTTCGGCGAACTTTGTTGCGAGGATGTCCCCGTTGCCCGCCTGGCCGCTGAGCATGGCACGCCGTTGTGGGTTTACTCGCGGGCCAAGCTGGTGCATGAGTTCGACGCCATCAACCGGGCGTTCGCGGCGGTCGATCCGGTGGTCTGCTACTCGGTGAAGGCCAATGGCAATCTGGGAGTGCTCAAAGTGCTGGCCGATGCGGGTTGCAACTTCGATGTCGTGTCGGGCGGGGAACTCTTTCGCGTGCAGCAGGCTGGCGGCGATACCAGCAAGGTCTGCTTCGCCGGCGTCGGCAAGACCGATGACGAGATCCGCTTCGCGCTCGAAGCCGATATCCTGATGTTCAATGTCGAGAGCGAGCCCGAACTCGATGCCATCTCCCGGGTGGCCGCGTCGCTCGGCAAGGTGGCGCCGGTGGCCCTCAGGCTCAATCCCGATATCGATGCCAAGACGCACGTCAAGACGACGACCGGCAAGAGGGGGAACAAGTTCGGCATCGACATCGAGCGGGCTGAGCAACTGGCCGAGAAGGTGCTCGCCGACAAGCATCTCGAACTGCGGGGCATTCACATGCATCTCGGTTCGCCGATCCTCACGACCGATCCGTATCACGCGGCCGCACAGAAGGCGGTCGAAGTCGTGCGGCGCTTGCGAGCGCGCGGTCATCGCACGAACTGGATCAATCTCGGCGGCGGCTTCGGCCTGAGTTATCGCGGCGAAGAGGCTCCACCCGCTTCGCAATATGCCGAGGTGATCGTCCCCTACATCAAGGAAGCCGACTGCCGGCTCGCGCTCGAACCAGGCCGCTGCATCGTCGGCAATGCCGCCATCCTCGTGACGCAGGTGATCTATACGAAACGCGAAGGTGGCAAGCGGTTCATCATTCAGGATGGAGCGATGAACGATCTTATCCGCCCGGCGATGTACGATTCGTTCCATCGCATCTGGCCGGTCAAGCCCAGCGTCGCGATGCCGGCCGACGTCGAGACCGACATTCCCGGCTGCGAACGTGCCGACGTCGTCGGCCCGATCTGCGAATCGAGCGACTACTTCGCCAAAGACCGCTCGCTGCCCCCCGTCGAGCGTGGCGACCTGCTCGCCATCTTCAGCGCCGGCGCCTACGGCAGCGCGATGAGCAGCAACTACAACGCCCGCCCCCGCGGTGCTGAAGTGATGGTCAACGGCAGCGAGTCGCGCGTAATTCGCCGGCGCGAGACGTATGAAGATCTCGTCGCGCACGAACGGATGTGAACGAATGGAGTCCAGGCTTTAGCCTGTTCCGGGGCAGCCTGAAGGCTGGACTCCGTGCGAATTCCTTCGAACAGTCCCGCCGGAGATTCGCCGCCATCGAACTTGTCGCATGGTTCCTGGGGATTGACTTTGAGTAACTTGCGTTCCGATCTGTGACGAACCAACTTGGGCCGGCCGGCCCCGCCGATGGAGTTCGTTCGATGGTGAGGGAGCGGCTTATTGTCTCACGCGGACCGTGACGATTGTCGTGTGCACACCTGCGACGAGCAGGGAAATCTGCCTCCCTCCCGCCGGCTGCCACTGCCGCGCGCCGGAAGACACGTTGCCTTCCGGGCCTTCACCTGTGAACTCTGCACTGTTACCCCTACCGTCGCGGTTGCGCGTGAAGCACTTATTCCCCTCTCCCCCACGATGTCGATTGCTTGAGACTCGGCGTGAGTGCGGGGGAGAGGGTTAGGGTGAGGGGTATAGAAAAGCGTCTTGTTCGTGTCAGAGAAGTGCGCCTCTCGCTGCAATCTGAGCCCCTCACCCCGGCCCTCTCCCCCACGGTAGCGCGTCATCAAAACGCAAATCACACAGTGGGGGAGAGGGAGAGATTTTTCGGGTCGTCGCGCAACCGCGACCGGTTCTACGGAACCACTCACCGAGGCCCATATGCCCCACTGCTTTGCCAAGTCACGCCGCGAAGTTCTTGCGATGGCGCGGGTGCTGAAGCGCCGGCATGGGAAGTCGCTGACCATCCGCAAGTTTCGCGCGGCGACGGGCATTTCGTACGAAATGATCGACGAGATGTTCGGCAGTTGGAACGGTCTGCGACGCGCGATCGGACTCGATCAACCCGATCCCGCATCTCTCCCGAAACGCTCCAACCAGCAAATCATCGAGTTGCTGCGACGCTGTCATCGCGAGCGAACGCAGGACATCACTCAGCAGGATTTCTGCCAGCTCACCGGCGTGAAGATCTGGGAAATCCGCGCCAAGTTCGGTTCGTGGAAGCAGCTTCGGATAGCCGCCGGACTGCCGCCGAGAGCGAAGGCCCCCAGACTGTTCACCAATCGCGAATTGCTCGACGTTCCGCTGCGATCCTACCTGCGGACCGGCAACAGGCCGTCGAAGTGGCAGGTCGAATTCGAGGCCGGCCGGCTGCACGCGGTCAGGCTGATCGACCGATTCGGCTCGTGGAAACAGGTGGAGCGGACGTTGGATGTTTATCTGCAAGTCTACTTTCTGAGCCGGGATCCGAACTGGACCAGCGCGGAGCATGAACAGACGTTTGTTCCCCACCTCGACGCCCGCGTGGAATGGCCGTCAGATACCATTGGCCGCGACTGGAGCCCCGCCACCGGCTGGGTGCACCCGGACCAACTCTAGTTCCAGCGGGAGCAGAAAGGTTCCGGCTGCCCGATCGTCCCGCTGCGAGCATCCCGGATGCTCCGAAGCATCCGGGATGCTTTCCCATGTACTCGGCGTCCCCGGCCCTCAGCCCCACAGGGGCGACAGACAATAGCCCAGGGCAAAGCGCAGCGCCACCCTGGGTTTGTTGAATTGAAGTTATCGCCAGCCCCGAGAGGGGCGACAGACGGCTCGTGATAAAACTTGCCCACACACAGTACATGCCTGCCCTGCTTCGCGATGCAGGCATGGCACCCCAAAGCATGCCACCCCGCCGTGACATGGTACGCCGGTATCGCGCCCAAGCCACACGCGCCGCTATACATCGACGTATACCAAGTCTTTGAAATCTGACTCAATCAGAATGCGTATGGGCTGGCCCTTTCCAATGAGACCCTCAGCCTTGATGTGCTTTGAGCTTTTCTCTTTGCCGGCCAACACTCTGATGTCCTGGTCTCCAACAACCAAGATCGTCGTCTTCTTGTTGACCCCCTCCGCAACCGTGCATCCCATCTTAGCCGCCATTTCTGCGGCTTCACGTCGAGGCATGGCTAATGCACCTGTAAAAACCAAGACCTCCCCGAACAGTTGACCCTCGGGATTGCCGTCCCGTGCGATGTCTTTCTGCCTTGAAGCTCCGTGTCCGACACGCTGAAGCCAGCCTTCCAGGTCAAGTCCTGTTTTGTTGATGGCCGCAAGGAGAACCTGACCAGCGGCTTTCGCGTCCTCTAAGGCATCATGATGACCGAATTTGTATCCCAAGGTGTCACAGACATTCTTCAACCCGTATCCACTCTTTGCAAATTCCGCCCACGCATTACGAGCCACGCGCGCCGAGTCCAGCCACGAGCAATTGGGCACGGAAAGTCCGTGTTTGATGAATGCCTGTCGAATTGCAACTCGGTCAAAATGCGTGTGGGAGACGACGACTCGATCTCTCATGCGTTCGGTAATGGATTGTGCAACTTCGTGAAGTTTCGGAGAGCCTTCAACCGCTTTCTGGTCGATGCGATGGACCGAGACATTGATTGCGTCAAAAAAATCGTCTGGATTCACGAGGGATTGCCACTCCTCAGCTAGCGCACCGTTTTCGTAGGTCGCAAGGCCGATCTGGCAAATCGAGGCCATACTGGCATTCGCGGTCTCAACGTCCAAGGCGACGAAATTCATAAGGCACCCCCAACTTTGCCGCCGAACAGTATTCGACCACAGAAGTGCGGTAGAAGATCGTCGCATTTTCGCGGCGTGGCGTGGAGTTGTCAATTTTGAAGCGTCATACTCGGTGGTGTGGCTGAGGCGTGGAGTGATTCGAACTTCTGCGTCGGCGAGGATAGCGCCTGGTGCCACTTCAAGATGACAGTGGCACCTGGCGCATCAGGATGACACTTGGGAGGAATCTGAATGCACGACGCGAGAGATCTCAACGCCGCCAACTACGTCGATTTTTTCTGCCGTCATCTTGTCGGCATTTCTTGGCGCGAAGGCCCTCCAGGCAACCATCAGCCACAACTTGCATCCGGCTTCCTTCTCCAAGTAGGAGAGAAATTCTGCCTTGCAACAGCCGCTCATGTACTTAGGGGAATTGACAAGAATCGAAAGAGGTACGGTTACACAACGTCCACGCACCGATTGATTGATGCGTGGAGTCCACGCTGCGTCGTCAAGGAACACCTCATCTTTGACTTCACGCAGGAGCCGAGGCTGGAGTTCTACAAACCCGACGACGGTGTCGATATCGCCGTTATTGTGCTTCCCGATCTGTATGCCGACGAGCTGCTTCGCACGATTGAACCATTCACTCCCGAACGGTGGATGCATCAATCTGAAGTCGAGTTCGACCCTATCTATGCAATTCTTGGAACGCCCGTTGGCGACAGTGATTTGACCTCGTATCCACCACCGCAGGTTGTGTTTGTCAAGCGCGAAGAGTCTGGAGGGGATGAGACAATGTTCCCACAGTTCGTCGGAACAATACTTCCGAACTATCCGCTGAAGGAACTGAAAGGCGCGAGTGGCGGACCGATTCTTGGGTTCAAGAAGGACTCTGACGGTAACCTGCTTTACTGGCCGGTCGCTGTTCAGAGTCGCTGGGATGATAGAACCCGGAGAGTTAAGGGCACGTCGTTGCCGCACTTTGCGAAAGCGCTTTACAGCTTTCTATCTCAGCAGCACGAAGAGCAGGACGAATCTGCCTCGGTGCCGATCAGCCGCTCCGGCTCACCAGCGCCAGGTGCCACTGGTGAAATGAGCTGATTCTGTGTGCCACTTCTATGAAAGTCCGCTGTGCGTCAAGGGTGGATGTGGTTGATGGCTGCGGGGTTCCCAGTCTTCTATGCGAGCGTCGGCGGGTGGCTGGGGTCGACCATCGGGAGCCCCCAGCCGAGTGGTGGATGCGGTTGGTGTGGCACGCCGCGACCATCGGGACCATCGGGAGGGGCGTGGCGAGCGCGGTTGACGCGTGCAGTGCCAGCCGGCTTGATTCGTAATGCAAGGCCGACTCACCGTTCCCCACGCCGCTCGCTCCTAACGTCGCTCGTGGCGTGCCACCCGTGCCACCCCCATCCGGTAACTCTGTGCGCTGCCCCTTCAGGGCGACGCGACTGGTAAAATGCATCTCAACCCAGGGCGGCGCTGCGCTTTGCCCTGGGCTATTGTGCCCGGCCCCTTCGGGGCGAAAGGGCGGAGCATCTACCAAATGCGCCGTTCTTCGCATTCGACGCCAGATTCCTTGTCCCCTTCATCGCCCCACGCTCGCTTAGGAATCCAGTGCCCCGTGTCATACACTGGAGGTGGGAGGTACGCATGTCTCGTTACAGTGATGTCTGGATCGTTTTGAGCTTGGCCGCTGTTGCGGGCTGGCAGAATTGGGAACGCATTGAACCCAGTCTGGCCTCGGCGGCAGCGGCCGTCGTCCAGGAGTTGACGCCAGCGGCGACCGCTCCCTCTGAGACGGGCGAAGCTTCTGAGTCCACTCGAACCGTCGACGCGACTGAAACCACTCCGACAACGGTTTCTACGCGACAGCAGGATCCGCAACCGTTTGACTTCGCTTGGGGATCAGCAGGCCCGACGCCGTTCGACTGCTCGAACGCACCGCCTGGTTACGTCATTATCCACGACTTCCATTCCCCTGCGTGTGGAATGCCTGTGACATGCTGGGGTCATTGAAGCGCTCCAGCTCCAGCCGCGGCGCGATTAGAGATCGGAGCGACTCAGTCCTCAACCCAAGTACATTTCGGTCGAGGCGTCGACATCCGCGGTCATGCGACCTGTGCGGGCGAAGTCGTGCTGCAGATAGTGCGGACCCGGCAGATTGGGGGAAAGTTCCGCGACGGGGACGATCCGCTCGGGAGCGGCGGCCGCGTCATCGAGTTCGTGATCCCGCTGCGTCATCTCGTCGAGGATGATGCGATGCCAGCGCTGGTCGCGCAGGTTGACGGGCACCCAGTTGCGCCGCGCCCAATGACGCACGCGAAGTTCCTCGACAAGGTCCAGCACGCAATTGCCGCGCAGCATGGCGGTCTCCCGGTTTCGCGAGCATCGAACGCGAGATGAGATGATCTCTCACGCTATCGGCGGAATCCGCCGCTCGATTTGAAACACTTTCCCGCTACTCGCTGCATTTCGCTGCAACCCCGCTAATGGCAAGGATTCGACAAGACGTGACGATCAGAACGCCGCAAAATCTACGCGGAACCTGCGGAAACCCGCATCACCCTGCTTTGGGGAGCCGGCGATGTTCGTCCTGAAGTTCGGCCGCCGGACCCGTCTGGCTAGCAGCGTCATCGACCGGGGCAATTACAGTGTTGGCGGCGAGAGTCACGGCGGGCGGCGAGGATTTATCAGCATTCAAAGACGCACGCCCCATCCTTCGCGATACGAGCGTCAGCAGCGCGGGCAAGGGCAACATGGCCACCGACAGGCAGCTTCCCACGCCGATGGCCAAGACGAGGCCCAGGCTGGCCAGGCCGCGATGATCGGCGACCATCATGCTGCCGAAGCCGATCATCGTGGTCAGCGAATTGAGCGTGATCGCGCTGATGACGCTGGATGCCATGCGATAGTTGCCGCGACGCTGACTGCGAAAATCGTGATAGGCATGCACGCCGTTGTCGACGCCGATGCCGAGAATCAGCGGCAGCACGATCATGTTCGCGGGATTGAGATCCTGTCCGATCAGCGCGAGGATGCCGAACATCACCACCGTTCCAAGCACGGGAGGCATCAACGCGACGAATGTCCCGAACATGCCGCGCGGTTCGAGGACTGCCGACACGGCCACCGCAAGCACGATGTACACGATCAGCACCGTGTTCCAGTGGATCTCTGCGAGCCCTCCCGACATGAGCACCGCGAAGACCACGACGAGCACCGGCAGCGCGATCGACAACATGATCGTGCGCAACGTCAGGATATTCGTCAGCAGCACGAGCGTAATGACCACCGCCGCGTAGAGCGCCGCATGCAGATAGCTCTCGCGAATCGAACGTGCCGCCTCGTGATTCTGCAACGGCGTCCCCGTGACATCGGGATCGACTGAGCGCACATCGTTGACGAACGCTTCCAGCGGCGCGGCGTCCCAGATCTGATCCTTGGGATAGACTCGCACCAGCCAGCGCCCCTGATCGCTGACGAACCGCGATCGCACTTGTACTGCGAAGTCGTCGGGTGAGACGGGTTCGTCATCTGCCAGGTCGGCGAGTGCGGTCAATTGCCCCTGCAGCGAACTGAGCATGCCGTACTGGTAGTTCGACAGCACTTCCACCTGGGCGCCGACGGGAATACGTTCGAGTTCGTTGAGGAACTCATCCAGCTTCCGGGCGGCCACGACCGCGTCGACCTCGGTGCGATCCTTCAAGGACTGATAGAGTTCTTCGAGACCGCGTCCGATCGACAACGGATCAAGCCCCGGAAACTCTCGCGGCAACGCCGAGAGATGTTCGAGCTGGCTGTGAAAGCCTTGAATCAAGAGCCGCGTCTCCGGCGACGGGTACGCCGGCAGGTAAGACGCGAGTTCCTCGACCCGTCCGACTGTTGGCAGCGCGCGGTATTCCTGAGCCAGCAGGCGCGCCCGGAGCGGGTCATCGGTGATCGAGACCGCATACAACAGCGACCCCTGCGTCTCGTCGAAGATATGATTGAGCAACTGAACCGATTCGACATCGTCTGCCTGCAGATTGAGCAGGTTCGAGTCGTAGGTGACTCGCGGTTCGATGCCGTCGTCGGTGATCTCCAGCGTGCAGCAGGCCAGCAGCACGACCATCACGATCGCCACCGTGACGACCCTGCCGGGAATCGTTTGTGTCAGTCGCACCAGAAGCTTCCCCTGGAACGGCGTCGGAAACGTCGTAGGGTCGCGACGCCTGTCGGCGATCGCGACCAGTGCCGGTAAGACGATGAAGGCCGTCGCCGCGCAGAGGCAGACTCCGCCGGCGGCAATGATGCCCAGTTCCGCAACTCCTTGAAAGTTCGTGGCCGCCGCACAACTGAAGGCGAGCGCCGTCGTGATGGCGGCGGTGATGATTCCCGGGCCGATCGATGATGCCGTGTTCGCCAGCGCGGGAACCAGATCTTCCCCTTCGCGCCGCAGTTCGAGGTAGCGGGCGAGAAAGTGTGTTCCATAATCTCCCAGTCCCGCGAGGATCGCCGCGAACGACACCGACAAAATGTTGAGATGTCCCACCGACAGCGTCGCCCAGCCGAGAGCCCACACGACTCCGATGGCCAGTGTGACCATGCCCAACAGCGGATGCCGCACGCCGCGAAATCCGAAGACCAGCAGCAGCGCGATCCCGCCGAAGGAAATGATCGTGGCCAGTGACATGTCGGCCTGCGAACGGCTCATCTCGTCAGCCTCGAGGATCGGGATGCCCGTCAGACCGATTTGCACGTCGTCGTACCGGGCGGCGACTTCGTTCGTCAGTTCACGCAATCGCTGGATGCTCCGCGAGCCGCCGCCGAAATCAATGTTTGTCTCGATGGGAGACACCAGTACGAAGCCCATTTTTCCCGACGGTGTGATCTGATAGCGCGGCGCGAATGAAGACTCGAACGATTCACCCACGGGCATGAGCGCCGGCCAGGGAGGGACGAACGTGCCCGACTCGGTGATGTAGCCGTGCAGACTCTCGGCGAGTGACCGCGCCTGTGACATGGCCGCGGAAGACATCGCGGCCGGATCGATTCCTGCGTCCGGTGTTAGCTCTGGCTGACCGGCGGCGTCCGCTGGATCGATTGCCCCGCCGGCCACCATCATGGCAAGTTGACGGCTGTAGAATTCAAGGCCGGCGCGATCCCAGTGTCCCGCCAGCACCGGACGATAGACGCTCAGTTGCTTGAGTCCCGCTTCGAGGGATTCAGGGTCGAGAAACTGCAGCGCCTTCGAGCGCAATCCCGAAGGATCGAAACGATAGTATACGCTGTCGAACAGATCCGACTCGGCTTCGATCTTCGGCCCGAGTTCGTCCATCGCCGAACGCACGATCGCTGCGTGCGGTCCCTCGACGACGACCACGATTTCGGACTGGTCACCGAACTCGTTGACAAAGCGCAACCAACGCTGATGAAACTCCTCCGAGGGGCTGATGAGGTCGGCTCGGTCAGTGCGAAAGCTTAAGAATCGCAGAGAGATGCCGAGCGACACCACCGTCACGAGAGCGACGATCCAGAGCGTCGCTCCCGGACGCGTGGCGATACGAGTCACGAGTGCGGCGAGCGCCCGCGACACAAGGCCGGGCGTCTCGTCGGCGAGCGGCGGTCGCTCTGTCGTGCTTACCGGCGTTTTCATCCCTGGTGCGCTGCTCGGCCACTCGTTGCCAGACGAAGGACGATTCACCCCGCCAGTCCGTTGACGGAACCACCCCCCGATGTGGCGGGGATTCTAGGGGCTTTGCGTCAATTGGGGCAATAGGGTCTGTCTGCTGGGAAATGGTTGTCGTTTGTTGCGGCGAGAAGACATAGAGACCAGGAGACGCGGCGACAAGGGGACGGTCTGAGGCCACACCCTGTCTATTGCCGAGTGTGCATTTCGAAAGTTGGGTAACCACCTCTCCCCCACGATCGACTCACGTTATGGGATAGGCATGTTTGTGGGGGAGAGGGCAGAGGTGAGGGGCGTAAAAAAGAGCGGCCAATGTCCCCCTCACCCCGACCCTCTCCCCCGCTGGAACATTGATCGTAACGACGGAGATCTGCAGCGGGGGAGAGGGGGAATTGGAACGTGCCTACTTTTCTGATGCACACATCCAACTGCCTATTCCCTTCCACTTGGTTGACAACATATTCCGATCGTCGAAATTGCAGTTCGACAACTTAACCGACAGCGACTCCACTGCATGCATCCCCAAGCTCCCATTCTCTATTGCGGCGACACGTCGTTGACGACGGCGGCCCAGTACCTCGCCGGACTGATGACCTGCTGGGGATGGAACTATCGCTACGTACCCAGTCATCTGCCTTTGACGTCGGCTGATCACGACGATGTCGGGCTGGTCATCCTGTCGGACTTCCCCTCCGCTCGCATGACCGATGCCCTGCAACAGCAAATTCTCGCGGCGGTCGCAGAAGGAGCGGGCCTGCTGATGATCGGCGGCTGGGAGTCGTTTCATGGCCTGGGAGGCGATTGGGATCAGTCTCCGATCGCAACGGCACTGCCTGTGGTGATGCAGTCGACCGACGACCGCATCAACTGCGATCAGCCGGCGCTGGTTCGGCAGGTAACGTCGAATCCAGCAGTCGACGGCCTGCCCTGGCTGCAGCGACCACCGACGATTGGCGGCTTCAATCGATTTCGTCCCAAGCCAGACGCCACGGTTCTCCTGGAGGTCGATCGGCTGCGACCCACGTTCCACAAAGGGATTTGGAGCGTCGAAATTGTCGAAACCCATCCGCTGCTGGTGATCGGCAAGTATGGGAAGGGCGTCACTTGTGCCTTCGCCACCGATGTCGCCCCACATTGGGTCGGAGGACTGGTCGACTGGGGCGACGGTCGAGTAACGGCTCAAGCGCCCCATGCCGACGCGATCGAAGTCGGCGATTTGTATGCGCGGTTCTTCCAGCAGTTGTTGTCGAGCCTTCTGTTGTAGGGAATGCCACGGAGGGCATTCCCTACAGGTGACATGGGGTGCTTGATATGTTGTTGCGGTTGTCGGTTCCGCATCTCGGATCACTGATTTCACTGCAGCAACCAGCATGTCAAAACCCAATGCCATCGTCGGCCAGTCCGGAGGACCGACGACGGTCATCAATTCCTCACTTGTCTGCGTGGTCGACGCAGCACGCGAGTCGGGTCAGATCGGCCGGCTCTTCGGCATGCGGTTCGGCATTGAAGGTGTGCTGAACGGCAATCTCGTGGACTTGTTCGACCAACCAGCCGACGTGTTGCAGGGACTGCGACAGACGCCGAGCAGCGCGCTGGGATCGACGCGGTTGAAGCTCAAGGAGGAGCACTTCGATCCGATCTTGCAGCAACTCCAGCGGCACGACATCCGCTACTTCTTCATGGTCGGCGGCAATGACACGATGGATACGATTCATCGCGTCACAGAGTATGCCGCAGGAAATGGGTATGAACTGCGCGGCGTCGGCATCCCGAAGACCGTCGACAACGATCTCTACGGCACCGATCACACACCTGGGTTTCCGAGCGCGGCCCGCTATGTGGCCCTCAGCGTGATGCAGGCGGGGCTGTTGGCTCGCGACATGCAACGGGTCGATCAGTTCTGCATCTTTCAGACCGTGGGACGCAGCGCCGGCTGGCTGCCAGCGGCCGCGGTGGCGGGACAGCAACAAGCACACGATCCTCCACACATCATCCTGCTGCCTGAACGACCGTTCGACCGTGCGGCGTTTCTCGCAGCCGTCGCGAAGTGTCACAAGGAGGTCGGTTACGTGTCGATCGTCTGCGGCGAGGGGATCACCAATCCCGACGGCAGTCCCGTGAGCGCATCGGAAACTCGTGACAAGTTCAACAACGTCGAATTCGGCGCGATGGGAGGCACGAGCGCGGCGATGGTGCTGCATCGCATCATCACCAACGAATTCGGCTGGCGCGGGGAATTCCAGGTGACCGAATCACTCCAGATGTGTGCCGCCGATCGCGGGGTGCCACTGGACTTCGAAGAGGCCTATCTGTCAGGACGCACCGCGGTGGAACGCGCCCTGGCGGGACGCAGCGGAGAGATGGTAACGATCGAACGCGAAAGCAACTCTCCCTATCGAGTGCGGTTCGGGTCCGCCGAACTGGCGAATGTGGCCAATCACGAACGCCCGATGCCTGATGAGTTCATCGCCGCCGACGGCATGGGTGTCACGCAGCAGTTTCGCGAGTACATTGCCCCGCTGATTGGTGAGTTGCCCCAGTACACGAGCCTCAAGCTGCCGCCGGGCATGAGTTGATTTGTTGATTGAAGTGGTTGTTGGTATGCGCAAGGCCCTGACTCCTGACCCACGTCCCCATGATTCCCAACGACGCCCGGTACGCCAGTCATGGACTGATTCAGGACATGCTCGCGGTGCCGGAAGTGATCCGCTCATTCGACTGCGATCGCATGCGCGAGACGAGTCGCGAAATTGCAGCGAGCGGACGGTTGCTGTTGACCGGTGAAGGATCGAGCCGGTTGTTTCCTACAAAGAGCGTCATCGCCGAGGCGCGTCGACGGGGATGGTCTCTCACGCTGCACTCTGAATCTGGGCTACAGGCCCAGGAATACAATCTCGACGGCTGGTCAGTTTTCGCATTGTCGAACTCAGGCCGAACGGCCGAAGTCATCGGTCTGTTCGATGCGCTTAGCAAGGCGCAGCATCCACAGCGCTACAGTCTGTGTGCGTTTCCCGATTCGAAGTTGGAATCACTGGCGACCCGCGGCTACGTTCTCAGTTGCGGCGCGGAGAACGCCGTTGCTGCCACCAAGAGCGTCATCGAGCAGTCTCTTTTTCTGCGGGCGTTGCTGGAGCACGCCGTCAGCGACACGACGCTGGCCGGCCGTCGCGACCAATTGGCGGCCGCGTTTCACGCCGCATTGACGACCCGCATCGATCCGCAACTTATCCAGCGGATCGCACAGGCTCCGACAATCTACTGGGCCGGGCGGAATGACGGCGTGGCCGAAGAACTGACTCTCAAGACCAACGAAATCGCCCGCAAGACGGCCGACTATCTGGAAGGGACGTATGCCGTCCATGGCGTCGAAGAAGTGCTGAAAGCCGACGATGTCGTGATCTGCGTCGATCCCTATCCCGGCTCCGAGGAGAAGTTCGAAACGGTGCTGACGAAGGGAGTCGGCGTGAAGATTGTGGCGATCGCCTCGCGGCCCACGCGGTTTCCGACGATCATCATTCCCGATGTCGGCGACCTCAATCCGTTCGTCCAGATGGCGGCCGGCTGGAACTTGATCGTCGAAGTCGGACTCACTCTCGGCATCAACCTCGACAAGCCACTGCGTGCGCGCAAGGTCGGGAACGAGTTTCAGTGACGCGGCACGTCGTCAGTTCGAACAGAGTTCAACGTCACATGCCAGACACCATCGAGTTTGTTGAAATCGCCTGTCCGCTTTGCGCATCGCGAGACTGCAAATTCTTCCTCGAGACAATCGACTACGCCCACGGCATCGGCGGTAAGTTTCGGCTCGTGCGCTGCAAGGGTTGCGGGCACGTCTATATGAATCCCGCCCCCAACGCCGAGTCGCTGGCCGCGTGTTATCCACGGGAATACGTGCCGCATCGTGACCAGCGCAGCCAGTCGGCATCACAACCACCGTCGGCGGAGGCAACACAATCCGCCAGCGCCGCGAGACGGCCTTGGTATCTGTCCGCCCCCGTCCGCGCGATCCCAGGACTGCGGAGTGCGTACTACTGGCTGACTGACAGCAAATCGCAATGCTTCCCGCCGGTGAGCCCCGCAGGTCGGTCGGCGCTCGAGATCGGCTGCGCAACGGGTGGGTTTCTGCAGCGGCTGCAGGCGGCAGGCTGGCAGGCGCAGGGTCTTGATCTTGTCGCAGGCCCCGTGGAAGTGGCGCGGCGGCGCGGTTTTCAGGTGCATCATGGTGAACTCGCATCCGCCACGTTTCAGGACGGGCAGTTCGACGACGTCTTCGCCTGGATGGTCGTCGAACATCTGCCCGACCCGGTCGAGAGCCTGCGCGAAATCGTCCGCATCTTGAAACCGGGAGGCTGGTTCTGCTTCAGCATTCCGAACTTTGGCAGCCCCGAGCGCAACATCTTCGGCAGATACTGGCGGGGATATGACTTGCCCCGCCACTTGCAGCATTACACGGTGCCGCGAATCAAGCGCCTGCTGCGAGCGGCGGGACTTGAGCCGCAACGGGTAATCCATCAACCCAGCTTCCTCAACTGGATCGGCAGCGCCGGGCTGGCT
>JANNSB010000051.1:0-3106 GCA_031402175.1 Planctomycetaceae bacterium
GCGCGGGTCGCGAATCTTCGCTGCCGGCCGCAACTGTTTGCCGTCCCAGCCGTCGATGACGTAGCAGTTGTCGTAACCGTTGCCCGTTTGCTCGATCCGGCTGCCGATGGTTTGCGTCGCCAGAAAGTCGAACGCCGACCCTGTCACCGGCAGGATGCGCCCTGTCGGGAGCGTCGTCTCGTCATTCTCCAGGTAACGCGAAGCGAACAACTGCAGTTCGTGATCGAGGACAGCGCCGCCGGCCTCGTCGCCGAGATTCCAGTAGGCGTGATTCGTGAGATTGATGATCGTCGGTTTGTCGGTGCGGGCCTCGTAGGCCATCGTCAGCTTGTTCGTCGTGTGCACGATGTAGGTCACCGTCACGTCGAGCCTGCCGGGATAGCTTTCCTCGCCATCAGCCGCCGAGTAATGCAAATCGAGCGCCAGGCCGCCGTCCTCACCCATCTCCGGCATGAACTCCCGCGGCTGCACCGCCCGCCAAAGCCGGCGCGCGAAGCCGCTTTGGCCGCCGTGGATGTGATGCCTGCCGCCATTCGTGGCAAGCTGATACGCGACCCCGTCGAGTTCGAACCGCCCCTGATTGATGCGATTCGCGAACCGGCCGACGATCACGCCGAAACTCGAACCATTGGTTTCATAGTCGGCAGCGGTCGCGTATCCGAGATTGACGTTGGCCGACTGGCCTTCGCGATCGGGAACCGACAGCGAAATAATGGTCGCCCCCATGTTGGTGAGTTCTACCGACATGCCAGCATCGTTGGAGATCGTCCATTTGCCGATCTCTTGGCCGGAGATCGTGTGCCCCCAGACTTCGTATGACGACTGCATGCCTCTTTCCTGTCACGATATGTCGTGGATGAATCGACACATCGTAGCGAATCACGTTCGGCAGGGAATTCAGGGCAGGAACGCGGTGAGCCGCAACATTCTTGGGAGACGACGCATCATCCCTTGCACATGGAATGTCGGGAGCCGAAGATCGAGCCTGTCAGCCCTGATGAACGCTGTTCCGCGAAGGCCGGCTCATGGGTACTTCGAAGCTCGCATTCCTGTATCTCGTCGCGTTGGTCTCGCTGTGCGGCCTCGGCGGAGTGTCCAGCAATGCGCCGGCTGATGACGTGGGGGCCGAGCCGCCGGTCGCCCAGTTCGACAATCCAGCCGCAGCGTTCCTCGAACGCCATTGCAGTGAATGCCACACTGGCGACGAGCCGCAGGGCGACTTCCTGGTCGATCAACTCTCCACCGAATTCGGCGATGCTGCGTTGCGTCGTCGCTGGCGAAGAGTGTCCGAGCGAGTCACCAACGGCGAGATGCCCCCTGAGAAGCAACCTCGACCTGACTCCGCCGAGATCGAAGCCTTCACCGAATGGATCAACACGCAGGTCGCTCAAGCCGAACTCGCGCAGCGTGCCGCGGAGGGAAGGGTCGTGCTCCGCCGGCTCAACCGGATCGAGTACGAGAACACGATCAACGATCTGTTCGGCCTGCAGCTCGACCTTCGTGAAGAGTTGCCGCAGGACGGTTCAGCCGACGGCTTCGACAATGCCGGCGCTGCATTGCACACCTCATCGTTTTTGATGGAGTGCTATCTGCAAGCCGCCGACCGCGCCTTGGATGAAGCCATCGCCAACTTGCCGCAGCCCCCGCTGACTGAGTTGCGCATGCTCTGTGCGGACCAGCATCACATCAAGACCTCGACCGAGAACGTCTATCGACATCTGGAGGACTCGGTCGTGCTGTTCAGTTCGTCGGAGTGGAATCAGATCCACATGTACGACTTCTATCCGAACCAGCCCGGCCGCTATCGGTTTCGCATCTCGGCCAACGGTTATCAGAGTGACGGGCAGCCCGTCACGTATCGCGTGATCGTCAACAATGAGCAACTCACCGGCACGAACGGACTCATCGGCTATTTCGATGCGCCGGCAGACGAGCCGACAGTGGTCGAATTCGAGCATTACATGGAGCCGCACGCGACGATTGCCGTCTTACCTTACGGACTGGCGACCGCGCATGCCGTCAATGAGATCGGGGCCGACAAGTGGGAAGAACCCGGGCTGGAAGTGCAGTGGATCGAAGTGGAAGGTCCGCTCTTCGACTCGTGGCCGCCCGAGAGCCACCGGCGCATCTTCGGCGATCTGGCTCAAGGGTCGGCACCAAACAACAACTACAGCGAGCGGGTGGAAGTCGTCTCCGATCAACCGCTCGTCGATGCCGAGGAGATTCTTCGCCGGTTCACGCGCCGCGCGTTTCGTCGTGAAGTGACCGATGCCGACGTTCTCCCCTTCGTGGCGGTCGTCGAAGAGCGACTCGCATCGGGATACACGTTCGAGCAGGCGGTGCGGGCGGCTCTTAAGGGAGTGCTGCTGGCTCCTGATTTTCTGTTCCTTCGCGAAGAGCCGGGCCGACTGGATGACTTCGCCCTGGCCAGCCGGCTGTCGTACTTTCTGTGGAGCACGATGCCCGATGAAGAACTGCTGTCGCTGGCGGCGGAAGGGGCACTGGGGGATTCGGATGTGCTTCGCGCTCAGGTCGAGCGGATGCTCAGCGATCCGCGGGCATCGGCCTTCACGAAAAACTTCGTCGGTCAATGGCTGCAACTGCGGGAGATCGACTTCACCGAGCCGAGCCACATTCTGTATCCCGAGTTCGACCACATGCTCAAGGTGTCGATGATCTGGGAGACGGAACTGTTCTTTCAGCAACTACTGGAAGAAGACCTGAGCATCGCCAACTTCATCGACAGCGACTTCACGATGCTCAACGGACGACTCGCGCGACATTACGGCATCGACGGACCAATCGGCTGGGAGTTCGAGAAGACACAATTGCCACCCGACTCGCATCGCGGCGGCGTATTGACGATGGCCAGCGTCCTCAAGGTGACGGCCAACGGCACCACCACTTCACCGGTATTGCGCGGCGTGTGGGTGCTCGATCGCATACTCGGCAACCGTCCGCCGCCACCTCCAGCCAACGTCGGCGTCATCGAACCCGACATTCGCGGCACGACGACGATTCGCGAGCAACTTGATGCGCACCGCGCCGTCGCGAGCTGCGCCTCATGCCATACCCAGATCGACCCGCCGGGGTTCGCGCTGGAAAG
>JANNSB010000052.1:0-12330 GCA_031402175.1 Planctomycetaceae bacterium
CATCGAGTTGTAGATGCTCACGAAGATGCCGATGCCGGAGACCACGATGATCAGAAACGTGAGCACCAGCATGGCGAGACGGATGTTGCCAAACAGCGAATCCATCAGATTCCGCACTTCCAGATGCGGGTTGACGGCGAGCGCGCCGATGCCTTCCTTCATCTCGGCAATGATCTGCATCGAGTAGGTCGCCCGCTGCGTTTCAAGCACATAGGGATCTTCGGAGGCCCGCGTACGCACGAGTAAGGCCGTCACTTCCTTCTGCAGGTCGGTCTGCGCGTGATGATGGTGGTGATGCTCTCCCGGCACCTCGTTTGCATGAGCCGCGGCGTCGTCGGCAATCGCGGCCAGATCATCGGCATACAGTGCCCGAACCTCCTCCTCGGTCTCGCCGTACCATTTCATGATTCGAGAGATCGCCTCGTCTATGGGCTTTTCGTGGCCGCTGACGGCAAAGAACCCGTCGAGATGAATGAACACCGTGCGATCGTTCGGCGTACCCGTCGGTCGCAGCACGCCTTGGACCGTGAAGAGCTCATCGTGCACATGGCTTACGGTCGGATCGGTGCCGCCGTGAACCATCTGGAACTGTGAGCCGGCGGACCAGCCGTTGACGCGGGCCACCTGTGAGCCGATGACGGCGTCGAAGCTCCCTCGCAGAAACGTCTCGCCCTCCCCAATGACGAAAGGCTCGTCTTGAGCGTAATCGTATTTGAAGAACTGCGGTATCGTGCCGACGACGGGAAAGCCGCCATCGCTGTCTTGCGTGTAGTCCCCGAATGCGATCGGGATGCAGGCCTCGATGCGCGGGTCTTCCTTGAACTCCTGATAGAACCGCCACGGGACGTTTTCGATCGGCGGCCGGATGCGATAAATCGAACTGAGAACCAGATCGATGCCGCTCCCCTTGGGGCCGACAACGAGCTGATAGGTTCCCGCTCCCTGAGTGAACATCGTGTTCACCATGGAGTAGACCAGAATGACGGCGATCATCATCGCCACGCCCAGAGCGACGCTCAGCATGGTGAGGGCCGATGTCAGCAGCCGATAGCGAATCCCCTTGCTGCTGATCGACACAATCGACAGGAAATTGGCGAAGAGATTCATGCGCTCTCCTTAGCTGCCGGGCGTCGGCCGGCGAGATTGAATTCATTCAAGTTCTCGACGCGATCGAACTGGCCGGCGACTTCCGGAGAGTGGGTCACCAGGAGCAGCGATACGTCCTGGTCGCGGCAGCCATTGCGAATCTGTTTGAGGATATTCTCCTGATTGGCGAGGTCGACGCTGGCGGTCGGTTCATCCGCCAGTAGCAGTCTGGGGCGATTGGCGAGCGCGCGGGCGACGGCCACGCGTTGTTGCTCTCCAACCGAGAGCTGACCTGGTCGATGCTGCAGGCGGTCTCCCAAGCCGAATTCCTCCAGCAGTTTGCGGGCCTGTGCTTTGTCGGACCTTCCCGAGAACGCCATCCCGAGCATCACGTTTTCGAGTGCCGTGAATCCCGTCAACAAGTTGAAGGTCTGAAAGACGATGCCCACGAACTGGGCACGGAAGCGGTCTCGCGCCGGCTCCGAAAGTCTTGATACGTCGTAGCCCGCGACCTCGATCGTCCCTGAGTCCGCCGTCGAGATTCCGGCGATCACGTTGAGCAGCGTGGTCTTGCCGCAACCGCTCTGGCCGAGCAGGACGACTTGTTCTCCCTGAGCGAGCTGGAAATGCTGGACATCCAGGATCGGCAGGCGAGTCCCTCCTGGTTCGCGAAACGATTTGGTGACGTTCTCAAGCCGCAGCGACATAATAAATGCACATTCCCTTAACCGAACTCCGGCGTCCGTCCCGTAGCACGTTGCGGCCGATTACAACCCGCCCCCCTGCCAGGCAAGAAACTGAGACAGGTATTCCTCCTTGGCGTAAGTGTAGCGAGGGTCTTCCCAGATCGTCTTGAGCGGATAGTCGTCGGGCAATGTCTCGCCATGTTTGTTGATGATGATGTCTTGCCACACGATCACCGCCTTAAGCGCGTCTTCCAGAACGTCGGTGTCGGTCGCCTCGATGAGTTCCGGGAACTCGGTCACGACCGCCTGATACGACTCCATCGAGGAATACAGGCTGGCCTGCGCGGCGGTGAAATCCTGTGGCGCTTCGTAGAATAGCCGCTTGCCTTCGAAGTAACTGCGCCGGGCAGCCGCCATCTGTTCGTTCTGTTCTGTATTGCAACGCAACCGCCAGTAGATGTACGAGCATGTCTGTCGCGCGGCGTCTTGAGCGCCCCGAATCACCGTCAATCGCGCGGCGTCGGGCACGTTCTCGATAAAGGACTCTGTCTGCTGTGTAAGCATTTCGTCAAAAGCGGCTTCATCGTCGGGCTCCAGCCGAATCTGAATCTCGAGCGGCGGGATGGGGACTTCGATCAAGATTCTTCCAAATTCCCCGGTCCAACCGTCATAGGCGCGCACCCAGGCTTCGCGCGATTTATCCCATTCAGGTTCCTCCGTGAGAGGATTGCCCATCGATTGCAACGCGGTGGCGTAACTGATCTGAGCTCGATAGGGATAGGCGAGAAACAGTTCCTCGGCCATCTTGTGTTGCTGATAGTCATCTTCCACGAGCTGATTGGCGATTTCGTACCATTGGCGGGCGACCAGATAGTTGTCGATTCCTTCCGGATTGATCTCGTCATCAGGCCCATCCTGGTAAATCTCGTCCATGGGATCATCGAGGAAGTATCTGCGGAACTGCAGTTTTTCGTCCGAAGTCCCGATCTTGTTTCCCAGGTAGAAGCCGGTGTCGTGAAATAGTTCTGGTACGTGACGATTTCGCTCGGTTCCTTCCATCATGAACTTGATCCCGCGCTTGACCCAGTAGTAGCGGTCTTGGACGCGGTCGCATTCTGCCGACACGTTGTACGCCAGGTTCCACGACTGATACTGCCAGACCTGTTTGAAGTGGGGCTGCAGCAGGATGATGGAGTTGACCCGCTGCTCGAGTTCGCTCCAGTTCTTGGTTTCCTTGAGGTGGTCGGCCTCCATCCAGAGCAGATTCGCGGCGATCCCGCGCATCCCGAGGAGCACGAGATTCAAGGTCGAACTCGCGGGATCGACCGCGCCCAGCGTGGCTTCACCCAGATCGTATTTGATTCGCCGCTGGGCGAGGATTCCCTGCCCCGGCATGCCCATCAGGCCGATCGGGACCATGAGCACCATCCACGTAATCAAGTAGATCAACTTACGTTGTTTTGATGTCAGACGATTCATTTCACCTCCAACTCTCGGAATCGCAAACTCAGATATCCAATGACGTAACAAGGCAGAACAAAGGACGCCGTTACCGCAAGAGCCGCCAGCACCGAGGCATCGAACGGAATGTCGAAGCCGTTGGCCAAAAACTCCCGGGTGTCGAAATGATTGAAGTTGGGGAAGAAGTTGCGGGTCAATCCCACGGTATGCATGATCCCCTGGTCGGCATTCTCGATGAACTGTGTTCCCAGATTTTCCGGGAGTTCGGATTGTTGGTTCATCTGGTGGAGCAATCGATAAGCCGACTCCAGCGGTCCGCCGCCCAGGATCCCGGGGCTCTCCTTGTCGTAGAACTGCTTGAGCAGGTCGTCCATCATCTCCCGCAGGCCCTGTCCCAGAATGATCAGGCCGAACGTCAGGATCGTGGCCACCGGCCCCTTGAGAAAACAGCTCGCGGTGGTTCCCAGCACGACGATGAGAATCACCATCAGCGCCGTGTTCAGCACGCTCTTGGCGTAGCTGACCATGAATGGCCGATCCGGCAGACGGATGAACAAGTCATGCCGCGCCATGCCGATGTGTTGCATGTTGTCGACGCAGTAGGCACGCACGATCAACTTGCCGTCGGCAATCAGGTCATCGACCAGGTTCAGATGTTGAGGGTCGAACTGTCCGCCGACGCTCGCCAGGTCGGCTCCCGCGGCAGTCACGTAGAACTCTCCGTCGGCTCCCGGTCTGGGCGAGATCCCAGCGATGGGGATATCGATGACTGTGTCTTCGGATCCGACCGCGAACTCCTGAATCTCGAAGTCGCGCGTGCTAATGCGCACCGTCAGTTCGGTGTCGGGATTGATCAGGTAGATCCGGAATCGCACCGGAGTCTCGATGTCCCCTTTGTACGTACGGAATGCCTCCCATTTGTATTCCAAGCGCATGACGCCGGCTGCTCGAATCGCTTCAGTGTCGATCTTTTCGAATGTGTATACACCGCACGACTTGGTCCCGCCGCTGACGAATGAACGGTACTCCCACATGTCGCCGACGTTTTTGCCGATGCCTACGACCCCGTCGTCGCCGAGGTACTTCAGCGTGCCGTATTGCGGCACGCGTCCAATGAGTTGATCTCGCGCGAGTTCCGGCACGCTCCGAATGATCCAGACGTATCCCACCGCGCCCATCGCCGCGAGCATCACCAGACTCACCGCACAGTATCCCAGCATTCGACCCAACAGCACCTCGCTCCTGCGGACGGGCTTGGTCACGACCGTGTGGAGTGAACGGTCCTTGATGTCCGCGGGCAATCCCCAGCACGACAGCAGCAAGGCGACCGGGATGATCATCCAGTTGAGCGCCATCAGCACGGTGCTGATGTAGGGCTTCGCGGACGACAATTCATCGTCGCCACCCAGAAACCAGTTGGCGAACATGAACACGATTACAAACACGACGAATACGAGCAGCGCCTTGCGGCGCACCGATTCCTTGATGGTCACCTGCATGATCGCCCCGATACGTCGTGGGGAGACGTCCACAAGATCGACCAGCACTTCCCGAGTGCCGCGGGAAAAGTTGCCCAGGAATGCCCCGCCGTGCAGAACGAGCGAAACCAGCAGGGCGATGCCCAGAATCACGCCCACCAATGACGCCGTCGTCATGAGCCAGAGCGTGAACCCCCCAAGTATGTCGAACGGTAAGACTTCTCTAAACATGAATGAGACCTGCCAGCGAAAGCCAAGTTGTTCCCGAGTACCGTACAGCCCTCCGGGCCGAATCCGCGCCTGACCGTGGGCGACGTTCTATGACGCCTGGGACGAACCCGGCGGCGTTTCCGTCACGATTCGGCGTCCCGGACGATCCCGGCTTTCCTTGACCGTTCGCAGGAAGAGATCTTCGAGCGTCGCTGTCGGATGCGAGACATCCTTGCACTCCGCTCCGTGGCGGGCCAGTACTGCCTTGACGTCCGCAATGGCCGCGTCGCTCAGGCTCGATGAGAGAATCCTGGTCTCGTCCTGAGTTTCGAGAAGCTCGTGCACGCCACCCAGCACCTTGAGTTCACCCGCATACAGGATGGCGATGCGATCGCACACGTCCTGGACATCGGCGAGCAGGTGGCTGCACATCACCACTGTCTTCCCCTGACTCTTGAGCTTGCGGATCAGCACCTTCATGTCGTTGCTGCCGATCGGATCGAGACCGCTCGTCGGCTCATCCAGCAACACGAGCTCGGGATCGTTGATGAGAGCTTGCGCGAGGCCGATCCTGCGGGTCATGCCCTTGGAATACTCCTTAAGCTGCCGTCGGCGGGCATGCTGCAGTCCGACTTCGTTGATCAAGAAATCCCGGCGCTTGCGGCGCTCGGACTTGGAGATATTGAACAGCCGCCCGTAAAAGTCGAGCGTCTCGTCGGCGTTCAGGAAGCGGTACAGGTACGATTCTTCGGGCAAGTAACCGATCTTCTCGTTCTTCTCGACATCGTGGGCGGGGCGTCCGAGGACCGAAATTGAACCAGCGGTCGGAAACAGCAGCCCCAGGAGCATCTTGAGGGTCGTCGTCTTGCCAGAACCGTTCGGGCCCAGCAGGCCGAACACTTCGCCGCGTTTGACGTCGAGCGTCAACGAGTTGACCGCCTGAACCTTTTTTCTGCCCCAGAAATCCCGATACGCTTTCGACAGATTGCGTATCTCGATCACATTGTCAGCACTCATCAGTTCATCTCTCCAGGAACGAACAACTACGAAGAAAGACTATGAATTCAGTATTTGCAGCGGCGTACGAATGAACAAGGGATACCGCGAAACCGCTGTAAAGAGACTCCACAATAACAAAAACGTCTGCCGGGCAAACTCCTCAACAACAAGAGGCCCAAACTCTTCGGCAATACGCCCTTAGCCCTACAGAATACGCGGGTGAACGGGTCCACCGCAATTCCCGGCGGAAGTTTGTGGGAGGCGATCTTGATGAATTTCCCGTAAGGAAGCGATCCCTCAGCCCCCATCGGTGAATGCGCGGCCTTCCCACCTGCCCCTTCCCATGCATGCAATCCGTACAACCGGATGCCGCAGATCCTCGGATTTCCGCACAGTTTGAAGTTCACACTGCGTTTGACGCCAATCCACCGACCAGCGTGCTAGGCTTCGGGAGGCCATCCCCTTTGACCTCCCATGGACGCAAATACCCTATCGCCAGCCAGCGGCGCGGATCAGATTGCGGCATTGCGCGCTGAACTCGATCAGCGGGATGCCACCATCGACCTGCTGGCCCGGCAATTGGAAGAGGCCGCCAATCGGCTCGATTGGATCAGCCGTTGTGGATCGGATGTAGAGCCACAGCCCTCATCGTCGAAGTCCGAGGGCCATTCGGGCCACGGCCCGTTGCAGGGCGACACCTCCGACCGACTCAACCAGTTCTTGCAGCAGTGGGAGCAAATCGAACTCGGCGAGTCGCTCGAACGCATCGACCGCCGGCTCTCGCATGTCTTCGAAGCCCTCAAGTCATTCGAGTCGGGTAGTCAGACTTCGCCACGGTCATCCGGGTCGACTTCATCCCGGCATACCGAACCGCCCGCCGAAGTGCCGACAGGCTCGCTGCTGACCGCCTTCCTCAAGTCGCAATCCGCCGATGGTTCCGGCGGCAAGCAGCACACCGACGAATCACCCAGGGCATCAATCGCGAGTGCCGCACCGGCTACGAACTCGCACGAGGCATCTGCCCCGCACGATGTCTGCTTCCTGCCGCTGCCGGACTTCGTGGTTCCCGAACCGATCGACGTGCAGACGGCGGATGTCGATGCTTTACGAAAGGCGATCATCGCGCGAGAGGATTGCGTCCAGCAGTTGATCGCCCGCGCCCGCATCGCCGAAGCCAATCGCACCAACTCGCCGGACTGGAAGTCGCTCGAGAGCATTCCCGAAGAACTGCACAAGCATTTGCTCCAACTCGAAATCGACCTGCGACAAACGATCAGGCAGGAAGAACTCAGCAGCTCGATCGAGCGCGCGAAGATCTCCCGCGATCGCGCGCACCTCGACCAGGTTCGCAAGGAACTGGAAACGCAAATCCGCAGGCTGGGAATAGCTCAGAAACCGGCCGAGACCGAGTCTGGCGACGAAAACAAGCCCGGCGGAAAACGCTGGGGCAAAGTCTTCGGACGATGAGTCGCCTTTCGCTCCGCGAAAGAAGCGCCGGAACATCGCAACACCCTCTTGACGAGAATCAGTATCGGCCGTGCCGCTACGCTACTTTCGCGGAGCGAAAGGCGACTAAGCGTTGGCCAGGCGTCCGTTGACCGAGCGGGCCATCAGGTTGTCGGTCAGACGAATGGCGCGATCGAGTTCCTCGCACGTCTCGCCCATCGCGCTCAGGAACCGCTGTACCTGTTCGCTGGTGATGATCAACGGCGGCTGGATACGGACGACGAACGGATTCGAGCGGGCCGACTGCGTGTAGATACGATGCGCATCGAGCAGCGTCTGCACGACGTACAGCACCGAGAACGTGGACAGTATTGCTTCCACGTCGGTGCCGAGCAGACTGCCCATCCACGAATCGCTGCCGGCCCAGTGACGCTGCGCCTGCTTGGGCAGCGGATGGAACTCCAAACCCAACAGCAGTCCGCGACCGCGAACTTCCTTCAGACAAACATGCCGATTGCACAATTCCTTCAGACCAGCCTTCAACTCTTCCGAGCGATCGTTCACGTTGTGAAGCAGTTGTTCATTCGACAGCGCATCGACGGCCGCACTCCCCGCTGCACAAGCGAGGCTGCCGCCGCCGAAGGTCGAGGTGTGCAGCGCAAACTGCGTCAAGCTGCCGTAGGCTTTATTCCAGTGCTCACGCCGCATCAGCGTGGCGCCGATGGGCATCATGCCGCCGCCGAGCGATTTCGCGAGAGTCATTACATCGGGAGAGACTTCGTCGTGGTCACAGGCGAACAGATTTCCCGTGCGTCCCATCCCTGTCTGAACTTCATCCACGATGAACAGCGTGTTGTTTGCGCGGCACAACGACTCCGCCTCGCGCAACCAGCCGTGACGCGGCTCGTACATGCCTCCTTCCGCCTGAATCGGTTCGACGATGAAGGCGGCATATCGACCCGTCTCGAGCTGTTCTTCCAGCTTCTCGAAGTCGCCGAAGGGAATGCGATGGCAGTCGGGGATCAGCGGTTCGAACGGCTTGCGATAAGACACGTTTCCTGTGACCGACAACGAGCCCAGGGTCTTGCCGTGATACGAACGTTCGCAGGAGAGATAAGCCGTCCGCCCGGTGACGGCACGGGCCAGCTTGAGCGCGGCTTCGTTGGCTTCGGATCCACTGTTCGAGAAGAAGACCTGATCGAGTCCCTGCGGCGAGACCGCGACCAGTTCATCCGCCAGCTTCGCGGCCAGCGGATTCACTGCGGCCTGAGCGAATCCCGGAACCTGCGCGGTCAATGCTTCGCGAATCGCGCCCACGACCTGCGGAGGATTGTGACCCAGGTTGACAGACCCGAAGCCAGCCACGAAGTCGAGGTATTCTCGACCCTGTTCGTCATACAGATGCATCCCTTCGCCACGGACGAACGTCTTGACCAGCACGTCCTTCAATTCAGGATGTCCCAGAATCGGGTTGATGTGCCGCTGATACAGCAGCGATGCGGATCGCGTCGGCAGTAACGATGTCGACCGCTTGACGATACCCCCGCCTTGCGACCTGCGTCGCCGAAGGGTCTTGCGAAACTCCGTCAGGCGCGACAGCTCGATCGGGTGGCCGAACGAGTGCAACGTGCCGAAACCGAACTTGTGACTTTCGGCGATTTGTCCGATGCGCTCGATGGCGGCCAGCGACAGGTTCTGTCCGAGTGAGAGGGATTCCTTCCGATCTTCGAGAGCCAGCACCATCGTTTCGGCGAGGCAACTGGGAATCATGCCGCGATGAAACCACAGAAAGCCCGACTCGCGAGGCATCGTGGCTGGGATCTGTGACAGCCCGGCCGTGAGGATGAGTACGTCGGTGCGGTTGATGCCTGCCCCTTCCACATCGGGCGGAACGGCAACATCGAGCACGATCGAACCCGAGCGCAGCTTGGCCGGTGGGACCGCGCCGCCGCTGGATGTCGCAGTGAGAATGATTCGCGAACGCTGTAAAGCCTCTTCGATGTCGGTGAGCAGTTCGGCGCCCAGCGACTCGGCTCGCTTCAAAGCGCGGGGGGACGACTGCCGCGACACGACGAGCAGTTCTCTACAATGAGGCTTAATGAGTCCCGCCAGCCCGGTCGCAATGCTTCCCGGAATGCCGACCACCGCGACCGTTTCCTGCGTGAGGTCGATGTCGAGTTCTTCACAGGCGGTCAACAGGTTTCGGTACGCCGCATAGACCGTGAGGCTGTTGCCGGTGGTGACGGCAATCGGCAGGTTCTCGGCCAGCCACGTTCCATGGGCGCCGACGATGCCGGTCATGGCACCCAGGCCCACGATCTCGGCACCCCACTCGACGGCTTGCTCGGCCGCTGTACGCACTTGTTCAATGGCGTTCGTGGGATTGGCCAGGAACTCTTCCGCCCTGAGTGGGATCTCGTAGATCCTGCCTTCGGACGGCCGACCGTTCACCGACACCAGTCCGGTGATGTTGTCGACCACGCGAATCTCGCCGGCCTCGGAGCCGGCGGCCTCCATGGCATGTCGCATCGCCTGCCGCAGCAGGGAGCATGACCGAAACGGGTCATTGCCCCAGGCGGAACGGAGATCCGCGGCGGCAATCGCCAAGTCCCACAGTTCACCGGTGTAGTCGGAGATGGGATGAACGAGAAAGGCAAACTTCATGCAGGGCCTGTTATTTGCGGAGGGAACACCCACGGTACCGCGCGAGTTGTACGCTCGCAAGGGGCACTGTAGTTTCCGGTGAGCGCCATTCTCAATCGAATCCGACTTTGCCGACTGCGAGGCTTGGGAAAATCGCATAACGATGCCGAAACGATTCAACCGGAAACAATGCATCCCTGAGACTACGTCCAATGGTAGTTTGCTTGTTTCCGCCCTCCAGCGTCGTTGGTATGATCTTCTCCGAGACTGCCGGCCTGATCGATTCCCCCCTTTACCTGCCGTTGGGAACAACGTGTCCCGGTCTTAACGTCTGGCACGCCCATGGAGAGTTCCGCGCCTGATTCACAAATGGGGAACTCGCCCGCGCCCGCCATTCGCTCCGGGCCGCTTCATGCCGATACGTCGATCAACGTGCGCGGGACTTTTGAAGTCCTTTCCGAAGCGGTCGACCGGTTCATTGATGCCTGGGAGGCCGACAACGGACCGCCCAACATCTCCGAGTACCTCCCGCAATCGAACCGCACGCGCACCGCGGTGCTCGCCGAACTGATCAAAGTCGATCTGGAGTATCGGTGGCTCAAGGTCGATTTGCCAAAACGGCTCCTGGAGTACTGCGAGGAATTCCCGGAACTGGGAGCCAACGGCCCGCCCGCCGACCTCATCTACGAGGAATTCCACATCCGCCGGCGAAGCGGACTCAACATCGATCCCGCGGAGTACCTCGACGAATACCCCGAACACGTCAAGTCGATGCGGCAACTGTTGGGACTCAATGAAGAGTACCAGAGCACGATGGTCAACAGCGGCGTGCATACGGCCGCCCTTGCCGCGATCGAAGTCGGCGACTGTCTCGATGACTTCGAACTGCTGCTCGCCCTCGGCAAGGGAGCCTTCGCCAAGGTCTTCCTCGCGCGACAGAAGTCGATGCAGCGACTCGTCGCCGTGAAGATTTCCGAGGACAAGGGACTCGAACCGCAGACCCTGTCGCAACTCGATCACAACTACATCGTCCGCGTGTACGACGTTCGCAGTCTGCCCGAGCAGGGATTGCGACTGTTGTACATGCAGTATGTTCCCGGCGGCACGCTCGAAGCCGTGTGCAAACGTGTCTCGAAAGTGCCCGCGTCGCAGCGCGCCGGCGCGATCTTGTTGCAAGTCATCGATGAGTCGCTGGAGAAGCGCGGCGACATCCGGCCGACCGATTCGACGCTGCGCAAGCAACTCTGCGCGATGGACTGGCCCGATGTTGTCGCCTGGCTTGGCTCTCGACTGGCTCAGGCTCTGCATTACTCGAACGAACGCAAGGTGCAGCATCGCGACGTCAAACCCGCCAATGTCTTGTTGACTGCCGAAGGAGTTCCCAAGCTCGCCGACTTCAACATCAGCTTCGGTGAAGGTGTGCAGGGGGCCACCGCCGCCGCGTACTTCGGCGGGAGCCTGGCATACATGTCTCCCGAACAGCTTGAGGCCTGCCACCCCAGCCTTGACCGCCAACCGGATGAACTGGACGGTCGCAGCGATCTCTACGGGCTGGCCGTCCTCTTATACGAGTTGCTGGAAGGCGAACGCCCCTTCCCTGACGATGTGATCCCCGGTTGCTGGAGCGAGTCGCTCGAACTGATGATCGACCGCCGTAACAACGCCTGGCAAGACGCCATCGACCGGCTGTCTCCTGAGACGCCAGCAACTCTTAAGCGAATTCTCGGCAAGTCGCTCAGGCCCAATCGCGACGAACGCTGGCAGGATGGCGTCGAACTCTCGAAACAACTGGAACTGTGCCTTAACCACACGGCGCGGGATCTCGTCGATCCTGAGTCGAACTCGTGGCGCACGAGGCTCAGGCCCTGGGCGATGTGGATCCTCGTGGCTTCGGTGCTCACCCCGAACATCATCTCGGCCGTGGCGAACCATCACTACAACCGGTCGCGTGTCGTGGAACAACTGGAAGGGGCACTACCCAAGTTCGATCTGATCCAGGCTTGGATCAATGGTATTGCGTTTCCCGTCGGAACATTCCTGCTCATGATTCCCGCCTACTATGTCGTGAGCAACATGCCAGGGAGGCGGCGACGTTTTGCAGGCCGCAACCGAACGGTGGACGAACTCGAACCCGTCCAACTCCGCGCCCGCCTTCTATCGCTGCGACTGGGGCTGTTGTGCGCATTGATCTGTCTCACGCTGTGGGTCATCGCCGGAGTGGCGTATCCCGTCAGCATTAAACTGGCCGGCGTCAACCTCTCGTGGTCCAGCTCGATGCACTTCGTGTATTCCCTCACTATCTGCGGGCTGATGGCGACCGT
>JANNSB010000053.1:0-38591 GCA_031402175.1 Planctomycetaceae bacterium
AACTGCAGCCACTTGGCCGAGTACTCGCGCCTGAGGGCATCGAGTTGTTCCAGAGTCTGATCCCGCGAGATTTCCGACAGTCGCATGGCTTCGACAATGCCCAGCCTTTCGACGACATCCGCGTCCGCCGGTGCGTCGGTATGACCCTGCAGTTCCTGCATGCGTTCATCAAGCTGCGCCGTCGCGGCCTGCAGAGCCACCTGTTGCCGGCGCAGCATGCCTTGTTCGCTATCGTAGTTCTGCACGGTGCTGCCGTACAGGCTCCACTGTTCGGTGAACTCCTCTCCCCACGGAGCGGGAATCGAAGCGCGAACGCGATAGGTTCCCAGCCCCTGCGGCCATTGATCGGTTTCACCCGGATAGGGATCGCGATTCAGGGTCGCTCCGGATCTGTCCGGATTGAGGGGGTCGAGGATGAATTGGCCGAGATATTGCGACGCACCCTGCTGGTCGACGACGAACAGATGCACATTGGGAGTGCGCCCATAATCAGCGACGTTGGTACCCACTCCCAACTCGATGGTCGTGCCTTGCACGGGGGCCGAGTTCGGTGCCGTCCAATAGCGGTTGTAGGCGAACTGCAACCGGTTGACTTCATTCTCGCGTTCGCTGGCGCGCCGCTCGGCGGCGACGAGGTTCAAGGCGTTCTCGTCGTACTGCAGCGCACCGGCCTCGACTTTCGCCATCCAGCCCGATCGCGTGTCGAGCAGACGCGCAGCGAGGTAGGCGCCGCCCAGCGCCCCGACGATCACGAAGAACATCAGTACTTTGCCAAGTGTATGCATGCTTCATCCCCAAGAGGGATTCGGCCGTCCCTGGAATGGAACGGGAGTCCCCCAAGCGCATCCAACCGCGATTCCGGAATATCGTCTTTCGCTATGATCGGTTGCGCCGCGATCGAACCTGAACTTTCTGCGGATCCAACCGATTGTACCGGTCGTAACGACAGACGAATCCCCGACTTCCTGATGCTACGCATCCGCCGCGATGCAGGTCAAGATAGAGGCCGAAAGACCCGCGACTTCGTCAAAGTTTGCCATGCGATCGCGCCGGCTGTGACGGACCGCAAGTCATCGGCGGCAGCCAGAATCAGCCCAGCAGTTCGTGAATCACATGTCCATCGTTCGGGGCCAGGCGATAGGGGCGCCCGAAGTGGTCGTGAATCTCGGTCTCCGGAGGTATCCCAAACTGGTTGTAAATCGTGGCCACGATGTCGGCGGGCTTGAGCGGGTCAGCCGCCGGAAACGCCCCGATCTCGTCGCTGCGACCGTAGATCAGTCCCTGGCCGAACCCGCCTCCCACCAGCATCAGGCTGTAACAGAAGTTCCAGTGGTCGCGCCCGGCGTTGTTGGCGTTGATCTTCGGAGTGCGCCCGAAGTCTCCCATCACCGCCACCAGTGTCCGCTGGAGCATGCCACGCTGCTGCAGGTCGTTGATGAGGCTCGCGCACGCGGCATCAAGCTGCGGCAACAGCGATCCCCGCAGCTTCTCGAAGTTCCCACCATGAGTGTCCCAGGTGGCGTTCGCATCGGGCGCCCAGGAGACGGTCACCAGCCGGGTGCCGGCCTCGATCAGACGCCGGGCGAGCAGGACGCTCTGGCCGTAGATGTTGCGACCATAGGCTTCGCGAACGGCGTCGTCCTCCTGATCGAGCCGGAACGCCGCCTGCGTCGGACCCGATGTGAGGAGTTCCAGGGCGCGTTCCTGAAACCTCGTCATCTCGCCGCTGACGTGAGCATCCGCGCCGCCATCAAGGCATGAGAAGAGCTCCCGGCGGCGTTCGAAACGCGATTCCGTCACGCTCCCCTGCAGCGAGAGTTCGTCCACGGCGAACGCTGGATCGTTGGGATCCTTGAGCACGAAGAATGGGTCATACGAATGGCCGAGAAACCCTCCAAAGAATCCCGGCTGGGGCGGACCGCCCGCCCCTTCCTTCGTGATGTACGGCAGGCAGACGTGCGGAACACACCCCGAATCGACCGGCCTCAACAGACTAGTGACGGAACCGGGTGACGGATAATCGGTGGACCGTGTGCCGCCGCCGATCTCGCCGCGGTCGTGGCCGGTGAGTGCACAATAGACGGCTGCCGCGTGGGCGTTGTTCACACTGTGATGCATCGACCGCACCACGGTCGCCAAGTGCATCTGTTGCGCCAGCCTCGGCATCTGATCGGTCACCTGGTAGCCCGGCACCGACGTCGAGATGGGAGAGAACTCGCCGCGAATCTCGGCCGCCGCCTCGGGTTTGGGATCCCACATGTCGATGTGGCTTGGTCCGCCATCGAGGAACAGCAGAATGCAGGCGTCGACAGCGGGTTCAATCAGTCCGCTGTCGGACGCAGACGCTTGCCCCTGAAGCATCCGCGGCAGCGACAGCCCGGCCATGCCGAGTGAGCCGATCTCCAGCAGGCTCCGGCGGGTGAGTTGGTCGCGTTGTCGAGAATTCATCAATGTCCTTTGGCAGCCTGTTCGGCCTCAGTGGGTCGAGTGCGTCAGGCCGACATCATAGCGCGCCGGGCGAGCGATGCGAAGCACGGATTGGCCGCGATTTATGGTTGCGGGCCGATATCCAATGGCTCGCCGACCCCTTCCGTCAGCAGCACCGGACCTTCCTGCGTGAGGGCCACGGTGTGCTCGAAGTGCACGCTGGGACGCCCGTCGGCGGTCACCACCGTCCACTTGTCGGGCAGGATGCGCACCTCGTGCGTTCCCGCATTGAGCATCGGCTCGATCGCCAGCACCAGGCCCGGCTTGAGCGCGAAATCGTGATCCCTCACCGAGGCATTCGTATAGTTGGGAACCTGCGGCGGCTCGTGCATCTCCTTGCCGATGCCGTGTCCCACGAACTGTTCGACGAGACTGAACTTCGCCTCGCGCGCCCCCTTCATCATCAAGCGGGCGACTTGCGACCACTTCCCGCATGTGCCGAACGCCCGGATGGCGATGGCCAGCAGTTCGCGGCCTGCGTCCATCAGTCGGCGTTTCTCGTCGTTGATCTCGCCGACGGAATAAGTCCAGGCCGCATCGCCGCACCAGCCATTCAGTCTGCAGCCGGTGTCGACGCTGACGATGTCGCCGGCCTGGAGCACGTAGTCGCCGGGAATCCCGTGCACCACCTGTTCGTTGACACTGATGCAGGTCGCGGCGGGGAAGGGGATCTCGCCAGGAAACCCCTTGAAGAGGGGCGTCGCTGCATGCCGTGCGAAGAGGTCGTCGACCGCCTGATCGATCTCGCGAGTCGTCACGCCGGGGGCCACCATGGCTGCGGCGATCTGGTGCGCCTCGGCGACCAGCCGGCCCGCCTCGCGCATCAATCCCAGTTCCCTGCGACTCTTGAGCGTAATCACGAAATGTGAGTGAGCCAATTAGCCTGGTGCGGTCAGCCCTGTTCGGTGTCAAGCAGGCCCGGCTTGTTCCGCATGACGAGGTGGCTGTCGATCTTCTGCACGAGGTCCAGCGCCACCGACACGACGATCAACAGACCAGTGCCCCCGAAGAAGCTGGCCACGAGCAGCGGAATATTCATGCTGGTCGCCACCACTGTGGGAATGATCGCCACGATGGCCAGAAAGCCAGCGCCGACGTAAGTGATGCGAGTCATGACCTCTTCCAGGAACTGCGCGGTTCGCGTCCCAGGCCGGTAGCCCGGCACGAAGCTGCCGATGTCCTTCAAGTTGTCGGCAATGTCGCGTGGATTGAACGTCACCGCCGTCCAGAAGTAGCAGAAGAAGTAGATCAGCCCGACATAGCAGAGATTGTAAATGTACCCCCGGCCCGTTGCGCTGAAGACGCCCGACATCATTGTCCAGAAGCTGCTGCCGGGAAACATGCTGTTCAAGTAACTGCAGATGAACATCGGGATCATCAGCAGGCTCGAAGCGAAGATGATCGGCATCACGCCCGCCTGATTGACACGCAGCGGCAGATGCTGACGGGTGCCACCCATGACGCGGCGGCCACGAACGTGCTTGGCGCTTTGAATTGGTATGCGCCGCTGCGCCTGGGTAATTGCTATGACCCCGACAATCACCGCGATAAACAGGGCGGACAGCAGCAGCAACTTGTCGATGCCGGTATCGGTTCCGAGCGAAATATTGATCTGGTTGTTGACGAACGCGGGCTTCAAGAGCTGAATCATCGCCGCGGGCATCTGCGAAAGAATGCCCGCCATGATCAGCAGGCTGATGCCGTTCCCGATCCCGTACTCGTCGATTTGCTCGCCGATCCACATCAACAGGATCGTCCCTGCCGTCATCGTGATGGCCGCGATGATTTCGTACCAGAAGCCGTCGTAGCCCTGGACGATCAGCCCGGAGACTCCCGACCCCATGCCTTGTCGCAGCATCTTGATCCACACGTAGCTCTGCAACAGGCAGACCACGACCGTGGCATAGCGCGTATATTCATTGATTTTCTTGCGCCCGGCCTCACCTTCCTTCTTGAGGCGTTCGAGCGGCGGGTAGACTTCGCCCAGGAGCTGAAACACGATCGACGCCGAAATGTAGGGCATGATGCCCAACCCGAAGATCGTGGCGTTTCCCAGCGACGAGGCGGAGAACAGGGCGACCGTCTGCATCAGGGTGCCGATGCCCCCTTGCTGATCGCTCATCGCCTGGCGCATTTCCGCGAACTTCGACTGGTCGATGAACGGCAGCGGGATGCTGAAGCCCATCCGGTAGACGGCCAGCAGGACGAGCGTCAGAACGATCTTCTGGCGCAGTTCGGGAATGCGGATGATCGTGATGAATCGAGACCACATGGAGGATTAGTCCTTCAACCCTGTTGGGCGACCCAGCCCGCGGGAATGCCGGCTGCAAGAACCGGCGGTACGACTGACTGGATCATGGCGACGCGTTCCGTGGTACATCCGTTTAGCCGAGAATTCGCTCGACTTGCCCTCCCGCCGCGGTGATCTTCTCTTCCGCCGAACGGGAAAAACCATGGGCCTGGACCGTCAACTTCTTGGAAAGGGTACCATTCCCGAGGATCTTGATCGAGTCGAATTGGCCTTTCACCAGTCCCTGTTCCTTGAGCGTCTCGGGACTCACGACGGCTCCATTGTCGAAGCTGTCTTCCAGCGCCGACACGTTCACGGCGAACACCTTCTCGGCGAAGGCGTTGTTATTGAAGCCGCGCTTGGCAATCTGGCGAAAGATGGGCATCTGCCCCCCTTCAAAGCCCTTGCGCTTTTGGTAGCCCGACCGGCTCTTGGCCCCTTTGTGGCCGCGCCCGCAGGTCTTGCCGTGCCCGGAGCCAAGGCCGCGACCGAGCCGCTTGGGCTTGTCGTGCTTATGTATTCCGCGATGGACGTCGTCGATAATCATGATTGCTTATACCTCCACGCCGCGGAGCCGGGCGATGTCTTCTCGCGTCCGCAATTGCTCCAGGCCGTTCAATGTCGCCTTCACCAGGTTCGAGGGATTGTTCGACCCCCGGCTCTTACTGAGAATGTCCTTGATGCCGATCGATTCCACGACCGCGCGCACCGTGGCGCCGGCGATGATGCCGGTACCGGGATTCGCAGGCATCAAGAGTACGCGGGCCGCCCCGAAGCGGCCGATGACCTGATGCGGAATCGTTGTGCCCGACAGCGGGTATTGCTTCAACTGGCGGTTAGCCTGCTTGGTGGCCTTTTCGACGGCGATCGGCACTTCCTGAGCCTTGCCGTAGCCCCAGCCGACCTTTCCCTTTTCGTCGCCGACAACGACCAGAGCCGCGAAGCTGAAGCGTCGTCCACCCTTCACCACACAGGCGCAGCGACGGATTTGGACGACTTTTTCGGGTCGGTTTGAGCCTGATTCTTGGGGCACGCGTTACTCCTCGTCAGCTAATTCTGTGCAGTTCGTCTGGCCTGCAAAACCATTGACTTCTGATCACTAAAAATCGAGACCGCTTTCGCGGGCCGCTTCGGCGAGCGCCGCCACTCGGCCGTGAAACCGGTATTCGCCGCGATCGAACGCCACCTGAGTGATCCCCGCCTTCACCGCACGCTCGGCAATCGCCTTGCCCACGCGTTTGGCGGCGTCGACGTTGCCCTGATCCTTGCCGGCCCCCCCCACCGCCTGTTCCGTGGAGGCAGCCGAAACCAACGTGCGGCCCGCGCCGTCGTCGATGATCTGGGCGTAAATGTGCATGTTGCTGCGATAGACGCTCAGCCTGGGCCGCCGCGAGGCGCGCACCTTGTTGCGGACGCGGTGCGACCGTCGCTGGCGGGACTTGGCGATTCGTAATGATGACTTCATCTCAATTGTCCTGGTGATACAGCCGCTCGCGGCGATGACTTCAACCGGTTATGCCGCTCTGGAGCCGCTGGTGTGAATGGACCTGATGACTAAACCACAAGGAAACGTCAGCCGCCTGCCGCCGCCTTGCCTTCCTTCCGGCGAACCTGTTCGCCGACGTAACGAATTCCCTTGCCCTTGTACGGTTCCGGCGGCCTGACCCGACGGATGTTGGCGGCGAACTGTCCCACCGCGTGCTTGTCGATGCTGCGGACGATGATCTGTGTCGGAGCCGGAACCTCGCAGATCACTTTTTCCGGAAGCGGCAACTCGATCGTGTTCGCGTAGCCGACCTGCAGCTTGAGCACCTTGCCCGCCAATGTCGCCTGATAACCCGTGCCCTGAATCTCGAGTCGCTTCTCGAACGGACTCTTGACCCCGACAACCATGTTATTGATCAACGCTCGCATCAGTCCGTGAAACGCCCGCGTCTCGCGATGATCGTCCGGACGGGTCACGACAACCTGCCGGGCCGCATCGTCGTACGCGACGTGGACCTTGGACGGCAGCGGCATCGACAGTTCCCCGTGCGGACCCTTGACGCTGATCTGATCGCCGCTGACGGCGACCTTCACGTCGGCTGGAACCGGGACGGGCATTCTTCCAATTCGGGACATTGATTTACCAATGATTAAGACGACCAATCACCACACCTTGCACAACAGTTCCCCGCCGACGTGCTTGGCCCGCGCTTCGCGCGTGCTGAGCAAACCCGCGGGCGTCGAAAGGACGCAAATCCCCAAGCCCTGCAAGACTTCAGGGATATCATCGTGCCCCACATAAACCCGCAGGCCTGGTTTGCTGACCCGTTCCAGATGCTGAATCACGCGCTCGCCGTTCGGGCCGTACTTGATGCCGATCCGCAAGACGTTGTGCGGTTTCCCTTCCACCACTGCGAACTCCCAGATAAAGCCTTCGCGCTCGAGCACCTGCGCCAGGCCGATCTTGATCTTGGAACTCGGCATCTCAACGATCGGGCTCTCGTTGAGCATCGCGTTCCGAATCCGCGTCAGCATGTCGGCAATCGGATCGGTCATCATGGGCGGGAAGGAGCTAGGAGTTACGAATGAGTCATTTAGCCCCCGGCGAGTCGCCGGGGGGAGGGGGGTAGAGATTACCAACTGGCCTTCTTGACGCCGGGAACCAAGCCGTCCAGGCACAGGTCGCGAAAACAGATGCGGCAGACCGTGAACTTGCGATACACCGCTCGCGGCCGGCCGCACAACTGGCAACGGCGCACGATCCGGCTGGAGAACTTCGGCTTTTTGTTGGCCGCCACGATTTTTGCAACACTCGCCATTTCGACCTCTTCAGGGATACGCAAGAAAATTCTCTAATAGTGTCAGGCGGCGGCGTCTTTGCGGAAGGGCATGCCAAGTTCCCGCAACAAGACGCGGCCTTCTTCGTCGTTCTTAGCCGATGTCACGATGGCGATGTTCATGCCTTGAACATGCTTGACCTTGTCGGCGTTGATCTCGGGAAACACCACCTGCTCATTGAGGCCCAGGCTGTAGTTGCCCCGACCGTCGAAGGCCTTCGGATTCAATCCACGGAAGTCGCGGACTCGCGGCAGCACCAGCGAAATCAGGCGGTCGAGGAATTCGTACATGCGGTCGCCGCGCAACGTCACGCAGCAGCCAATCTTCATTCCTTCACGCAGTTTGAACTGGGCCACCGAACGGCGGGCGATCGTGATGACGGGCTTCTGGCCGGTGATCTGTCCCAGATGCTCGATGGCTTCGTCGAGAATCTTGGAGTCCAGAATCGACTTCCCGACGCCCATGTTCACGACGACCTTCTGCAGCCTGGGCAATGAATGCAGATTGTCCCGCCCCAGCTCCTGCTTGAGCCGCGGAATGATTTCCTGCTTGTATATCGTGTTAAGTCGCGACGACATGACGAATGCCTCTAAATCTCGAAACCCTGAATCTCTCTGCTGAACCTGAGAAGGACTACTTCTTGCTCTTGGCGTAACTTGTCTTGGCGGGGCTGACCTGGCCGACCGACTTGCCGCACTTGCGGCAATGACGCTCCTTGGTGCCGTCGTTGGTGTAACGCAACCCCAGCCGCACTCCCTTCTGGCAGGCATCGCAGTAGTACAACACCTTGGCGGCGGCGATCGGCATTTCCTTGCGCAACCGGCCCCCCTGTGGACTCTTCGGATGCCCGCGCCGCACATGCTTGAACACCATGTTCACCCCTTCGACGACCAGCTTCTGGCCGCCTGAGATGACCTGCGTCACCCTGCGCGGCGTGCGGCTGGCATCATCGCCGGAACTCACCAATACCATGTCTCCCTTTTTGATCTTCATCACACCACCTCGCTGGCCAGGCTCACGATCTTCATGAACCGGCGATCTCTGAGTTCACGGGCCACCGCTCCGAAAATGCGGGTGCCGCGCGGCGTTCCGTCGTTGTCCACCAGCACGATCGCATTGCGGTCGAAACGGACATAACTGCCGTCGGCCCTGCGGGTCGGCTGTTTGCAGCGGACGATCACGCCCCGCGTGACCTTTCCCGACCGGACCAGTTCTTGAGCGCCGGGAATGGCCTTCTGCACGCTGACGACGACGATGTCGCCCAGCCCGGCCGTCCGCCGCTTGGTCCCGCCGAGGACGCGGATACAGCGCACGGTCTTAGCCCCGCTGTTGTCCGCGACATCCAAAATGGTCTGCATCTGTATCATGGTTGTCTCACACCATTGAATGACTGCTCACCGTCCGGGGGAGCCGGTTCAACCTGCTCCCAGTTCGTCGGCTTCCGCATGCATCGTCGCGACCAGTTCGGGATTCGCCTGAGTGACGACCCGCACGAGTTCCCAGCGCTTGAGAGCCGAGCGGGGCCGGCATTCCACGATCTCGACGACATCCCCTTCCTTCGACTGGTTCGCTTCGTCATGCACATGGCACACCGTGCGTCCCCGCACGATCTTGCCGTACTTGCGGTGACGGAAGTCCCTGCGCACCTCGACCCGACGGGTCTTGTTGCTTTTGTCGCTCGTGACTGTGCCGGTCAACGTTTTCTTCATGTGTCGTCGCGCTGGTCGATGATCTGTTGTCTGCCGTCTTTTATGTGATGTCTGTACTTGTCCGTCGGGCTACTTCGCCACGGTCTCGCGTTCCCGCTGAATCGTCTTGATGCGGGCGACCTCCCGGCGCAGCTTCATGAGCTGGCTCGGGGCGTCGAGCTTTTCGGTCGCCGACTGGAACCGCAGTTTGAACAACTGGTTCTGCGTCTCGGCCAGAGCCAGACCCAGTTGTTCGCTGTTCATTTCCCTCAGTTCACTCGCTTTCGACATGTCTTTCACCGTGCGTTATGCACAACCTTGTGATTACTCAGGCGTTCCGCCGCGTCACGAACCGTACCTTGAGCGGGAGCTTGTGAGCGACGCGATTGAAACAATCGCGGGCCGCATCACGCGAAGATCCCAGGATTTCAAAGAGCACCATACCCGGCTTGACGACCGCGACCCAGTGGTCCGGCTCGCCTTTACCCTTACCCATACGAGTTTCCAACGGGCGCGCGGTCACTGACTTGTCCGGAAAGATCCGGATGTACAGCTTCCCGTCGCCGCGAATGTACTGATTCGCCGCAATTCGGCACGCCTCGATCGTGTTGGCGCTGATATGGCCGGGTTGAACCGCCTGCAAGCCCCAATCTCCGAACGCCACGGTATTACCGCGGGTGGCATTACCTCTTATACGTCCTCTTTGGCTTTTTCGGTGCTTGACCCTCTTGGGCATTAGCGCCATGGCCAGACTCCTCTTCGTCGTAAAAACCTCGGTCAATCCAAACCTTGACCCCGATCACTCCCTGTGCCGTTTTCGAAATCGAAAACCCATAATCAATGTGCCGACGCAGCGTCGATAGGGGAATCGATCCCCGGCTGGCCTTCTCGCAGCGGGACATTTCCGCTCCGCCCAGCCGGCCCGAAAGCTGCACCTTGATTCCATACACGCCCGATTCCATCACCTGGTCGAGCGTCTTCTTGATGGCCCGTCGAAAACTTCCCCGCTTCGCCAATTGTTGGGCGATGTCGTCCGCCACCAGTTTCCCCGAACGAAACGGATTGTCGATCTCGATGATTTTGACTTCGGTGCGGCGGCCGATCAGATCCTCGATGCGGGCCTTCAGCCGGTCGATCTCCTGACCCTTCTTGCCGATGATGATTCCTGGTCGGGCCGAATGCAGTTCGACAGTGACCTGATCCCGCGTACGCTCAATGACGACACGGTCGATGGCGGCCGACTTGTATTCATCCGCGATAAAACGCCTGATCTTCTGATCCTCGATCAGAAGCACGCCGTACTCCTTCTTCGACGCATACCAACGGCTGCGCCAGCCTTCGACGATGCCGACCCGAAAACCCGTCGGTCGTGTCTTTTGTCCCATTACCTGCCTCGTCCGTTGGAAACGTGATTCACCATGCTGCTCCTCAAGCCGTCGTCTCGGGGGCCTCGATGGCCACGCAAATGTGTGCAAACCGCTTACGGATGACGAAACCCATGCCGCGGGCGTGAGGCACGATCCGCTTGAACATCGGCCCGCCGTCCGCATGAGCTTCTACCACCGTCAAACCATCGACGTTTCTCGCCCCGCGGTCGGCCGCGTTGGCCGCGCAGGTCTTCAACACTTCCTTGAGGAACTTCGCGCCGCGGTTGGGCACGAACTGCAAGGCGAGTTCGGCTTGCTGCACCGTCATTCCGCGAATCATGTCCGCGAAAGGACGCACCTTCGTCGCGGCGATCCTCGCGAATCGATGTGTTGCCCGAATACGTGCCATGACTTACCTCAATCCTCACTTGTCCTGTTACCCCCCGCGCCCTCTGGGAGAGGGGTTGGGGGTGAGGGGTTACGGAATAACCGCTTGCCCTCACCCTGCCCTCTCCCGAAGGAAGAGGGTTCTCAAACGACTATCTTGATCCCTTGGCCCCGTGTCCGCGGAAGGTTCGCGTCGGCGAAAACTCGCCGAGTTTGTGACCGACCATTTCTTCCGACACGTAGACGTTGATGAACATCTTGCCGTTGTGCACCAGAAACGTGTGCCCGATGAACTCCGGAGAGATCGTCGAACGACGAGCCCAGGTCTTGATCGGCTCCTTGCGACCGGCGGTATCGAGCCGCCCGATCTTCTTCAGGAGCTTCTCATCGACAAATGGCCCTTTTTTTAGTGAACGTCCCATATCACCCTCGAATGCCTCCGGTCACACTCTGATCTCTCTGTACTTGCATCTGAATCAAACCAGCTTCTGTCCGTTACGACGTGAACGCCGGCGGCGAATGATCGAGTTGCTGCTGGGCTTCCGCCGCTTGCGAGTGTTGCCACCCTTCGACAGCTTGCCCCGCGCGCTGCACGGATGCCGTCCGCCCGATGACCGGCCTTCACCACCACCCATCGCGTGAGCGACGGGGTTCATCGCGACGCCGCGAACGTGCGGCCTGCGTCCCATCCAGCGTTTGCGCCCGGCCTTACCGAGCACGATGCTGCTGTGTTCGATATTACCGATCTGTCCGATCGTCGCCCGGCACGATGCCGGCAGACGGCGGACTTCGCCCGAGGGGAGGGTGATCTGCGCCCACTGCTTTTCGCGAGCGGAAAGCACGGCCCCCACTCCGGCCGAACGGCAAAGCTGTCCACCGCGGCCGGGTTGCATTTCGATGTTGTGAATCGTCGTCCCGAGCGGAATTCGCACGAGGGGCATCGAGTTGCCGAGCTTCGGCTCGATGCCGCCGTCGCCGCTCTCGATCACTTGGCCGGCCTGGAGTCCCATCGGAGCCAGGATGTATCGCAGTTCGCCGTCTTCGTACTTGATGAGGGCGATGCGTGCCGAGCGATTGGGATCGTACTCGACAGATTCGACCGTCCCGCGCTGGCCGTCCTTGTTCCGTTTGAAGTCGATGATGCGGTACTGAGTCTTGTGACCCCCGCCGCGGTGGCGGGCCGTAATCTTTCCCTGGAAGTTGCGCCCGCTCGTCTTCCTGAGACGAACCGTGAGCGACTTTTCCCGCTTCCTCTTGCGGTCCGTAATGTCGGCGAAGTCGCTGACGGACGCGCCGCGGCGCCCCGGTGTGGTCGGTTTGTATTGCCTGATTCCCATGGCTTGGTCGTCTCTGTCTTCGCCGTCTTTCGTGCTTAACGGGGCCGCCGGGCGGAGTCCGTTAGAAGAAGTTGATGCGGTCCTCGTCGTGAAGTTGCACGATCGCCTTCTTCCAGTCGGTGGTGTAGGCGATGCGCATCTTGTGTCGGCGGGGTTTGCCCTTGCGGGTTTGCGTGCGAACCTTCACGGCCCGCACGTTCCACAGATGGGCGACCGCGTCCTTGATCTGATCCTTCGTCGCCTGCGGATGCACTTCGAAGGCGTACACGTTGTACCTCTCCGACTGATGCGTCCCCTTTTCGGTGACGAGCGGGCGGATGATCACCTGGTAAGGTTCCAGTACCAATCGCGGTGTTGTGTTCATCATCGTTACCATATTCAATCAGGCGGCGTCTCCGTCCGGAGTCCGCAGGGCGTCGAGGGCGTCCTTCGTGACGACCAGGTGCCGCAAACGCAGCAGACTGTAGGCATTGAGTTCCCGGGAAGGCGACACGCTCAGTCCCGCTATGTTCCGCGACGACTTCCAGATGTTTTCGTTGTGGTCCCTGACTGTCAGCAGGCAAGGCTTTCCCGCCAGACCGAGCGCCTTGAGCATCGCGGCCACTGTCCGCGTCTTCGGGGAGTCGATCGGCAGTGCGTCGAGCACGACCGCCTCACCATCCTGAAACTTACTGAGGAGAGCCATCCGAGTTGCCGCCCGAATCGCCTTCTTGGGCAGTCGATAGCTGAAGTCCCTCGGCCGCTTCGCGAAGGCATGTCCGCCTCCGCGACGCACGGGAGTCCGGCGGTTACCGGCACGGGCGCGACCGGTTCCCTTCTGCTTGAACATCTTCTTCTTGTTGCCGGCCACTTCGGCACGACTCTTGGTGCGCATGGTCCCCACACGCAGGTTGGCCTCGTACATGACCACCACGTCGTGCAACAACTGCTTATTGATGCCATCGGCCAATTCGACGGGGTTGAACGAATACGTCCCCACCTCTTTGCCGGACATATTGACGATTGGCACCGAGATCATTTGCGTAAGGAGTCAGGAGTCAGGAGTCAGGAGTCAGGGTTTTGAATTCGGGGTTGGACTCACTGTTGTGAGCCGTTGACCCCGCCTTCCTCACCCTAACTTGTTGGTCTTACGAATCATCACATACCCGCCGTTCGGGCCGGGGATTGCCCCGCACACGAGCAGCAGATGGTTCTCTGCATCTACCTTCACGAGTTTGAGATTCCGTACAGTAATGCGGGCGTTGCCGTATCGCCCGTTCATCCGCTTACCCTTGGAAATACGACCCGATGTACCTCGGTTGGTCGCATGGGCGCCGATCGAACCGCCGCGACGGTGTACCTTCTTGGCGCCGTGACTGGCGGGCCCGCCGGAAAAGTTGTGTCGCTTCATCACGCCCGCGGAACCGCGACCCTTGTTCGTGCCGACCACGTCCACCCGTTCAACGCCGTCGAAGAGGGAGACCGTCAGCTCTTGACCCACTTCGCAACCCGTGTCGCCATTGCCCTCGATGCGAAACTCGCGAATGTACCGCTTCGGCTCGCATTCGGCCTTCGGGACAGCCGCCACACCCGCTGCTTCGCGGGACTTCTGCCGGTTGCTGGCCAGTTTTTTGACGTGTCCGCGTTCGGCCTTCGAGGCCCGTTTGCGGTTGCGGCGATCGGGAGATCGCTCCTTGTCGGCGTCGCTCAACTTGTCGTCGAACCCGACCTGCACGGCTGAGTAGCCGTCCTTGTCGGTAGAACGCACCTGGAGCACGGTACATGGGCCGGCCTCGATCACAGTCACCGGAAGGATGATGCCATCCTCACCGTAAACCTGAGTCATGCCGATTTTTCGACCGAGTAGTCCGACAGTCATTTCCTCACCCGATAGGTTCAGCCCGTGATGAACCAAAAAACACAGGAGTCACCCAGCCTCGGTAACTCCTGCCCCAAAAGCGACCCATGCCAAATCGTGAATCCCTTTCTGGGACCGATTCAGCCTGACGCCTTAATCTTGATGTCGACACCAGCCGGCAACGAGAGCTTGTTCAATGCATCAATCGTTTTACCGGTGGGCTGTACGATGTCGATCACCCGTTTATGTGTCCTGATTTCAAACTGCTCGCGCGACTTCTTGTCGACGTGAGGACTCCTTAACACCGTGTACCGTTCTATCCGGGTCGGGAGTGGGATCGGCCCATGCACGATCGCCCCGGTGCGCTTCGCCGTGTCGACGATATCGCTCGCCGACTGATCGAGCACCGAGTGATCGTATGCCTCCATCCGAATCCGGATCTTCTGCTCATTACCTGCCACGCTGGCCAATCCTTCGTATGCAACCTCTTGTCGTGCCCGAATTTACGTACTATTAGCAAATCCCGGCACGGGGAACGGGGAATCGTACTGAGGACGATTCCAGTTGTCAACAACGCCGGGGGAGTGTTTTTTCCAGGCGAGATTTATAAGGAGCGGCGAGGTTCAACCCCGCCGCTCAGTGGCTTCCCCCCACCAGCCACTCCAGAAATCTCTCCCGGTCCGGCAGCATCCCTTTATACCGCAGCGACTCCTCCGACATGCTCCCGATGGCTGCGGCGAGTGCCCTGGCCCGTGGCCGGTCGCGCTGAATCTCGCGGGCATCCATCAGATACGGTCGAATCGCAAACAGCGAGGCGTTCGACTCCGGCAGCCCCCAAATCGTCTGACGTTCGACCCGCACAAAGGCCCGCGGCGCGTCCGGATCAAATCGTTCCTCGGGACAGCAACGGGCGGGGTGCCGATTCAGTTGGTCAGTCCACTGCAATCCCCACACAAACCGCACCAGACCAGCGGTCGCGCCGACCATCTTCCTGACGAACTTCTCCTGTTCCCGGCTGAAAGTTGTCATTCCCGGCACCGGTGCATGAACTGCGGCGAAGTCCATTCCCAGCTTCTCCTCCGGACGCCAATGGCTCGGCAGACAGACCTGCAGGGCGGCAATCCGGTTCTCTGACCCGTTCATGCAGGTGATCGCGAAATCTTCCTGAACCTGGCAGGCCAACGCGTCCAATGCCGAGGTGTACAGCGGATGCACATCGCTGTGAACGCCACGGGTCACAACATCGGCCAGAAGCCGCCATTCCTCGTCGAAGCACAGCACCTCGCCCGTCAGTTGGCAGTCGAGCCTCCAGACCGGAGCCTCTCTGCTCAGTGAAAAGAACTGTGGATGCTCGGCCACCAGCCGATCGACCATCCATCGAGTGACCGCAGCCGCTGTCGGCTCGGAATAACCATCCTCCAGCACATGCCGGCACAGATCCTCACGGCGGGCCCCGAGCTTCGCGCTGCGATATGCAGAAAACTCCGAGTCGACCTGAAAGAGCCGCCCATCGGCCGCACCATTCCCAAAGTCATACCCCACCGCCCTGAGTCCGGGCCGCACATCGTAGACCCCGCTCTCGAACGGAAAGTACTTCGCCGGTGGAGGGAGCATTTCAGGCAACTCTGTATGCGCCTTATGTAGGGCGGCCTTCCCAGGCCGCTGCGAGCTACGAGAAGTCGACATCATGCCGTTCCGGTGAAATGAACCACTCGCTTGTTTCGCCTAGCGCATGCAAACGATGGACGATCACAGGTTGCAATGGAACACTCAGATCGACCAGGACAGCGTAGCCGGTAGCCCCTGGAGCGGCATCGACATACCATCGTAGCCAATCGACGTCCGAGGCATGTTCAATCACGCGCTTTCTGGTGCGCGTCGTCTTTCGATCTTTAAGGTTGATTGATTTCCATTCAAGAACTGCGAGTGGATAGTGAACCGCTCGACCTTGCTCGTCCCAACATGTCATTCCTGGCGAAGGCCAGATAACGATGTCTTTGCAGACATCTGGGTCTCGACGTGGATTGGGCAAATCACGTCGTTGTGGCACAGCTACTTCAATTCCGATCTGATGGGCCGCGTTCAGGACTCGGCCTGGACCGACTGTGGGTAAGGGGTGCGCAAAGATAAAGGTCGATACAAGCTCTCGCTCACGTGCGTACCGAGGGATAACAGATCGGGCGAAGCTAGAGAATGCCTCACGAAGCTGCTCCTCCAACATAATGACGACCCTCGAATCCAGTACCTGGAGCACGAATTCATGTGAATGCTAGCCCGCGAAATCCCCTGTGGATTTGCTTCGCCAGATACCAATACTTGTCACACGGTTCCCGTCAACTCCACGATCGGATCGCCGGTTTCGACGAGGTACCTGGGCCGGCCGGCGAGGTCGGGGATTGCCACTTGGCGGGCGTCGATGCCGAGGTGGTGATAGATGGTGGCGGCGATGTCTTCGGGACTGACGGGGCGGTTGGTGACGTAGGCTCCATGCTCGTCGGATGAGCCGATGACCTGCCCCATCGGGTAGCTGCCGCCCGCCAGCAGCACGCTGAAGGCGTGGCCCCAGTGGTCGCGGCCGGCGGCTTCGTTCATTCGCGGCGTGCGACCGAACTCGCCCATCCCCACGACGAGCGTGCTTTCGAGCAGGCCGCGTTCATCGAGATCGCGAATGAGGCTGGCGATTGCACGATCGGTCGGCGGGATGAGTTGATTCGCCCCCTCCGCCGTCGGCAGCCGGTCGGCGGTGCCGTGATGGTCCCAGGGCTGCGTGTTCACGGTGACGAACCGCACACCGCGTTCGACGAGCCTGCGGGCGAGCAGGGCGCTCTGGCCGAACGTGTGCCGGCCATACACATCGCGGATCGCATCCGATTCGCGAGTGATGTCGAAGGCTTCGCGTACGTCTGGGCTGGTGAGCAGATCGAAGGCCGATTGCTGATGCTCCGCCAAGCCTGGTCCCCGGGCTTCCACTTCGCGCTGCAAGCCGTCGATCGTGGTGAGCAGTTCGCGTCGGCTTTCGAGGCGGTCGAACGTCAGGCCGCCCATCAGCGACAAATCCCGCACGCGGTAGTCGGCTGCGTTGGGGTCGGAGTTCGTCACGAACGGGTTGTGCGCCCCGCCCAGATAGACAGAGTAATGAAAAAGGTTGTCGGTACCGCCTCTCAAGTGGGGAGCAGCAGCATACGCCGGCATGCCGGGTCTGCGCGGTCCGCGTAGCATTGAGGCGACCGAACCAAGCGATGGGCTGCGCTGAATCGTGTTGTCGGGGGCATCGAAGTCGGGGCCTTCAAACCCCGTGAGCATCCAATGGTTCCCCTTGGTGTGATCGCCGCTGCCGTGCCGCACGCCGCGCAGAATCGTCAGCTTGTCGGCGATCTGAGCCTGCTCGGGTAGGAGTTCGCAGAACTGAATGCCGGGAACATTGGTGGGGATCGCTCCAAACGGTCCGCGGAACTGGGCCGGCGCTTCGGGCTTGGGATCCCAGGTCTCGTGATGCCCGGGCCCGCCGCTCATCCAGATCAGGATGACGCTGGTGTCCTTCGAGTGATCGATGGCGCCGGGCGCAGTCTCACTGGCAAAGGCCTTCGCGGCGAGAAAGTCGGCGAGGGTCAATCCACCCAGTCCGAGGACGCCCGCTTCAACGAAGCTGCGGCGAGTCAGTCCTTCACAGTCTCGCGATGCACCGCCCGTCACACGCAACATGCAAGGTTCCTTTCGAGGCGGTCGAAGATCATGCGCCCGCCGACGAGTAACGGGCCTCGAACTCCTGCTCGATCATCTCGGCCACCGGGCGATACTTCTCGCCGAGCGAGCCGGGGGTGTCGGCCAGTTCGCGATGGGCCTCAACCACTTGTTTCTGAAAGGCGAACGATTCGCGCCCCAGATCCTCGCCTCCCAGATCCTTCCATTCCACATCGGCATCCGGCAGTTGCTCAGTCACGATCGGAAATAGGCGATGGGCGCCCATGCGATGCAGGGCAGCGAGGCATTTCGGACTGGGTCCGACCAAAACGACCCGCTCGCCTCCGGGGCGATCGATGCGGCGCTGCAGGCAGAGCAGGGTGCCGAGGAAGGTGCTGTCGAAGTGCTCGCAGTCCTCGAGATGGACGTGCAGATGGCATTCGCCTTCAAAACGCGATTCGCAGAACTCGCGCATGGCGGGACAGCGGTCGGAGACCCCCCATCCGCGAACGCGGACATGCACGACGTTGCCGGAACACCCGCCCTGGAATACCGATTCGTTTGCCACGTATCTGCTCCTCGCGTGCCACGCTTGGGCAGGACTGCCCACTCCGCGAGTATATCAGGCCACAGGGGAGGGGCCATAGGGGGCAGGAGGGAATCCCGTTCTTGTAGGGAATGCCGTCCCTGGCATTCCGGCTTGCTGGTTACGGCATAACACGGAAGAGTGGTTTTTCGTAATTGCGGGTTTTGATCCACTCACAGATTCACGACGCAGCCCCCGCCTGTTACATCGTCGATTCCCGCGAGCCGGAATGGCACGGAGTCCATTCCCTACACGTTGAGAGCGCCAGGTGATAGTTTCCGCGAATCAGTAGTTCTATTCGGCGAAACAGGACGCTCAGCGACATGGACGAGAAATCGGGCAAGATCGGCTCCAGCGCATCGGGCAAGTACGGCGATGCCGATCATGTGCAGTTCGTCTCGATCAGCGAAGAGACCCGCAGGCGGTATCTCAACTATGCCATGTCGGTCATCATGTCCCGCGCGCTCCCCGATGTGCGCGACGGACTGAAACCCGTGCATCGCCGCATCCTCTTCGTGATGCATGAAGAGCGACTGACTTCCGACGCCAAGTATCGCAAGTGTGCCAAGATCTGCGGCGACGCCACGGGCAACTATCACCCGCACTCTCCAGAGGCCGTCTACGACGCTTTGGTGCGAATGGCGCAGGACTTCACGCTGCGCGATCCGCTGGTGGATGGACACGGCAACTTTGGTTCGGTGATCGGCCTGCCGCCGGCGGCCCAGCGATACACCGAAGCCCGGCTGACGGCCATCGCCGAACAGTTGATGAACGAGTTGCGGTTCGACACGGTCGACATGCGGTCCAACTATGATGCCACCCGCCACGAGCCGGTCGTGCTGCCCGCGCGGTTCCCGAATCTACTGGTGAATGGCTCACAAGGCATCGCGGTCGGCATGGCGACGAACATTCCGCCGCACAATCTGAGTGAAGTCATTCGAGCGTGCCTGCATCTCATTGACAGCCCCGAAACGAGCGTCGCGCAACTCATGCGGTCGTTCAAGGGCCCGGACTTCCCGCTGGGGGGCCGCAACGTCACCGACCGCGACGAACTCAAAGGTATCTACGAGGAAGGTCGCGGCAGCATCAAGGTGCGGGCCGAATGGAGGTTCGACATCGAGAAGCGGAAGGACGTCCCCACACGGCTCATCGTGCATTCGATTCCGTATGGGGTCGAAACCGGCCCCTTGATGAATGTCCTCGGCGACATTCGTGACTCCCGCAAGCTCCCGCAGCTCGTCGATGTGCGGGATGAGAGTGACGGCAAACAGGGTATGCGGATCGTGCTCGAGATCAAGCCGGGGACGCAGCCCGACATGGTGATGTCGTACCTCTACAAGCACACGGCCCTCGAAGTGAACTTCAACTACAACGCCACCTGCCTCGTCCCCGATGAGCATGGCGCACTCCTGCCGCAACGCTGCAGTCTGGTCGACATCCTGCGGCATTTTCTCGACTTCCGCCTGGAGACGATTCGCCGGCGGTATCAATACCAGCTCGCACAGCTTGAGAAGCGGATCCACATCCTGCGGGGGTTCGCCATTGTCTTCAATGGCCTCGACAAGGCACTCAAGATCATCCGCGAGAGCAAGGGGAAACAGGATGCCGCCCAGAAGTTGATGAAGGCCTTCCCGCTGGACGAGTTACAGACGAATGCCGTCCTCGAACTGGCTTTTTACCGCATCTCGAGTCTGGAGATCGACAACATCCGGGCCGAACTGGCGGAGAAGGAGGCCGAGGCCGAACGCATCCGCAGATTGCTCAAATCGGAGAAACGGCTCTGGGGCGAAGTTCGCAACGAACTCGATGAAATCGACAAAACCTTCGGCAGCAAGCGCCGCACCGCCATCGGGTCGGCTGAAGAGATCGTCGACTTCGACCCGCAGGCGTATATTGTCCGCGAGAACACGAACGTCGTCGTCTCGACCGAAGGCTGGATCAGACGCATCGGCAAGATTTCGACGATCGACAAGCTGCGGATGCGGGACGGCGACGAAGTTCTCACCATCGTCCCCGGCAGCACGCTCGATCATGTGGTCTTCTTCTCCAGCGACGGCGTCGCCTACACGTTGCCGATCGAGCAGATTCCGGCATCCACTGGCTATGGCGAGCCGATCGCGAAGCATGTGAAGCTCAGCGACGGCGCGCACATCGTCTTCGCGGCGACGACCGATGCGCGGTTTACGCCCGATGATGTCGAGTACGAAGACTTCCCGCCGTTCCCGTACCTCTTCGCGGCCACCGCGCTCGGACAGGTGATGCGGATTCCGTTTTCGCCGTTCCGTCAGCCTTCGACGAAGTCGGGACGCAGATACTGCCGACTGGGGCAGGGGGACCGCGTTGTGCATGTCGAGTTCATGAATGACGAAGACACCTGTTTCCTCATCACCGAGCAGTCGCGGCTGATTCACTTCGCGGTGATCGAGGTGCCGATCTTGTCTGGCGCGGGCAAGGGAGTGCGGGGGATCAAGCTCGTCGACAAGCAGGACCAGGTGCTCGGCGGCAAACGGCTGGCCCGGCCCAGCGACGCGCTGCGCATCGTCAACGAGAATGACAAGGAGCAAAGCTTCGGCCAGACGAAATACACAGTGACCTCCCGCGGCGGCAAGGGGGTACGGACGAGTCAGCGGACGAAGGTCAAACGCATCGTCCGCCCGGAGCCGGAAGTGATCGATTGGTCTGCTGCGGAGGAGCTAGGAGCGAAGATCTGAGAGCGAAGAGTCGGGAGTTAGGAAACGGGGTGCGAGCCGGATTCACGACGGCTTTCGACCCATGTGCAGTTGCAGGCCCGACATCATGCGGGGAGAGCGTGGCTTCTGGGCATCCAGGCCGGCGGCGCGAAACCATTCTGCAACTTCGGCAGCCGACCATGTGCCTGCTTCGCTGAAGAATCCGAAGAACAGGTCGAGCAGTCCGCCGATCTGCCGAATCTCACCCGAGGGATCCTGCCTGACTGGCTCCCAGACAGCCACGATGGCGCCCGGCTTGAGAGACCGGGCAATCCGCTGCATCAGTTCCCTGTTCGTTGCGTCGTCGAAGTGGTGCACGATCGCCGCCATGAACACCAGATCATATTCCTCACGGCCCAAGTCGTCGGTCAGAGCATCGCCTGCCCGATGAACTATGCGATCTCCCAGCCCTTCCTTCGCCAACAACGGGGCGGCATGTTTGATCGCCTGCGGCAAATCCAGAATCGTGGATCGAAGCTCGGGATAGCGGCGGCAGATGGCCGCTGAGAAGTACCCGTGCGATCCGCCGATATCGAGCATTCGCCGCGCTGTTCGCGGCAACGGCAGATGACTTGCCACCCACTGCGCCGGCATCTCGATGCCCGACCGCATACCTCGTTGATAGATGCCCCACTCGTCGTCCGTCATCGATTGATGCACGCGGAGCGGCTCGCCTGTGCGAACGTACTCTTCGCAATGTTCCCACCAATGCCATTCGAGAAAGTGCAGCAGATTCTGATCACGGAACGAGTTCTTGCCATCGTTGAGCACCCACGATCGCGCCGACTTCTTGAGGCGATAGCGGCCGCCCTTGAACTTCACGCAGCCAATGCCGACCAGGGCGTTCAGGAGTTGTTCGGTGGCGCGAGGATGAGTGTTACAGCGCTGCGCCACCTCTTGGGCATTCAATGGCCCATTCGCCAGACCCTCGAAGACATCCAGCTTCGTGGCGACCATGACCGTGCGGGAAAGCATCATCCCGAACCAGCACTCGAAGATTCCGGGCGGCAGGACACCGCTGGCCAGTGCGATTCGCTCAACGACGTTGTCCCCGATCAGGCCAAGCTTCACCGGTGCCTCTCATGTCAGCATGTGGCAGAACGCCTGCAGCGTAACACCACCGCCGCCAAACCTTCAGAGGTACCAGCGGTAAGCCGGACATTCTCGGATATGGCACGCCATTCACCGAGAACTCGATTACGCCTTGCGGATCTTGTCGCGGCCTGCCGTCACGCCCTTCGTCGCGTTGCGAGTATCCAGCACCATGCGCGCTTGCTGTACGATGTCGGCGTAGTTGTAAGACGAGTGGTCGGTCGCGATCAGCACGCAGTCTTGTGCAGCCAAGAACTGTGGCGACAATTCGCTGCTCTGCATCACCGGCAGACTCGGATGGTGCCGCATGCGGGGCAATGACGGGACATGCGGATCGTTATACGTCAGCACAGCGCCACGGGCCATCAGCATTTCCATCAGGATGAATGATGGACTCTCACGCGGATCGTCGACATCCTTCTTATACGCCACTCCCAGCACGCAGATCTTGCTCCCCTTGATCGGCTTGCCTTCGTCATTGAGGAACTCGGACAGGCGGGTGATGACGTACTCGGGCATCCGTGAGTTGACTTCGCCGGCCAGTTCGATGAAGCGGGTGTTCATTCCGTACCGCCTCGCCAGCCATGTGAGATAAAACGGGTCGATCGGAATGCAGTGCCCGCCGAGTCCGGGGCCGGGATAAAACGCCTGGAAGCCGAAGGGCTTCGTCTTGGCCGCGTCGATCACTTCCCAGACGTCGATCCCCATGCGGTCGAACAGCGTCTTGAGCTCGTTGACGAGCGCGATGTTCACCGAGCGGTAGGTGTTTTCCAGAATCTTACAGGCCTCCGCCACTTCGGGACTCGACACGGGGACCACCTGCACGACGGCGTGTGAGTACAGCGATGTGGCAAGTTCGAGACTCTCGGCGTCGATGCCCCCCACGACCTTGGGGATGCCGGCCGCGGAGTAGACCGGGTTGCCGGGATCCTCGCGCTCCGGGCTGTAGGCCAGATAGAACTGACCGACGTTGAGACCCGACCGTTCCAGAATGGGTTGCACCACATCGCGGGTCGTCGTCGGATACGTCGTGCTCTCCAGCACGACAAGTTGCCCGGGCCGCAAGTTCTCGGCAATGCTAGCGGCCGTCCCCTCCACATAGGACAGATCGGGATCGCGACTCTCGCTGAGCGGCGTGGGGACGCAAATCAGCAGGCAGTCGGCCTCTTTCAATCGCGACATGTCGGCAGTGGCCTCGAACTTGCCGCTCGATCGCCATCTGGCCACCTTGTCGGAGCCGACGTGCTTGATGTAGCTCTTGCCGGCATTGAGCTGCTCGACCTTGGCTGTATCGACATCGTAGCCGATACAGCGAAAGCCCTTCGTCTGAAAGGCATCAATCAGCGGCAGCCCGACGTAGCCCAGGCCGATGACCCCGACGACGGCCTGCTTGTTCTGAATAGACTTAAGCAGTGGTTGAAAGTGCTCCGACATTGCGTTCCTGAAATCGATGGTGAACTCGCTGATAAGGGGAGCAGCATATCAGGATTCAGACCATCTGCGACTGGATTTTTAGACAGTCGGCATGACCGGGAGGGCGAGGCTCCCGCCGAGCCGAAACGAAGAATGAATGTCGCTACATCGCGCGGCTCCGCGGGAGCGTCGCCCTCCCCATGCCTTCCGTCGGTGACGTTCAATGAACAAGCGGAATCACGATGTCCTGCCGCTCGCCGTCGCGCACGATCGTAAACGTCAACTCGTCCCCGACCTTGAAGTTGAGCTTGATGTACGCCATGAACTGCGGTGGGCCCATGTCGATCGGTTCGCCGTTGTGAGCGACCACGACATCTCCTTCCCGCAGGCCGGCTTCCTGAGCCGCGCGGCCCGATTCCTCTCCCTGATTGATCCACCGCACCTCGAAGGCCACTTCGTCGTCGCCGAGATCGAACTCGGCCTCGCGATCGGCCGGTAGCTCGGGCATCCAGACATGCAAGCGCGGTGACATTGACCACATCGAGGCGCGCCACGAAATGTCATACTTCTTCCAACCCTCGTCCAGCGCAAGCATGTGCTCTCCGGATTCGCTACCGACGATCGTCACTTCTCCGCCGGCGGCGGGTAGGTGATGCAACACCCATTGCATGTCGGCGATCGACGCCATCGCTTGACCATTCATGGTGACGATCTCTTCGCCCACCTCGAATCCCGCGTCGGCAGCCGGCGAGCCATCGATCACGTCCGCGATCTTTACGCCGCTCGCCGGATCGATCGCCAGACCGACGTTGTCGGGGTAGGGATAGCGGAACACGACATCATCGCTCAGCGTGCCGGCTTCCTCGGCCACCACATTCTCGGCGTCGTGAATGTTGTGGCAGTGGATGCAGCTCTCGCGGGTCGTCGCGACTTCGAACCGCTCGGAGTTTTCCAGACCTGGCATGTCGAGCGCGGTGCGATAAGGCTTCTGCTCGGGACGCTTCCCTTCAACGAGTTCGCGATTGTTCGGATAGTCTTCGTACAGTTCGAGTACGCGCTGCATCGTCGCGTGCAGGCCCTCAACAGAATTGTAGGCATCGGCTCCCACGGCCGATTGAGTGCCGTAGCGGGCGAGCACAGTGCCATCAGGATGGATGAACATCGCCGCCCAGTTCAAATCATGATCGAACTGAAACTGCGTGAGGTCGACTCCTTCCATCTCAACTTGCCTCACCGGGACGAAATTCTCGTCCGCCATCTGCTGGATGAGCTCGCTGCCTTGCGCGACTTCGGCATCAAACGCCTTGCAGTCGCGGCAGGGAATGCAGCGAAACGTCACGAACAGTGGTCGATCGAGCCGCTCGGCTTCCGCCATCGCGATCGGGATATTGTTGTAGACCCAGAAGTCGGCTCCAAAGGCGTTCTCGTCCTCCAGCGTTTCCCGCAAGGGATTCGCCTCGGGACGGTCCCGTTGCGGCCCATCCCGATCGTCACCCGAGATCGGCAGGCCGCCCAGAGACAGTAGCAGGACGGACGAGAACAACATCAGCGGCAAGCGGCGCGGCATGGTCTGACTCCCGAGTTGAGGTGTATGAGGGGATCATAACTCGTGAGGGGCGGATTGGAAGCACTACAAGGACTGCCGCAATTCAGTCTCGTCACACCGCCCAAGGTCTCCCGCGCTTGCCGTCGCTTCGATTGGGTTTACGATTGCCAATCGAACATCGACTCGTGGCACGGCCTTCAAGGAGCGTGTAAATGCTGAAGCGCGAACTTGTGCATCCCGATACTCAGGTGAAGGTCACCATCTGGATGGCTAGCAACTACGTGCAGATCGAGGATCCCACGCAGCAGCACGGCAGCCATTTTGGAAACATAGCGCAGCTCTACCTTGGGCAATCCGATCCGGAGGCTGCATTTCACGATCAGGTCCGCAGCTACCTCGCGCAGGGTTATCAGGAGACCGAGGCCTCGAAGAGCCGGCGCGTGTTGCAGGTTCGCGCGGGTAATCAACTATCGAAGTTCTGGGTGATCGAACTCGCCGACGAGTTCTGCGAAACGCATTACGGCAAGTTTCCCAAGTACGGTCACTGGATCGGCAGCGGCATCAAGCAGGACATCGACTGCGACACCAGGGAACAGGCGCGAGAGACTTATTCGCGGCAGATACTCAAGAAGCTCAAAGAGGGCTACACCGAGTACTACCGCCGGGAGAACGAGTACACCGCACTGACCGATGCCGCCCTCGCCGCGTCACCCACTCGGCCGGCTAAGATCAAGGGATCGAAGGTCTCCGTCCCGATTGTCCGCGAAACGACAGCGGTTTCCACCGCGGTGGAGCCGAGCACGCCAAGACAGGAACCATCGGCCGGAGTTGTTCGCGAAGTGCTGCGAGAGATCGATCTCCAGCCCTGTGAGATCGCAGCGGTGCGCTATCGCAAAACGAGCGCAGTTTCGCGCGGCGAGCCGGGCGAGTTCGATTTGAAGCGCTGCTGCCAGATGCTGGGAGAGATCGAGACCGAACAGTACGGCTGGCAATGGCGCTGGGACTTGCTCGAATGGCCGATGGCGATGACCCACGAGGAAGCCCACTTCTGGCTGGCCGCCATTCTCGACACTCCCACTCGGCAAACGCCGAAGCAGGTCGCGAAGGACTACCGCAATCGCAAGTTCGGCGGGAACTTCGACTTCGACACGATCGCCGGCCGCTTGATGCGACGCGGTCACTACGGCGTCGACCCCGTCGTCATGCTGCCGATGAGCATCTTGTTCGAGATGCACAAACTCGTCGAGTTGATCGGTCAGGCACCCGATTTCTCCAGCACGCCGGCGTATCAGACGCCGCTCGACCTTCGCTCGTCTCTGTGTGAGGGCCTGGCGATGTACGTCACGCCATTCGTCGAAGAGTCCGAACTCGACGTGTTTCGCGGCAGGCTGCGGAAAGACTGGAATCCCGCGATAACGCCGGCGAATCACTACCAGGCCTTCGATGCGAGCTACTACCTGGCGGCGGCGCTGGGCATGCACGACGAAGTTCATGATGTCATTTCGCGCATTGCCGATGACTACTATCAGTTGCAGGTCGGCGGGTGGGTGGACCACCATCAACGGCCGCAGTCACTCATGCTCGGTCTCGGCTGCAGTGACGATGTCGTCCGGGAAATGCGCCGCTTGAAGTTGAAACTTCGCCGCCCGCGCTGGATTCGGCGATTTCTCGCCTGCACCGAATTCAGCGCACTCGATGTGGTGCACGACACTGTCTCCGCCGAGACGAACCGCGAAGAGGCCGCCAAACTGCTGGAGGTGTTTGCAATCGTGCATGCCTCCGAAGCCGCCGAGTGGATGCTCGACCTCAAGCTCAACTCGAAAGCGCCGGCGATCGCCCGCGACTGGCTCAACAAATACGTGGGCTGTGCCGTCACTGGCTTCGTCGAAACCGCCGGCGGTCGTGGAAAACTGGCCGATGCCGCCGTCCAATACCTGCGAGAAGCCAAGGCTCTCGGACATGACGACCTCATCGCAGCCGCCGTCGAAAAGCTACCGGACAACGACAGCCGGGCGAAAGTCGTTCGAGACGTGGTGGAACATCACGCAAAGACGTACACGCCCCTCGATGCCGCAACGACGCCCGAGTGGTATCGTCAGGCCGAGCTCGACACGGCGTCTCCTCCCAGGGTGACTTTGCCGAACTGGGCGTTGCCCGTGCTGCTGCCGCCGATCGTGGTCGGCGAGCATCGACTGAATGATTCACAAGTCGAAGCGGTCCTCAAGCTGATGACTAAGGGCAAACTCTCCGATCCGCCCGCGCTGTTGCGAGCGCTGAGGGAACACGGTAATCGTACATCGCTGGATGCCTTCGCCTGGAAGCTCTTCGAGTCGTGGCTGCAGGACGGCGCGAACTCGAAGGAAAAATGGGCCATGCTCGCCATTGGCTTTCTCGGCGGCGACCACTGCGTCCTCAAGCTGACGCCGCTGCTCAAGATCTGGCCCGGCGAAAGCCAGCATCAGCGCGCGGTCGCCGGTCTCGAATGCCTGCGAGCCGTTGGCAGCGACACGGCGCTGATGCAGCTCAACGGCATCGCCAACAAGCTCAAGTTTCAGGGCTTGAAGAATAAGGCCCGCGAATTCATGGGACAGATCGCGCATCAGAAGGGCCTCACGCAATCGGAACTCGAGGACCGCATCGTTCCCGATCTCGATCTCGACGCCCGTGGCTCGCGAGAGTTCGACTTCGGCACGCGGAAGTTCAAATTTGCCCTCAGTTCCGATCTCAAACCGATGATCCGGGACGAGGACGGCAAGCTGAAGAAGGACTTGCCGAAACCCGGCAAGAACGACGATGCGGCGCTGTCGAATCAGTCGCTGGCGGAGTGGAAGCTGCTGAAAAAACAACTGTCCGAAGCGGTCAAGGTGCAGGTGCCGCGTCTGGAACAGGCCATGGTCACGGGTCGCCGGTGGAATGCCGAGCAGTTTGAGTCGTTTATCGTGCGGCATCCGCTGATGGTCAACTACGCCCGCACTCTGCTCTGGGGTGCCTATGACGCCGATGGTCGGGTTACGTCGACGTTTCGCGTGACCGAGGAACAGGACTTCGCCAATGTCGATGATGATGCCGTTTTACTCTCTGCGGACGCCCGCGTCGGGTTGGTGCATCCCGCGCATCTCGATTCGCAACTCGCCGCCAAGTGGGGCGAGGTCTTCAGCGATTACGAAATCGCCCCCTGCTTCCAGCAACTGGGCCGAAAAGTCTACCGCCTCGATCCCGAAGAGGAATTGGAAACAAACATCCAGCGGTTCAACAATGTGAAGATCAATCCGATGATTCTCGTCGGTATGCTCGACCGCCTGGGCTGGGCGCGTGGCGTACCGCAGGACGGCGGCGCGTTCCACGAACATTCCAAGGCCTTCCATGGAGCGAACGTCACCGCGTTCCTGACGTACGAGAATGGCATCATTATCGGGTACATGGACGGCTCCGAAGACCAGAAACTCACGAGCTGTTTCTTCATGAAAGGCATCTACACGCCGCGGATCTATCCCAAGCACGAAAACATCCTGCCGCTGGGGCAGGTCGACGCCGTGGTGGTCAGCGAAGTGTTGCGCGATCTGTTTGTGATCCAGTCGAAGGGTGTCTGAACGATCCGCCGTCGCCGCCCGCGGTAACGGCACCGGGTGCCGAAGAAGAAGAAGAACGAGGAGGAGGGCAACCCTCGCGGCCTTACCGCGCGCGTCGGCTCGAATGTCCACCTGCGCAACTCGACCGCCGACGGCAATGCAGCCTCTTGCGCCCCTCCACGAGCGAGAACATTTCGCGCTTTTTGCCTGAATAACGGGATGCCAGCGAAGGCACCGAACCAATGTGTGGGGCGAATTGTCAGTCGTCATGGTCGACCTCTCCACCCTGACGGTTGCGGTTGCGCGGGAGTCCCTGCCGGCGTTTGCGATCAGGGAACTTGCCGGAAGGGCATTGCCTGTCGCCACATTCGAGTTGCCGGCTCGATTGTGAGATGATCGCGGCCGCGCAACTCCGCCGGCCGCCGCCCCGCGTTGATCGCGATCCTTGTTGAGAGTTGGTGAATGATGGACAATCGGCAGAAAGTTCTCGCGGCCATCGTGGACGCCTTCCGCGGCGTTGAGCTCGGTGATGGTGTGAGCCTGCACGAGACAATCGCCATCGACCACTATGGTACTGCCGAGGAGCGGCACACTGCTCGGGAGCCAGACGAGAAGCATGACTGGCGACGGCTTGTTGACGACCCTGAATTTCATCGAATTCGGTGGATTGGAGGATTGTGCTTCTACGATGCCGTCGGTCTCCGCTTCCACCTTCCGGCGTACCTGACGCTTGCCGTACTTGATTTTGAGCGCAAGGATGCTGGCGATGTGTTTGAAAGCCTAATGTTTCACCTGACGATTCTTTCCGAGCAGCCCGAGGAGCAGGTAAGTCGGTTTTCGATCCTCACCGATCCTCAAAGACAGTGCGTTCGGGACGTGCTTGTCTTCTTGCGGGACGAATACGAATTGGAGAGCGAGGAACTCGATCAGGCCATCGCTGGATATTGGAGTTGTCGCCCAGAAACTGTTCATGATGAGTAGAGCGGGTGGCGCGCAACCTCCGCCGGCTGCCGCCGCCCCGAAAGAATCTTTTGGGGTCAACCGCGATTGCATTCCGATCCCACCAACAAATCAGTCACGAATTCATCGTGCAACCGATACCCGTCAAGCCGTATCCGATTCGTGAGACGTTTGACACGTTTCGCGAAGCAATCGAGCACGCGCAGAACCATCCTCGGCAGCGTGTCGCCGACGCGGATGCTGCATTGCTGGAAGGCACGACGCTGGTGGATGCGTTCTGGTCGCTCAGCGAATCGGCGTTGCAGTTTTCGAATGAGAAGTGGTTGCGAGTCTGCATTTCCGACGAGTCGCCAACCTGGCAACTGCTTGATGAGCGGCCGTCGCTGGCTGGCCAACCGATATTTCGAGTGGGAGCGGAGCCGTTACTGCTGGATTGGCAGGGCGTCGTCGGAGTCCGTCCGATGGACATCTCGTCGCTCATCGAGAAACGGATTGGCGCCAGGTTCCACAATCTGTTCGTCAATGAACGCAGTTTCTATGTCTACTTCCGAGGCCACCTGATCCTGACGTTTTCCGCGGCGTTTCGTCCTGACACTGGCGAGGATGTCTTGTATGTATGCGAGGAAGAATGACGCGGGTGGCCCAGATAGCTTCTGATATCGGGGATGACGAAGTCGCCGGGAGGTCGTTGTTGCGACCACGTTGGAGTTGCCGGCTCGATTGTGAGATGATCGCGCTCGCGCAACCTCCGACGGCTGCCGTCGCCCCGAAAGAATCTTTCGTGGCCACTCGCGTACTTGTGAGAGGATGACTCACTCCATGATCGACGCGATGCAGTTCCCGCAGCGAATCCATGATGTCGCTCAGCGTGACCCGCAGCGTCGTCTGTTCGGCTGCCAGCTGCACAAATACGAATCATGCCGCTGCCTCGCTGAATCCGAAGTCGTTGCGCTCGAATCCACCTACGGCATCGAAGTGCCGTCGGAGTATCGCGTGTTTCTCACCCGCGTCGGCAATGGTGGCGCCGGGCCCGGAAATGGCCTCGTGGCACTTAAGGGGCCGGTTGCACCGAAGCAGTCGTCAAATCGCAAGATGGGAGCCACCGTTCGCCATGAAGTCGGTCGCGTGATTCGCAAGGCTCACTACGAGGACGTCGGCGTCAACTACGACGCCTGGTGCCACTGGTGATCGTGTTCAAAAAGAGTGCCACTGGTCGGCTTGTCCGCCAGTGCGAACGGGGAGTGGACATGCCTACCTGCTTCTCGTGTCGGTGAAGAACGACCACGGCAACCCGTGAAGCGTCGGCAGGTCGGGATCGATCAGCTTGCCATCTGATTCATACCAGCGGGCACTCGACCACTTCCAGTCCGAGGCCCGTTGCACGAGTCCGCGTCGAACGGGGTTCATGTGGATGTAATCGATCGCGGCGAGGACGGCGGCTTCGGTCCGCAGGTTGCGGTCGTAGCCGGGGCCTTCCTGCCAGTAACGAAACGTCAGCTTGTCGGGACGTTCGCGGATCGTCAGGTGCTCCAGGAGCGGGTCGTTCGACTCGATCAGCAGTTGCTTAATCCGAAACGAATATGGACGCTTGATCGCGAACAAGAGACCGTCGAGATCCGGCTCGGGGTCTGTGGGATAGACCAGCAAATGGACATGATCGGGCATCAACACGAAAGCGACGAGCCGGCAGTTGTGACCCGTCATTGCCCGTTCAATGCTCTCGCACAGCATGCGTCGCCACACATCGTCGACAAGCAACTGTTCTCGTCGGTAGCATGAGAATGTCAACTCGTGACAATCACCCGGCTCGTGGTAATGCTTGATTTGTTTGCGATGCGGTGGCATAGGCGAGTCGTATCACTCCTCGCGGTTGCCGACAAGCCAACGAGTGGCAGCATGTAGTACGAGTGACCCGTGCCTTGAAGCTGCGACCGTTCACTGCGCTTGCACTGGCGGACAAGCCGGCCCCTGGCACGCACATACTTGATCACCGCCCCGCCCGCCGGGTGCCACAGGTGATAGGATCCCCGAAAAAGGGGTGCCACTGGTCGGCTTGTCCGCCAGTGCGAATGGTGAGAGGACGTGGCTACCTGCTCCTTGTGTCGGTGAAGATCGACCACGGCAGACCATGAATCGTCGGCAGGTCGGGATCGATCAGCTTGCCCTCTGATTCATACCAGCGCGCGCTCGACCATTTCCAGTCCGAGGCCCGATACACGAGTCCACGTCGGACGGGATTCAGGTGGATGTAATCGATCGCCGCCAGCACGGCGGCTTCGGTCCGCAGATTGCGGTCGTAGCCGGGGCCTTCCTGCCAGTAACGAAACGTCATCTTGTCCGGGCGTTCGCGGATTGTCAGGTGCTCCAGGAGCGGGTCGTTCAGCTCGATCAGCAGTTGCTTGATCCGAAACGAATACGGACGCTTGATCGCGAACAAAAGTCCGTCGAGGTCCGGCTCCGGGTCTGTGGGATAGACGAGCAAATGGACATGTTCGGGCATCAGCACCAAAGCGACGAGTCGGCAGTTGTTACCCGTCATCGCCCGGTCAATGCTCTCGCAGAGCTTGCGTCGCCAGTCGTCATCAACGAGCAACTGCTCTCGACGATAGCAAGAGAATGTCAACTCGTGACAGTCTCCCGGCTCGTGGTAATGTTTGACCTGTTTGCGATGAGCTGGCATAGACGAGTCTTACCACCGCTCGCATGGGCGGACAAGCCGAACCATGGCAGCCAGAGATACGGCTGACACGTGACTTGTCGTTGCGACCGTCTTCCGCGCTCGCACTGGCGGACAAGCCGGCCAGTGGCACCGACTTACATGCTCACCGCGAGGCGCGCCACTCGGCGATTTTCCGCTGCGCCGCGGCGTAGTCTTCCAGCATCGATTCATCCACCACGCAGCGGAAGCCCGTGTGGAAGGTGCCGGAGGTGAATTCCCCCTTCATCCGTGCTTGGCAGCGATAGCCGGTGCAACTGTTGTCGTTGCACATGAACGAGCCGCCGCGCATCACGCGCTTGATGTAGCCCGGCTCCTGGGGATCGGAGCTATGGTCGGGGCCGCGCGGGTTGCGGCGCGGGCTTTCGGCATAGTAGCCCGCGTGATACAGGTCGTGACACCACTCCCAGACGTTGCCCGACATGTCGTACAGCCCAAGTTCATTGGGAGCGAACGAGCCGACAGGCGACGTGTTCTCGAAACCGTCGAGGTTGAGCCGCTCGGTCGGAAACACCCCTTGCCAGTAGTTGCACATGTACTGACCATCGGGATCCCACGATTCACCCCAGGGATACTTGCGTCCGTCACCGCACGAGCACGCGAATTCGAACTCGGCTTCCGTCGGCAATCGCTTGCCGGCCCATTCGCAATAGGCAACGGCGTCTTCCCAGTTCACATGCACCACGGGGTGATCCATGATGTCTTCGATCGAACTCCCGGCTCCCTGCGGATGCCGCCAGTTCGCCCCCGCGACGAACTTCCAGACCTGGTATTCCCAGAGATCGTAGCCTGTCGCCAATGTGCCCCGATTGAATTCGCAGTCGAACATGATCGACCCGGGGACGAGCATGTCCTCGGGGATGAGTTCCGGTTGCCCTCCGGCTCGCGTGAGTTCTTCGGCAGTGGGGTTCTTCTCAGCGAAAGTGACGTAGCCGGTCATCTCGACGAATTCGAGAAACTCGCGATTGGTGACTTCACGCGCGTCCATCCAGAAGCTGTCGAGGATGATCTTGTGCGCGGGAAACTCATCCTGCTTGACGCGATCGGCATTCTTGGAGTCGGGCCGTACGGTGTTCCCCATCAGGAACTCGCCGCCGGGAACCCAAACCATTCCCTCGGGCGGCGATGGGCGCGAAGGGAGCAGCCACGCCGTCAACGGCACCGCCGCGACAAGAATCGCGACGGCTGCGATGCTCAACCAGATGGAATAGCGAGACATGCGAGCTAATCGTGAAGGACGGCAGGACTGCGGCGTAGTACCCGTGAACCTGCCGACATCTGTTATAACAGGCATTTCGACGACAATCATCCCCGTGAGTTTCGCGATCTCCTCCGCGGCCTCAACGCCTCTGCGTGAGTTCTCTGACAGCGGAAAAATCACGCAGAGGCGCGGGGATCGCGGAGACAGTTACAATCCTCCCATGAACATCGAAACGACCCAGATTCCCGGAGTGTTGCTCATCACGTCTCCCGTCTTTCGGGACGATCGGGGGTTCTTCAACGAGTTGCACCATCAGGGCAAGCTGGCTGCCGTCGGGTTCCATGAGACGTTCGTGCAGGACAACCTGTCGCGGTCTGCTCAAGGCGTTTTGCGCGGGCTGCACTATCAGGTCGTGCAGCCACAAGGGAAGCTGGTGCGGGTGCTGCAGGGAGAAGTGTTCGACGTGGCGGTCGATCTGCGGCGGTCGTCTCCGACTTTCGGTCAGTGGGTGGGCTTCGATCTCGATGGCGATTCGGGTCGGTCTGTTTATGTCCCTGTCGGTTGCGCTCACGGATTCTTTGTGAAGTCTGTATCTGCCGACGTACTCTATAAGTGCACGAGCCTCTACGCCCCGCAGCACGAACGGACGTTGATCTGGAACGACCCGCGTGTTGGCATCAATTGGCCGCTCTCCGGTGCTCCCACCCTCTCTCCGAAAGACACTCAAGGCAAACCGTTCGAAACGTGCGATCTCTTCGACTAACTCCGTTGTTCATTCCGACTCCCGACTCCTGACCAATGGCCGAGTGGATTTCCATCATCGTGGCTGTCGCGTTCATGGTCGCCATTCCGATTGCGATCGTGCGCGTGATGTGTGGCGGCTTGCAGCAAGGTCGAGGGCAGCCAGGTCAATCGAGCGGCAGCATAATCGGTAGTTCGATGATCGAAATGGACCGTCTGCTTCGCCCCTCGTCCGAACACGTCGTCCAGGCCGAGGATGACATGAAACTGCACGAAGACGACATCGGCGGGGAGTGAACCCAAGTCACAAGGTGAGTCGCAAATGGCGGGACAGGGTGAATCAGTCGATGCGAATCAAAGCGAGAAACTTCCGCGATCCGGATCCCCGAATCGATGGAGCCGCGTCCATTCATGGAAGGTGCTGCTCCCCTCACTAATCCTCGGTTTGCTGTTGCTGTTCATTGCGATCAGCATTCCGTGCTATCGACGACTTCGCGCTTTGCAAGCCTTGGGAGAACATGACGCCGTCTATTCCCTGCGAGACGAAGATGACTGGCTAAGCGGCCCTGCAGTTGCCTTTGGGCGAGTCGAGAGGGTGATCTTCAGAGAACTCTCTGATGAATCGCTGACCAATATCGCGATGCTGAACGAAGTGACGGACCTCCGTGGAAACGTGGTTGATGCTCCGGTAACAGTGACACAAGAGGGGATCAGCGCTCTAAAGAGCTTGTCTCACTTGCAGGATTTGTACATTGTTGGGCCTGGTTTCTCCGATGATCTGCTGGCGGACTGGTTCTCGGCACGACCGCCACTCAGGTCGGTGGAGGTAAATCGCACCGGTGCAGATGCTAATGCACTACACGAGCTCTCGCAGATTCCTTCGTTGGCGAGGCTTGATCTCTTTAGTGAAACGTTGACCGATGAGGACTTCGAAACACTCGATGCATATTTCGGTCTGCAGGAGCTAACGCTCAACGGTCCATTGCTGGGTGATCATTCCGCAGAATGGCTATCAAGTTCGAGCCACCTGCAATCACTCCACCTCACAGCTCCTCACCTGACTGATCGCGGAATGGAGTGCATCTCGCGATTGCCCGAACTGCAGAGTCTGTTGCTCTGGGAGTGTCCCGAAGTGACGGATACGGGCATTGCACATCTCGAATCGATGAAACATCTGCAGCTGCTGTGCATCTCCGTTCGTCTCGTCACGGCGGCGTCTGTCGAATCGATGCTGCGCATTCCAAGTCTGCAGCACGTTCATGTAGCGGGTTCGATTGATAACGCGGACCTGCGGACGCGACTTTCACAAAAAGTAAACTTGATGGAGTTTGGATCAGACAGTTCATTGCCATAACTGAGCGATCTCGATGAATACGAATCTCGCCAGTAGGACGCAGACTACCAACCAATGAGCCCACGCACCTTCATCGCTGTCGGAACGAGCGCGCTCGACGGGCACGAGCAAGTGGACCGCGCGGTTGATCGCTTGAGGCAGCACGGGCAGATCGACGTCGTGGCCGTCAGTCCGTGGTTCGAGACGGCTCCCGTGGGGCAAGTCGACTCGCGCTTCATCAACGGCGTCGTCGAGATCATCACGACGATTCCGCCGCTCGAACTGCTCGATGTTGTGCAGCAAATGGAGCGAGATCTGGGGCGCGTGCCGGGAGATCGCTGGGGATCGCGAACGATCGATCTCGACGTGCTGACATACGGCGAGTCAGAGCATTGCGATGGGCGATTGACGCTGCCACATCCCGCGCTCTGGTATCGGCGATTCGTGCTCGATCCATGGGAGCAAATTGCCGGCGACTGGATCGTTCCTCGCTGGGAGATGAGCGTGGCCGATCTGCGGCAGAGGCTGTTGCAACGCGCGCTGCCGGTGCGGCTTGCCGGGGGCAACGGGGAAGGACGGCAAGAGATTGCCGACGGCATCACAGACGAGTTTGGCGGGCTGGTGACTGTCACGAGCGTGATGGATGAACAGTCGTCGGACACTGATCCGATTCGCATCTCGCTGGGCTATCTGCCGAATGCCGCCCGCAACGATTCGGAGGATAGATGGAGCATCAACCTCACTCGACTGGCGACAGACTTAGGTCGATCGATCGTGGAGACGGCGAGCTTCGTGCTGACTGCGGCGCTCGATGAGCCTCAAGAACTCGACATCACATGAAGCGGATGTTACTCCCTCCCCGTCCACGGGGAGGACAGGGGAGGGGGAGGATTCTGGATTGACTCGCATTTACGTCGCCCCCCCTCGATCCCCCCGTGGACGGGGGGAAGCAAATTCAATCGTCCTCATCGTCCGAATCCTCATCGTCCCAGTCGTCCTCCGAGTCATCATCCTCATCCCAGTCATCGTCGAAGTCGACCAGTTCGACATCGTCGTCGGCGACCTCTGTTGGTTCGTCAGTCGATGACGCGGCCTCAATGTCGGCGGACGAAGGACGCAACTGTTCGGCGTTCGGCAGGTCTTCGAGGCCCGCGATGCCGAATTGTTCGAGGAACTGTCGCGTCGTGCCATAGAGGTAGGGGCGGCCGAGCGAGTCGTCCTCGCCGTTGATCTTCACCAGCCCGCGCTCCATGAGGTGCTTGATGATCTCGGCCGACTGCACGCCGCGCACGGCTTCGACGTCGGCCCGCGTGATGGGTTGCCGATACGCGATGATCGTGAGCGTTTCCATCATCGGCGGCGAGAGCTTGAGCCGCGACTGACGATGATGGATGCGATCGAGCCACGAGGCGAACTGCGGCCGCGTATAGAGCCGATATCCGGTGGCAAGTTTTTCAATCTGAAAGGCCGATCCCGACTGTTTGTACATGTCATCGATCTCACGCAGCAGTTGCCTGACTTCTGGGATGCTGGCCAGTGATGCGAACTGCATCAGCCGACGCAGCGTCAACGGAACCGCGGCAACGAAGAGAGCGGCTTCGAGACGCGCATGCTTCGGCGATCGGGTGAACTGGGAGATCTCCGAGGAGCCGCGAACGTCCGTTTCCGACGGCCGTTTCCGCGTCAGCATCCACCACGATCGTGAGGGAGAAGCGGTCGACGACCCGATGGTGCCTGTTGTCCGAGCGAGATCCCCGCGCAGGTGGTGCTGCGGGAGGGAATGGCTGGAATGCAACATCATGAGTTTCCGCCCCGGCGACTACCAGCGGCGTTCGGGCTGCGACGGGAAGTTCGCGGCCCGGTACTGTCCCGACGATGCGAAACGATCCGCCAGCCAGTCTTCGATTTGAGCCACCACATCTTCGACCGCTAGCAATGGATCAGACGCCTCGGCTTCGAAGCGATAAGTGACATCGGGTTGATCGCCCGGTGTAAAGACCGCAATAAACGTGAACGTGTCGGGAACCGAGCCGGCTTCGAGATGGAAATCATCCACACCCAGTTCGCCCAGTTGCAGGCGGGCCTCGGACCAGGTCAGGCTTGGGGTTGTCATCGCTGTTGGATGTCCCCACGGATCGGGAGCCTGCAAATTGCGATCCTGTTGCGTCCCATCGTTCGTGTCGAATTGACTGTTTCGATCCCCCCGGAGTTCGGTCGGACGCGGTGAACGGGTCTCCGACATCGATAATTCGGCAAAACCCTGTCGCGGCGCATCCCAGCGCGGCGCACCGTCACCTTGATCCCCGGTATCGGCCTGCGGAAACGTCGGGTCGTATCCCCCCAGCCGGTCGGAGGATTCGTCACGTATTTCATTCAGTGCGTCATCCAGCGGGTCGGCGCCAGACTCGTCGTCACCCCGTTGAGCCGCGATGACGGCCGCGAACTGCGGGATACCGAAGACCGCCATCAATCCGATGGCCGCCACGGGAACAGAGAGCAAGAACGTCGCCAGCGACTGACCGGTTTGACCACTCATGGGCGGACTCCTTCGCCTGATTCGGCCGCGAAATGGGCTTTCGCGACGCCATTCCCCTTCATGGGGGAGGGGGTTATACGACAACTCCGCCGATGGACACAATTGCAATTTGCGAAGAGAGCAGATGGGGTGCCATTAGGGAGCAAATCGTGATCGGCACATTCAATTGACGGAAGATGACAAGGGGACACAGTGACCAGGGGACAAGGGGATAAGGGGATGAAGTCAGCAATGCCCCTTGTCCCCCTGTCGCCTTGTCTCCTTGTCTCCTT
>JANNSB010000054.1:0-6482 GCA_031402175.1 Planctomycetaceae bacterium
CACCGGCACCGCCAACGGCGTCGAGTCGCGGCAGGTTTCCGACTTCTCGAATCCTGAGGAAGTGGCATGGAGCATCACTTCGGTGAATGCCGACGGCGTCGAAACTATTGTCAACCGCGGCGTCAGCACGCCGCGGGAGTAAGGAACCCGAGACAAGAGCCGCGCACATCGTAAGCGGAACCAACCGTTTACTACGTGCGCGGCTCAATGTCCATCGCGCCGCCGCAGCCCCGCCTTGACCACTCTTCCCCCTTGCCCTACCCTCCCGTCCTCGTGGAGTTTCTGTTCGTTTTCACCTGAAAATTGAGTGAGTCTATGTCTGCGCTGATCGCCCCTCATGGAGGTTTGTCGGAACCTGTCTGCTGCACCGTTTCCAAGGACGAAATCCCTGCATTTACAGCGGCGGCGGCGAACTTGCCGAAGGTTCCGGTCTCGGCGGCCGACCTGTCGAGCGTCTACCGTTTTGCCGATGGCACCCTCAGCCCGCTCACCGGCCCGATGGGGAAGGCCGCGTTCGACCAAGTGCTCGGCGAACAGACCATCACTCACAATGGCAAGAAGTACGCGTGGACCATTCCGATCTCGTTCCCGGTAACGGCGGCCGTCGCGAAGACTCTGGCTGCCGGGCAGAAGGTCGCCCTCACCAATCCCGCCGAGGAAGTCGTCGCGACACTGGAGATCAGCGATGTCTTTGCGTGGGATAAGTGCGGCTACCTGAAGGCTGTGTATGGTACAGGCCGCGTCGACCATCCGGGAGCCGACATGGTCCTCAAGGGAGATGAAGGCAAGACCCACCTCATCGGCGGCACGATTCGCGCGCTGCCGCAACCTAAGAATCCGCAGTTCGGCAAGTATGTGCTGACGCCGCGCGAGGTTCGCAAACTCATTGGAGAAACCGGCTGGGAAGCGGTGGTCGCGTTCCAGACCCGCAACCCGCTGCATCGGGCGCACGAATACGCTCTGGTGTACGGACTGGAAACGCTGCTCAAGGCCGGGAAGAACGCTGGAGCCGTGCTGAATCCCCTCATCGGCGAAACGAAGGGGGATGATGTCAATGCCGCGATCCGCATGCAGACGTACGAGAAGCTGATCACCGAACGCCAGATGGGCGACGGTGACAGCGACGCCGACTTGTGGAAGAAGCTGGGGCAGACTGTGCCGGATCGTGTCAAGCTGCTCGGCCTCGACATCAAGATGTTTTACGGCGGCCCCAGCGAAGCGATCATGCACGGCATCTATCGCCAGAACATGGGCTATACGCACATCGTCATTGGCCGGAAGCATGCCGATGCGCCTTTTGCCGATGGGTCAGCCATCTGGGGCGATTTCGACGCGCAGGAGATCTTCGGAAAGTTGAACGGAGATCTGCTGATCAAGCCGATCAAGGTTGGTTTCGCGGCGTACTACGACTCGATGGGCCGCGTCGACCTGATGGAGCGGCATGCCGACGAGAAGCCGGTCTTTATCTCTGGCAAGGACGTGCGGAACACGTTGCTCAAGGGGGACATGGTCGACCCCCGCATCATGCGTCCCAGCACCAGCCGCATTCTGGCGGACGCGATGAAGCAGTAGCTTCAGCGACGGAGTCCAGCCTTTAGGCTGCCGGACAGGCTAAAGCCTGGACTCCACTCATCGCGCGCTTACCGCGCGGCGGGGCAGGGCTACTTGTTCAGAATCAGCCCGCCATTGCGTGTGGCGCGGAGGCGATAGATTTGTCCAAAGTGCTCGATGAGCACTTCCTTGCTGCCCTGCGCCAGCACGTCGAACGAGAGAGCTGGCGACGGCTCTGGGGAGGCAGCCTTCCTGACATTCGATCGCTCCGCATCCGGTTTAGCCGACGACTCTGGTTGGGTCATTTCCGAGCCTGTGAAACTTCTTGATGGCTGAAACTCAGTCCTTTGAGTCGTTTGCGCCGAAGTGACGAATCTGTCGAAAATTGGGATCGAGAGTCTTGCACGGACGACATCAGGCCATAGCATACTGAGATTGAATCTCAGTTGCAATGAGCTGCTCGTCGTGATTGCCATCAGCGCGATCCTGATGGCCCTGCTGCTTCCCGCCGTCCAACAGGCCCGCGAGGCCGCCCGCCGTACTCAATGCCGCAATCATCTCCATCAGATCGGCCTGGCGATCCACAACTATCACGATGTCTACAACCAGTTCCCAAATGCGAATGCTGGAGGAGTGGCCTCTTCCTCGCTCAGCGGCTGCAGCCTGTTCGTTTCCATCCTTCCGATGATCGATCAGGCGAACTCCTACAACCTGTACGACTTCAATCAGACCAGCACTTCTGCTTTCAACATCAAGGTCACGGGCCAGCAGTTGCCGTTCTACATGTGCCCGACGGCTTCCATACCCCGGCCCGTCCCGAGTTGTTCGTCGGACAGCGGACGTGCTCCGGGAACCTACGCCGTCTGCATCGGCTCAGTCGATTTCAATCAGTATTGGTCCATCTTCGGGCAACCGATGCCCATTTTGAACGGAGCGATCGTCTACACCGATTGCCAGCCGGGCCGTACGGGCTTCCGCGACTTGCTTGACGGCTCCAGTAGCACGCTGATGGTCGGCGAAACCGCATACAATCTGCCTGACTATCTCCACAGTGGAGGCACATGTGTCGGCCAGTCCCGCCATTCATTCACATACTGGGCCAATCCATTTCCCGGCTCGACCGCCTGCACCACGCAGTACGTGTTCAATCCGGTCGACATTCAAGGTGATGGCATTTTCGATCCCAACTGGACGCGCTCGTTTCGCAGCGACCATGAAGGGGGCGTCTTCTTCCTGCTGGGTGATGGGCATGTGACCTTCATTTCGGAAAACATCGATGCTTATATGCTCGATGCTCTCGCTACTCGTTATGGCAAGGAGATTGTTGGTGCATTCTAAGTCGCGACAATTCGGCGCCGGTGTCGTCCTGATGCTGCTGGCTTCGCTTCCCGGTTGCGGAAGCGGCGATGAAGACGCTCCGCAACGGGCCGCGGTCGAGGGGAGCGTCTCGCTCGATAATCAGCCTTTACGCCAAGGTGTCATCCGGTTTGTCCCCACAAACGGCTCCGAAGGTCCGAAGACTTCGGTGCTCATCACGCAGGGTAAGTTCTCGGCCGATGCAGAGCATGGACCCGTGGTCGGCACGCACCGCATCGAGATCGAATCCACCGACACCGCGGGCCTCGCCATGGATGATGAAGAGGCTCTGCAAAGGCTGCAGGCGTCGGGAACCGAGCATATTGAGGTGGTCGAGATTCCTGTCGTCTACAATCGCAATTCCACAATGACCGAAACCGTCTCAGCCGACGGTCCCAACAGTTTCGAATTCGCACTCTCTACCACCCCACCGGCGAACAGTAGTTCGCCCAACTAAGGAAGCCTCATGCTACAACGACGTTTACTTCTGACTGCGGCAGTCGGGTTTCTGGCTCTGATGGCAGCGCAGCCCGCACAGGCACATTTCATCTGGCTGCTCCCTGAAACGAGCGACGCCGGCACGACAATACAGATTTACTTCGCCGAGGACGCCAATCCCGATGATCCCGCTCTCTTGAGCCGCATCGAAGCGATCGATGTCTTCTGCGTCCGATCCGGCGCCGATCTGGTCTCGCTCGCTGTGCAGCGGACGGACGATTCATTGTTCGCCGTGGTATCCGAAGGCGAGGGCACGGACTGCCTGTTCATTGCCACCCATGACCTGGGGGTCATCACTCGCGGCGACGCCGTGTTTCGACTGGCGTACTATGCCAAAACCGCCGCTCCCGGCGATGCATCGCTCTGGACGAATGTCGATTGCAGCGATCACCTGCGGCTGGATATCGTCCCCGTCGTGGTGGACGGCCAGGTGCAGGTCCAGGTGCGATTCGACGGTCAACCGGCGGATGGCGCGCAAATCGTCGCCAGCGGCCCCGGCATGGACGACTTCGAAGGCGCCACGAATGCCGAGGGACTCGTTGAGTTCACACCGGCCGCCGCCGGAACGTATTCGATCCGCGCCCGTCACGTCGAACAGCAGGCCGGCGAACTCGACGGCCAGACCTACAACGAGGTGCGTCATTACTGCACCGCGACTCTCCTCACAACAGAAGCAGGTTCACCGGTGGCCGAGAGGCCTCTCCCGGCTCTCGAGCAACCGGTGACCAGCTTCGGCGGCGCGATCGTCGACGGCAACGTCTACATCTATGGCGGCCACACCGGCGGAGCGCATTCGTACTCGATGGAAGAGCAGGGCCATCAAGTGCTGCGGCTCAACCTCGAAGAGGGGGGCTGGGAAGCGTTGGCCGAAGGCCCGCCGTTGCAAGGTCTGGCCCTCGTCGCACATGGCGATCGACTCGTTCGCATCGGCGGTTTCACGGCGCAGAACGCCGCGGGTGAGGAAAACGATCTCTGGTCACAAGACAGCGTCGCGGCTTTCGATCTAAATACCAACGAATGGAGCGATTTGCCGCCGCTGCCGGAATCGCGTTCCTCATTCGACGCTGCCGTACTGGGCGATGTCGTATACGTCATTGGCGGCTGGTCGATGGCGGGAAGTGAAGAGAACACGTGGCACACGACGGCATGGGCGATGGACTTGTCGGCCGATACGCCCGCGTGGGAATCGGTCCCGGCCCCGCCGTTCCAACGCAGGGCTCTCGCGGTTGCGGCTCACGAAGGCAAAATTTATGCCATCGGCGGCATGCAGTCAGAGGGCGGCCCGACGCGACGCGTGGACGTGCTCGATACGGCCAGCGGCGAGTGGACCCTCGGCCCCGAATTGATTGGCGAGGAAGGCATGACCGGCTTCGGCGCATCGGCGTTTGCCACGGGAGGCCGATTGTACGTCAGCACGCATGATGGCACCCTGCAACGATTGACCGAAGACGGTTCCGCCTGGGAAGTGATCGCCCAGACTCCCACCGCACGCTTCTTCCATCGCATGCTCCCCATCGACGACGGGCGTCTGTTCGTGGTCGGCGGCGCAAACATGGGGCAGGGGAAGTTTGCGGAAGTCGAAGTGCTGAATGTTCAATCCGAACAATAGGATCGACGCGATGTTTGTTTCATTCCGATGCGGGTGGACCGCCGTTGTGTGTGTTGTTGCGGCGTCCAACCTGTACGCCGGCGAGAACTGGCCGTCGTTTCAGAACGGCGGAGCGGTTTCTTCTGCCGATGGGCCGGAGTTCAGCAACTTGGCGGTGCAGTGGTCGATCGACTTGGGGGGCGATGGCCAGTCGAGTCCCATTGTCTGGGGCGATCACATCTACATCACGTCGGTGATCGGCGCGAACAAGGAGTCGTACCATGTGACGGCTTACCAGTTGTCGGATGGAGCGCTGCTCTGGCATCACGAACTTCCGAACGCCTCTCCGATGGAGAACAACTACTACGTCAGCAAGGCGGCCCCCACGCCGGCGGCTGATGAGCAGGGGATCATCTGCTTTTTCGAAGGTGGCAATGTCATCGCCTTCACCCACACGGGTGATGTGCGCTGGCAGCGAAACCTCGTGGAAGAATACGGTGCCATCGACTCAAGGCACGGCCTCGCGGCTTCGGTCGAGCAGTCAGCGACCGCAGCCTTCATCTGGGTCGAACGCACGACCGATCCCTATGTGCTCGCCCTCGACAAGGCCACCGGTGAACCGCTGTGGAAGATTCCCGGTCTCGGCAGCACCAGTTGGGCCAGTCCACGAATGTTGGCCGTCGATGGCGGACAGCATCTCCTGCTCAGCGGCGTCGGCACGATCGTCGGCCTCGACCCGGCCACCGGCGAACAGCTCTGGGAAATGACGGGCATCACGGGCAACTCCACGCCCACGCCGATGCCGCAGGAGACCGGGCGGTTCCTCATTGGAGCTACCGTCGGGCGCGGCGAATCAGAAGGGGGCAATGCCGCGGAATCAAACGGCCTGATTGCCGTCAGCAAGAACGCCGATGGAGCCTGGGCAGCCGACTACGTCTGGCGGGCCGAGAACGCGACCAGTTCGTTCGGCTCGCCGGTTCAATACGGCGGACATGCCTACTTCGTTAACCGCACCGGCGTCTTGTTCTGTCTCGATGCCGGCACCGGGGCCGAAGTGTTCACCGAGCGCGTGGGCAACAGCATCTGGGCTACGCCGATCGGTTCAGGTGGCAGGCTCTTGCTCTTCGGCAGCGATGGGGTCATTCGCACATTCATTGCCGGCTCGACATATGATGGAGATGACGAATTCAACCTCTTCTCCGAAGAGGATGGCTCCTCGACTGATCCCGCGGCAGCGGCTTCCACGCTTTATGCCGCCGTCGCCGTGGATGACGCAATTCTCGTTCGCGCGGGTTCGAAGCTCTATCGGCTCGGCAGCGCGGAATAGTCGCCTTTCGCTCCGCGAAAGAGTCGTAGCGGCGGCTGTCCCCAGCCGCCGGGAACAAAGCGAACGATGCACCCTCTGATGCGGCGCTATGCCCAAACAACGTCCACTCGCGTAGCCGCCGCGTCTGGGGACAGACGCGGCTACAGCAGGCGACTATCTCCA
>JANNSB010000055.1:0-11947 GCA_031402175.1 Planctomycetaceae bacterium
GTAGAACCAGTAGAACTTCCCATTGGCCAGGATGAGCTGCACGATGCCGAAGGCCGCCATCAGCAGTGTCGACCAGGCGCACCAGGTCAGCACTCGGCGCAAATCTTCAAGTGTGCGAAGACGCTGCAGGCAGACGAACAGCACGAGCACTCCGGCCAGCAAGACGATCAGGCTGCCTTGAGTTTCGTTGGGGACCAGGCTGAGGGTCGTCCATCGAGGCAGCCCCAACGCTTCGTGTTCGGGCGAATACCACAGCGGAATGAGTTCCTTAATCTTCGGGGAAAGCCGTTCCAGCCATTCGGCAGGCAGGGACACGATCTGCAATGCGACGAGGCCCACGCCGGCCAGCAGAATCGGCTCGGCTCCGCTCCAGCGGTATCTCGGCGCGCGATCGAGGAACTGATGCAGCGACCACGCAATCGCGATGATGCACGCCAGTCCGCACAGAATGATGTGTCCGACAGCGAGCCGGCCTCCCATGACGAACGGGAGCACCAGCACAACGCCCGCGAGACCCCAGTCGGTCAACTGCAGCAGCAGACTCTGGATGTTGGATTCCGCGCGATCCGCGTGCCCATCGTTTACTTGCCGACGATGTGTCACGGCGGCGGTGACCGCAGGCTTCTTCGCTGCGACAGCAGGCATTGTCGCAGGTTTCGCGGCAGGGTGAGATGCAGACTCGCGTACCGACTGTCGTTCAGTGGCCGGCGCCTGGGGTGCATCGTCCCGCGGCCCGGGTTGTTGTTCAAAGTGCCATTTCATGTCGACATCCTGTCGTTGCGGACAATGCCATCGCGATCATCGACGTTCTCAGCGGTGGTCGCGTATCAGGCGGCCGAGCGTTGAGTCGTCGCTGCCTCTCCGTCTCCCTGATGATCATCCGCGCTGTTTCCATAACCTGCCCCGTACCCGTACCCGTATCCGTAGGAGTAGTCGTCGCCGCTGTCCTTGGCCACCTGATTGATGACGATGCCCAACAGTCGGCAGCCCAGTTGCGTGAGCGATTCAGCCGCCCTGAGCACCATCTTGCGGCGGTTCTTGTCGGGACGCACGATCATGATCGCTCCGTCGACGAGGCGCCCGATGACCTGCGTGTCGGCCACGGCCAGACTGGGAGGTGCATCAATCAGGATTTGATCGAACTCGGTCTCGGCCCAGGCAACCACCTCCGCAAGCCGATCGCCGGACAGCAGTTCGACGGGATTGTGCGGCCTGGGACCAGCCGGCAGGATGAACAGGTTGTTCAGGCTGGTCTTGTGCAGGTAGGCCTGCATCGCCTCGCCGACGGGCCGATCCTCCTTGAGGACGCTCGACAGTCCGTGGCGTCCCTGCAACTCGAACAGCTTCGAGAGGCCGGGGCGGCGCATGTCGCCGTCGATGGCGAGGGTCCGTTTGCCGGCCTGAGCGAACGTGACCGCCAGCGATGCGAAGACCGTGGTTTTGCCGTCTCCCGGTTCTGTGCTGGAGATCGTGAGCTTGCGGGAGTCCTGACCCGAGAAGTCGAGCGTCGTTCGCAGTGAGCGGAAGGCCTCGGACTCCACCGAATTTGGTTTCGCAAACGGGTAGAGTGATTCCAGTCCATGCGGCGCGAGAGGATTGAGCCTGCGGACCATCGTCAGAATCGGCGCGCCCAATTGATTGCGGAGGTCATCGGGTGAGCGGAAGCGGTCGTCGATGAGATCCAGCACGTAGACCAGGCAGCAGCCGAGCGTAAACCCCGCGATCAGGCAGAGGATGAACGTCGATCCCAGTCGGGGCGACACGGGAATGCGGTTGATCGTCGGGTCGGTGATGATTTCCGCCTGCAGTCCGCGCTGTTCGCCGAGGCTCACCTGCGCGATCGTATCCATCATGCGATTGTAGTTGTCTTGCAACCGCAGGATGTCGGCCTCGGCCATGTGAATCTGAGTGATCTCGGAATTCATGCCGATGGCTTCGTCGCGAATCTGTTCGTATTGCAGCTTAATTTCGTTCTCGTGCTGCCACGCGAGTTCGTACTGCTGCCGGGCCATTTCCATCAGGCGCGGGCCAAGCGCCGTGCGGTTCATGGCATCGACGCTTGCGCTCATTTCCTGCGGCATGTTGCTCAGCCAATCCTGCAGGACGAGAATCGAATTGTGCACTTCACGGATACGGGGATGATTCGGCCCATAGCCTTGCCCCTGCAGACTGTTCAGCTCCGACTGGTATTCCAGCAGATCCTGTTGCATGCGGCCCAGGGCATAGCCGTCTTGCGGCCCGACCCCCGCCTGCTTCTTGAGCAGTTCGGTGGCGAGTTCGGGATTGATCTGAAACGCAAACTGCTGAATGTCCTGTCCGCTCGCCTGGGCCTGATCCAGCGTCAGATAGAACGTGCGGGCGTCGATGGTCGTCCTCTGCGCCTCGATGAGCAGCAAGTTGAGAGCCACAACCTGGTCGTTGAGAACATTGACTTCCTGATCCTGTGTGCCGAACAGCACCTGCGATTGGCCGCGGAGGTCGATGAATTCGCGCTGTCGGGCGCGCAACTCAGTCTCCAGTGTCGTTTTCTCCGTGGTCAGGATTCCCAGCAGAACCCGGGACGTGTCCTGATGCATGAGATCCATGAACTCGCGATAGGCCGCGAGGTGCGCGGAGACGGAGTGGTATGCGATCTCGGGATCCGAAGAGAGGTAGCTGACCGTCATCACATTCGTCAGCCGCGCGGTCGAGACACTCAGCCGATCCCGAAACGAATCGACCCACTCGTTGGGAGGGACGCCGACAAAGTCGCCGCGCTGATCGGCGGGCAGGTTCCGCAGAGTCTGCTTGATGACTCGGTCGCTGAGCAGGATGCGTTCGAAGTTCGGCATCTCGTCATCGACGTCCTGGGTGGCACCATTCTCGTTTTGCGAGACGGGCGCTCCCGTCTGCAGTACGAACAATTCGGCCTTGGATGCGTAAATGCGGTTGGCCATCAGGAAGTAGGCGACGCCCAGCCCCATGCAGGCCAGGACCGACAGCACCACGACGTGCTTGCGGCGCTGGACCGAGCGGGCCAGGCGCAGAAAGCCGGCCAGCAGATCGCTCAGCTCCGATCCCTGGGGCTGCAAGTCGTATTTGACCAATTCTTGCGACATCGAAGCGGCATCCTGCCGCTGCCTTCCGTTGTGAGTCTGCGCATCAACCTACATCAAAACACCGATCCTCCAATGGTGAATCCGACGGTGCGAATCGTATCCAGGAAGATCGTGGCCGCCGTCTGGTCGACGATTACCATGTCTCCCGGCTGCAGCAACATGTTTTCGGTGAGGTCGTCCTTGGCGCGGTTGTAGTTCACCTGAATCACGGCCTGCTCGCCGGTCTGCGGATCCAGTCGAACCACGAGAATACGGTTGGCCAGGGGGTTGCTGCGGCCTCCGGCCAATGCCAGCGCGCCCATCACACGCAAATTATCTCCGATGGGGTAATCATATACGTCGGGCTTCGTCACCAGTCCCAGCACCTGCAGAGCAGCCGGGTCGCGGGTCTCGACCATCACCACCGCACCGTCATCCAACCTGTAGCCGGTCGATCCCGTTTCGGAGACCGTCGCCAAATTGACGGTCACGACTTGTGGAGCAGCTTGTCCTGTGGCGACGGTGTGCCCGGCCAGCGCGTAGTCGCCGGTGGCGTCGAGACCGGCAACGGCTGGTTCGGAACTTCGGTCGGGACGGGCTGCCTGCCGGATCTCGACGTTCGTGCCGGCGTTCTCGGCAAGTCCGCCGGCGGCCACGAGCGCATGCAGCAGATCGGACGATCCCGCGGGGATCTCGTGGGTTCCTTGTACTTCCACCGCGCCGATCACGGTGATTTGATACATATTGCGGCGCTTGGTCGTGACGGTGACATGCGGTGCCAGATAGAACCCGGCACTCTCGCAGGCGACAGCGATCGCGGATTCGGCTTCCTCAAGATCAAGTCCCTCGAGTGTGACGGGGCCGATCTGTGTGATGATCGCCTGCCCTTGCTCATTGACTCTGACCGGGAACGTGAGGGTATCCTCCTCGGAGAGTCCCGCGGAGATCGTAACCTCGAGCACGTCCCCCAGGCCGATCACATCGCTTCGCGCCACCGAGCCGGTCAATCGCGTGAGGTCCACTGTTTGTGCATTGGCGACAGGCTCGACCTGCCAGGCCTGGGGCAACTCATGCGGCGTGAACCGCATCGGTTGACAACCCGTCAAGAGCAAGCAGGCGAACATCGCCCACTGCACTCGACAGCGCGTCGAGAGTCGCTCGGCGATATGGCCGAAGTTGCCTGGCATGTGCCTGTGAAGTTGAAGTAGCACCCGTTGAGAATGCAGGCGTTCTTCCAAGGAAAGGACAAGGACATCCGAAAGCGATGGAAGCAGCTTGACCTGACGATCCTCATCCTGCTGAGTGCGGATGAAGCCCGGCAGACCGCGTTAACCCCCGACGCCCCCGAATGATGAATGGATTCCAACCAAAATGGGGCGGAAACGTAGACCAACCCGGCGGAACGGGTCAATAGCGGTCACCAAAGCAGACGCCGCGCGAACCAGGCGCGAGGTGGTGACAAGAGAGTGAAGAGGCGCAGCCCGGATTCGAACCGGGGGATAACGGATTTGCAATCCGTCGCCTTGGGCCGCTTGGCTACTGCGCCTGAAATGGGTGCATCCGAACCGTCCTTTGATATCGGCCCCGCGACAATCGGCAGATTACCTAAACGCCGAAAATCACGCTGGATGCGCGCCGTCCTCAATGGGAACCTAACCCGTCCAGTCTGAACAAGTTGCCCATTCTACCCCGGCAAAACACAGGGTCAACCACACGGGAAGTGGGTAGTTGATAGTGGGTAATGAGCAGGAAGCTGTGCGTGAGCCAGATGCGCGTTGCTGTCAATTGGCCGCCTCTCTTCACCTGCCGACTACGTGCTAACCACTGCCGACTTCTTCACCGTCAGACCCAGCTTCCGCAGCATGAGTTCGGCCATTCGTTCGTGCCCCAGCTTGCCGGGCAGCGATGTATCTGGTTCGTACCACTTCCGGATGCACCCCATCTCGGCCGAGGTTGTTTCCCAAAATTCCCAATGATCGACCAGCGGCACGTCCAGCTCGGCCGTAATCGCGCGAATGGCCTCGACATAGACCAGACTGTCGAACAGAGCATCTCCAGAATCCAGGGTGTTCGGCGGAGTGTGGACGATCGGCGTGATCCCGTGCTCGAGCAACGACCAGATGATCGATTGCAAGGCGTCCTCGAACTTCTGCAATCCTTGCATGCCGGCCGAGGCCTCTTCCGGGCCGCACATGACGAATACCGCATGGGGCTGAAATCTGAGAACCCGCTGCTCCAGTTGGGAACTGATCAGCGAGAGCGAATCTTCGGGGAGGCAGGCGTCGATCACGACATCGGGAAAACGCCTGATCTGCCAACGGACGAAATGGGAAAAGTGTGCGACAAAACTGGGCCAGTCGCGCGCGCGATCCGACATGGACAACATGCTGTCGCCGCAGAAGACCCAGTTGGCGGGATCGACTTGACTCAACAGGGTTCGCACCCGCAATCGATGCTGATGACACGACAGCCGGGCGTGAATCTTCGGGCGTACGTTGCCGACTCCATGACCATTCGAGGGAGATGTCGTCGTCGCGAATGACTGCGTGTCGAGTCGAGAATGGTGACGCCCCGTGCTGTCGACGGCGGGAACCATCGGCATGGCGTTCTGGCGTGACAGATACATCACGACACGCCGTCGGCGTGAGCCCGATGATAAGTGGTGGTGGAACATCGAAGGAGGATTGACTCAGGACACGAAGGTCTCCGCACAAGGCGTGCCGCGGGGACATCTATCGTATCCGGGGGCCTGTCGGTTGTCAGTCAGCTTTCGGGATGACCCGCCGAAAGGCGTATCTGCCGGCCGCTCAAGGACTTGTCACCCGTGACCAGTCGGCAATCCAGAGTTGGCTCGATGCATCCTCCCCGCGATTCGACGTCCACATCAGCTTCGTGCCGTCGGGGCTGAAGACGGGCAATACATCAGCTCCCGGATCGAAAGTGATGCGTGTGATATCGCCCCCCGTGAATGCGGTGTCGCTGGAATCGATCTCCATCGTATACAGGTCGAAGTTCGCTCCCATTGGACCCTGCGAGTAGTCGGCCCCCGACCAGATGATGTAATCGCCCGATGGATGGAAGTACGGGCACCAGTTGACCTGGCTCAAGTTGTCGGTGAGCTGCACTTCATGAGTGCCGTCCACGGCGACGGCGTAGAGCTGTAGCATGTGTTCTTCCTCGCGGTCGCTGCGGAAGATGATCCAGCGGTCATCTGGCGAGAAGAAGGGACCGCCGTCGTAGCCGTCGACATTCACGACCTGCCTCACATCGCTGCCATCAGCATTCATTACGTAAATGTCGGGATCACCGTCGCGGTCGGACGTGAAGACGATCTGGCCGCCATCATGCGAGTAACTGCCTTCGGCGTCGTAACCGGGTGAGTCGGTGAGTTGCGCGAGGCCCGTGCCGTCAAACTTGCAGACGTAGATGTCCATGTAGGGATCGAAGTCCCACTGATAGCGACGCCGGCCTCCCTCGGCTTCCAATTCCCGGGCGCGCAATTCCTCGGCTTCGATGTCCGGGTGAGTGTGGGCTGATGCGAAGAGAATGCCTTCGCTGTCGCGAGTGAAGTACGCGCAGGTCGTTCTCCCACGGCCGGGACTGATGCGACGGGGCACTCGCTCATCGATCGCCTGTACATAGATCTGATAGAAGGGGTATCCGATGGGATACGCCTGAAAGACGACGTAGTCCCCCTCCGGTGAAAAGTACCCCTCGCCCGCGCGAGGCAGCCCGAAGGTCACTTGCCGGAGACTCGCGAAGTGCTCGGCTTCGGCAGCGGCCGCATCAACTTCAGCCGCGCCGGTCGCCGGAGCATCATCTGCACCGAGCGCAGGAAACGTGATCAACGTGGACCAAAACGCTGCGAAGAGGGAAGCCGCGCGTGAGAACTTCATGAGCATGAATTGTTCCGTAAAGACTGATGAACTGAACGCCTCAATACGCCGACAATTACTGTCCGCCGGCCAATAGGCTTTCGACAAATGGAATGACGTGTCGCTCGTAGGAGACCTCCGTGCCATCCTCCTGCAGACTGGTGAAGAGAGCGGCCTGCTCGCCTGCCTGATTGAACACGAAGATCGCTGGCTCGGATCCCAACATCAGCGCCGTAAAAAACTCGGGCTTCGGCGTTGTACACAGCACATTCTCGAACTGTGCGTCCTGGCCCTCCAGAAACTCCAACACCTTGGGCTGATAGAACGACAACGGCCGGCTGGCCAGGCCCTGGTAATCGGTCGCCACGGAGATGCAGGCCACATCGTCGGGGTGATCGCGGGAGATGGTGACCAGGTTGGGAAACTCGATGAGGCAAGGCTCGCACGACAGCGACCAGAGATCGACCACGACAACTTTGCCGTGATGATTCGCCACCAATGCCAGTACGCCATCCCAATCAAGTTCCTGGAGGGAAACGTCTGCTGCGCCGTTTCCGCCTTCCGCGTCTGAATCTGGTGCGTCAGTTGATTCGCCTTCGCCCCCGTTTGGAACCTGCGGTTCCGTCTGACCCGGAGGAACCGGTTCATTCTCGACTTCCGCGGTCGACTCGGTCGTTTCGCCGCCGGACGACAGATCACCAGAGGTCGAGTCGGAGTCCTCGGGACAGCCCAGCAGGACGACCGACAACAAGCACACAAGTATGGCCGAGAACTTCATGACAGGCTCCTTGCACCTTCGATTGTCCTGGAGGTTGCCGAATGCGGATGGCGGCATGCCGCGCCTAAAACGCAGCCCCCGCCCGGTAGAGCTAGCGTATAGGGATCGACGGCCGCGAGAAAGCGTATCGGCCAGAAGGGCGCGGCAGGCAGGTCCGTCCCCAAAAATCAGGAACCCGCGCCCTCGGGCACGTTCATTTCGGGCACGGTGTCGGCGTCGGAAGGATCATCCGGCTGGCTGTCATTGATGAACTGCCAAACCCGCGGGAACTGTGAGATGAGATAGGCCAGCCGCACTGCATTGTTCGCGCCGGTCGCTTGCAGGACCTTCTGACGCCGCAATTCAATGGTTCGACCACTGAGTCGCAGCTTATCGGCGATTTCCTTGTTGATCAGCCCCGCCAGAACCAGTCGCAGTACGGCCATCTCGCCCGGATTGAACCCCCGCACGACTTTCAGCAGTTCTTCTTCCCGTTGAACCTGCGATGCGGCCTCGGTGGCGGCGAGCAGGGCGTCATGTATCGACAATACCAACGTGGAGGTGCCGGCCTCGGGAGTGAGGACATTGAACGCGCCGGCCTTCATCGCCCGCACGGCAATGGAAACATCGACATTGTCGGACAGCACGATCACCTTGAACGTGGGGCGCTCCTGGATCAACTGCGGCAGGGATTGGAACAGGTTTTGATTCCCCAACAGCAGCTCGGAGACAATACAACCCCTGCCCGTCGAGCACGCGAGCAAATCCTCGAACGACGACGCGATGATCAAATCGCAAGAGAGCTGGCGGGCAATCTCGCTGAGTTGCTCCAGCCGCTCGCGACGACAACCTGCCGCTATGAGTCGAACTCGCTCGGACATTTGGCTCGCAGAGGGGATGAGACTGCTCCAGCATAATCAATCCTTGAGGAGTCCACTGCCCGGATCTCCGCTATTTGTTGCGGTGTGCCGCACGATATGTACACATGTGCGCATCTTTCGGCGTGTGAGAGCATTGTCGATGGGACATTCCGGAATTACACTCGCCCTCACCGATCAGTCGCTGCACATGTGTGCCAGTGATGTCGACTGATTTTTCCCCAGCCAGGTGCGAAAAGGGCAATTTCGTTCCAGGCCATGAGCCACATCGCAAGCACAGCCGCCTTTCTGCCGGCGCAGGTCGTGGCCACGCTCCTGGGAGGGTGGCTCGTTGGGAACGGCCCCTTCGCCGCGACCTGGCTCAGCAACTCGCTGCTCGCCGCCGCCCTTGTGTTTTCTCCGGCCCGTGCATGGGGACTGCACATCGCCGTTGCGATGCTGCTTCCCTGGGTCGCGGTGCACTTTGGAGACGTTGCTTGGCCGAATCTGGCGGTTCATCAGGCGATAGGCGTCGTGGCAGCGCTCACGATCGCCAGACTGCTGCGAAGGCTCGGCGGCAGCGGAGTTCGCATTCGTGGGATGACCTCGCTGCTCAAGCTGATGGGAGTCGTCTCGGGCGTCACCGCGCTCGTCGCGACGCCGCTGCTGATTGTGGCTCCAGCAACGGAAACATCGATTGGCATCTGGTCGCAGTGGTCTGCCTGCTGGCTGGGGGACGCCGTCGGAATCATGCTCCTGCTGGGTGCATTCGGCACATGGGGATCGAGTCAAAGACCGGTGGAGTTGTCGCGAAGGAACCTTGCCAGTTGGTTCATGTGGGGAATCTTGCTGGCAGGCATCCCCGTGCTGCATGGCTTCACGTCAGAGTTCTCGTCGCTGCAACTCCTGGCGCTGCCCCTGTTGCTGTGGGGGATCTGGCGTGTGCCCGGGCGAGTGTTTTGTCTGGGGCTGCTGATCTGGGTGACATCATTCGTGGTCACTCTACAAACAGTGTCGCCGCCTTCCGCGGAAGGGGGACTGCTGCTGTTTGCCGTGGTCGGACTGGCGTTGCCGCTCAAGTCGGCTTGGCAAGAGCGAAACGATCTGGAATCAATGTCCGAGGAAGCTCATTGGTCCCGCCGGCATTTGTTGACGACCACGAAATCCGGAACCTGGAGCCGGAACGTCCGCACGAATGAAGTCGCGATTTCGGTGGAATGGAAATCGATGCTGGGCTTCAACGACGACGAGGTCTCCGACTCGTTTGAGGAGTTCGTCGGGCGCCTGGATCCCAAAGACGTGTCGCGGGTCAAAGAGTATTCACTGCGTTACGTGACAGAGCGTCCGGATGAGCCCTATGAACAGGAATATCGGCTGCGACATCATGATGGATCGTATCGTTGGATTCTGTCGCGGGCTGTTCTTGCGCCGGACGAGCACGGAGAGTTGTGCTTCCTCAAGGGCATTTCGATCGACATCACGAGACTGAAAGCAGTGGAACAGGCCCTGCGGGAAGCCGAGCAGCGGTACCGCAACATGGTCGATGATCAACTGGAGTTGGTCGTGCGCTGGACTCCCGACACGAGGCTGACCTACGCGAATGAAACAGCGCGCCGCTTCCTGGGTGGCCGCCTCGGCGACCCCATCGGGCGCAGCTTCGTCGAACTGCTGGGAGACGAGTACCAGGCGAATCTGGCGACGTGGGTGAACCAGGCCCCGCTCGATCCCGCCAAACTGACGGGTGTGACTGAAGCCAGCATGATCGATGCTCAGGGCGAGGCTGTCTGGACGCAATGGACGAACCGACCGGTGCTCGACGAGTCCGGCCGCGTCGTCGAAGTGCAGTCCGTCGGTCGAGACATCACGGCACGGAAGCGCCTCGAACAAAATCTCAAGGAGCGGCTCGAGTTCGAGGCCTTGGCGGCCAACCTGGCTCAAGGATTCCTCGAAGCCCCCTCGGAACAGTTTTCACAACTGATGGACCAGTCTTTGGCCGCGATCGGAATAAAGTTCCAGGCCGACCGTCTGGGGATTTATGAATTCACCGAGAACATGGAGTTCACCGAGTTTACGCATGAATATTGTGCGGAAAACGTGTCGCCTTTGCTGAATTCGACTTCCTTCCGCGGACTGCGGTCGACGCGCACCGACAATCAGGGCATCTGGCAGCGATTCATGCGGGGCGAGAAGTTTCATCTCCGTTCCGTCGAGGAACTTGCAGCCGATCCGGGCATGCAGCAGGCGTATGCCGGGCATCCGGTGCTGGCGATGAGGCAGGTGCCGTTGAAATCTGGAAACCGTGTGCTGGGGTTCTTGTTTCAAGACTCGGTCCATTCCGAACGCAACTGGACTGATCGCGAGATCTTGCAGTTCGAGATTGTCGCGGGCCTGTTGTCGGCGGCGATCTGGAGGCGCCGCGTCGAACGGGACGTACAGTTTCGCGGAGATCTCGATCGGCTGGTTGCCGAATCGAGTAACCGATTCCTGAACTGCAGTGTGGATGAGATCGACAACGTCATTCAGTCGACACTGGCCGATCTCGGTAAGATTACCAGAGCCGACCGCTGCTACTGCTTCGAGTTCAGCGACAACCTGCAGTACGTGCGCGAACGCCATGAATGGTGCAGGCCGGGTGTGCCGTCAAACATGTATCAGATGCTCGCGATGCCGACGTCTCCCTTCCGCTGGAGTCTGGAACGACTGCTGCTGGGCGAGGTCATCCATATTGCAAACGTCGAGGGCCTGCCGCCGGAAGCATCGAACCTCAGGAGCCAGATGAAGGGTTCCGGCACCGTCTCCAGCGTGGTTGCGCCGATATTCGTGCAAGGGCAACTGGACGGCTTTATTGGACTTTCATCGGTGACGAAGGCCTTCGACTGGCCGGAGGACCGAGTCGGATTGATCGGCGTGGTGGCCGAAATGATCGCTGCCGCCCGGGAGCGCATCCTGCTGGCAACTTCGCTGCAGGAACGGCGCGAAGAATTGATCGCCGCGTCGCGCCTCGCGGTGCTGGGGGAAATGGTGGCCGGCATCGCCCATGAGGTAAAGCAGCCGTTGCACGCCATCCGCAACTTTGCGTCCGCGATTGGACATGCGGCCGACGACGGCTCCGACGCCAGTCTGAAACAGATTCACGAATGGAGCGATCGCACGCAGACGCTGGTCGATCGCACCGACGCCATCATCACTCGGTTTCGCAATTTTTCGCGACTCCCGCAGCACGCAGTCTCCACGCGCCGCAAGGACGCCGTCCACGCCGCGATGCCGCCGCTGCTCGATCCGGCGATGGCACGGTCGGTCGCGTTCTTCGAGAGTCGGATCGCACGGCCATCGGTGGCCTTCAGTTTCTCCGCATCGGGCAACAACTCCTCGATCAGGAAG
>JANNSB010000056.1:0-4663 GCA_031402175.1 Planctomycetaceae bacterium
TCAAGATTTCGATCGCCGAATGGTCGCTCAATCGCGGCATCTTCGGCGGGGAGATCGATCACCTTGATTTCGCCAAGATCGCGAAGGAACAGTTCAATATCGACGGCGTCGAGTACGTCAATCAGTTCTGGAAGGACAAGGCCAACGATGCCGACTACGTCGCTCAAATGAAGCAGCGGGCCGCCGATCACGGCGTGCGCAGTCTCTTGATCATGATCGACGGCGAAGGCAACCTGGGCGATCCCGATTCGACCGCTCGCACGACGGCGGTCGAGAACCACTTCAAGTGGGTCGAGGCGGGAGCCGAACTCGGTTGCCATTCAATCCGCGTGAACGCCGCGAGTGCCGGCACCTACGACGAGCAGCTTGAACTTGCGGCGGACGGACTGTTGCGGCTCACGCTGTTCGCCGAGCAACACAATCTGAACGTCATCGTCGAGAACCACGGGCATCTGTCGTCGAACGGGGCGTGGCTGTCGGAAGTGATGCGGCGGGTGAACCATCCGCACTGCGGCACGCTGCCCGACTTCGGCAACTTCGACCTCGGGGACGGCGAGTGGTACGACGCTTATCAGGGGGTCGAGGAACTGATGCCCTTCGCCAAGGCCGTGAGCGCGAAGTCGTACAACTTCGACGACGCCCGCCCGCTGTGCACCGTTGAGGGTGAGCGCGAACTCGACTATCAGCGGCTGATGCAGATCGTGTACGACGCCGGCTACCGTGGCTACGTCGGCATCGAATACGAAGGCGGCGAACTCGGAGAGATGGAAGGGATTCAGAAGACGAAGGAATTGATCGAACGCGCCAGCGCGTTGATCGAGACGGCGTGATCGGAACAGTCGGACGTCCTCTGGCCATCGACCATCTCACAATCGCAGACTCCTCGGACGAGACCGCACAGCGCATCGCCAGAGCACTCGTGTTCTGGCAGGCCTTATGCGGTCTCGTGTTGTTCGCAGCGACGTGGCGACTCTGGTGGCCGGGAAGCGAATTTCCGCAGATTCCCTGGTTCGCCTGGGGATTGAGCGTGCCGACGTGGATTGATGCTGTTGCCTGCGTGGTGCTCGTGGGCAGCTTGATCTGCCTGCTCATCTCCCTCTCCCCACCGCTGACATTATTTTGGAAATCGCGTTCCAGTTGGGAGAGGGCCGGGGTGAGGGGCATCACCATCGGCTGCCTGTTTTCTCTCAGCTTTCTCGTAGTGCTCGATCAACACCGGCTGCAGCCCTGGGTGTGGCAAATGCTCTTGTGGTGCGTCGTGTTTCTCGCCACACCGTCAACGATGCTGTGGTGCCTGCGCTGGTTGACCGTGTCGATCTACTTCTGGTCGGGAATTTCGAAACTTGATGCCGCCTTTGTTCAGTCCGATTCGCATGGCTGGCTGCTGCTGGAAGGTCTGACTCGCGCTCTGAGGATCGACACTCAGTTCTGGCAACCGGAGACCATGTCGAATCTGGCGATGCTCTTTCCGTGGGGCGAATTGCTGATTGCGGTATGGCTGGCCGGTTGGATGCTGATCGTGATCACGTTCACGAGGGATCACGGTGATCCTGCGCCGTCATTGCGCTGGCCGTCACGCATGTTGCGCGCCGGCTGCTGGCCGACGATCGCCATGCATCTCGTTCTGATGCTGATCGTCGGCCCCCTCGGGTTGAACCACGAACCGGGCGTGCTCGTGTGGAACGTGTTCTTCGTTGGTCAGGCGTGGTTGTTGTTTTTCGCCTGGCCGTCGCCCGATCAGATCGAGGGAGAGAAAGAGCGACGGAGTGAAGGAGAGAATGTCACAATTGCACCCGTCCCCGTGTCCCCCGGTCCCCTTGTCCCCTTGTCACGCCACGGCGGCGACATGCGATCGTGCATCCAAGATCGCGTCATCACGGCCTGCACGCTCATCGCCATGATTTATCCGATCCTGTCATTCTGGGGCAGGTGCGATCACTGGCCGGCGTGGTCGGTCTACTCGTCGCGGCCGGCGATCGTGGAAGTCTGGATCGACACGGACACCGTCGCAGACCTGCCGCCCGAGTTGCAATCGTTCCTGGCCCCCGCGCCGCCGCTGGAAACGCGAAGGGAGTTCAACCTCGACGCCTGGTCCTACCGCGAACTCGGCTGCCCGCTCTATCCCCAAGAGCGCTATCGCCTCGCTCTGGCTCGGGAGTTCATCGCACGGCACTCACTGGCTGAACACACAATCGTTCGAGTCCAATCAACACCCGACTGGTGGACCGGCGAGCGGCGGCTTGAGGAACTGGACGGCGCGGATCTCGATTCGCGTCTCAGCGGATATGCCTGGAACACACAGGCGCGCTAAGCCAGCGCATCCATCGATCGGTGACGGAACTCATTCCTCATCCCACTCCGGTCGTCGCGGAAGCTGGCGGCGATGTCGTCGATACTCTGCACGAGACTCGCGACGTTCGTCCGGCCCGGAAAGCAATTCAGTCAGCACGCCCAGAACTATCACCCGAATGATGTTCCCGGCCGAAAAATCCGGCTCACCATTTTCCGCCCGCGAATCGTCCGGTTCATGAGGCTCGTACAGGCCGCGCTCCAGCCATTCCGTCGGCTCCTCCTCGAACGGCGCGTCACGCCGCAGGACCATCCACTCGGCTGTATTGAAGAAAGAAAGCGTGGGAGGCGACTTGTCCTTGATCCGATACGCATCGAGTTCGACCCAGTCGGCACAGCGCCACAAGCGCAGATCATGCGAGAAGATCGAATCGTACCACAGATACTCGCCGTGGGGAGTGAACGCAACAATTCCGCCCAGGGCCGGTCAGTTTGTGAAGTGGGGTAAACTGTAACGCCTCGCCTATTCGACGTAAGTCCTTGGCTCACCGCCAAAGCCGCTGAGATTCAGCCAACGTACTCTCACACCAATGTGACGAACTAGCCGGCCCTGCAATTCCGCCGCTGAGCCAGTCCGATTCTTGCAGTGGCACCGAGAGGAAGGGCGTCTCCTCGGTTGTTCGCCAGACGTTGAGCGTGCAGCCGTCACTCGAGTCGATCGCGGCCACAAGCCCACCTTCGGGAGAAACTGCAAGAAAAAGGTAAGCGCTTGACTCGTTCGCACGATTCAGGACATGTACGGGAGGCATCACGCCGAAGTCCCAAATCGCAATGTTTGTCGCCAGCGTGAAGACCTGGTCGTCCCGCGACACCGTCGAACCTTCGGAAGCAAAATACTCGCGATTGGGAAAAGGCGTGCCATAGATGGCCCGCATGCGCTCGGGATCGCGATCCGCCATGTCCCACAGCTCGACGGCGGGGGAAGCAGCGTCGTCACCAAATATGATGCGGGCGATCGTCGGCAGCCCTTCCATGTCCCAATCGCCGATGGTCACGAAAAACACATCCGGATCGTCGGAAGGCGACAGCAAGGCATACGAATCGCGAATCGGCTCGAACTCGTACAGCGGAACGAGCCTCCGCTCCGCGTCATCCTGCGATAATGCGACCAGCGTGTCGCCGACCTCGTCATCTAATCCGATCCAGCGCGAGCGCGGCGCATCCCACAGGAAGCCATCGCCTCGTGAAGTCGGGCGACGCGCCGCATCGGCCATGTCTTCCGGATGAATGTCGAAGAAGCCAGCGTCTCGCAACTGCGTCGTCTCATCGACGTATGGCACGAACCGATTCGTGTCGGGCTCGAACTCGAGTCGCCGATAGAGTTCCAGCTCGCTCCCCACGATGCGGTACAGCCGGTACTCGTCGGCATGCGCGGTCACGTCACATACCGTGAGAATTGTTGCGGCCAGTATGGCCAAGCGTCCAGCCTGAATGATTTGCGATGGCGAGACTTTCATGGCTGCTCCTCGAACGGAGGTGGCTCGAAATAAGCAACGCGGCGAAGTTTCGTGCGATTTCGCAGGCGCAGGATAAGTCCGGCCAGACTCACCAGCATGGACACTGTCGTGCCGCCGCACAGGTCGTATCGAGTCCCACGCGTGCCTGGCGGATCCGGACGCGACTGCTCGGGTTGGAACAGGCTCCGCGCGTGCCATTCCGTCGGCTCCGGCTCGAACGGCGCATCGCGACCGACGATGATCCACTCGGCTGGGCGAAACATGCTGGACATGATCGGCAATTTGACGGCGTCTATCGTATAGGCATCGGTCTCGACCCAGTCGCTGCAGCGCCAGACCCGCAGGTCTCCCGCGTGGACATCGATGACCCACAGGTGGTCGCCCTCGCGGGTGAACAACGCGATGCCGCCCGAATAGTCGCGATAGTCGTGCATCGGCAACGTCAGGAAGGGCGTCCCCTACCCGCCGCTCGCGGATGGCACACGCGATGCGCAAGGCGTGGTCTCAAGAAAGAAACAATTGTTGCCGGCCGTGTTGGGGTTGCTGGAAAGCTAAATGGAATTCCAAACCATCCTTGGCCGCGCCCTCGAAATCCGCAAACAATACGAAGCGAAAGAAAAACAACTGTATGGTTCGGCATGGACGAATGAAGAAATCGCCCTGGGATTCGTTGGCGATGTAGGCGATCTGGCAAAACTCATCGTTGCCGAAAATGGCAAACGCAATATCCCCGACAGCAAAGCCAAACTCGAACATGAGCTGGCTGATTGTTTATGGTCGGTGCTTGTGTTGGCGCATCTGCATGGGATAGACCTCGAAAGCTCGTTCATAAACACGATGAACGAACTGGAAAAGCA
>JANNSB010000057.1:0-4436 GCA_031402175.1 Planctomycetaceae bacterium
ACGACCGCTCTCCTATTTCAACCAACCATTGACTACTTACTCCTGATCCCTCTACCCCCCCAGCGGCAGGTCCATCAGCTTGCCGAAGCGCTCGAGCACGCGCAGCTTGAGCGGCGTGAATTCGGGCTGGTCGAACTCGCCGGTGCCGACGAGGTGGAAGGCTTCTTCGCGGGTCTTCAGCACCAGCTCCTTGTCGCGGTTGAGGTCGGCCACGCGGAGCGGTGAGCCGCCGTGCTGACGGGTGCCGAGGGCGTCGCCGGGGCCGCGGATTTCGAAGTCGCGCTCGGCCACGAGAAAGCCGTCGGATGACTGTTCGAGAATGCCGAGTCGCGAGCGGGCCTCGGGCGTGTCGGCCTCGGAGAAGAGAAAACAGTACCCCTGATGTTTGCCGCGGGCGATGCGGCCCCGCAACTGATGGAGCTGCGACAGCCCGAACCGCTCGGCTTCGAGAATGACCATCAAGGTCGCGTTCGGCACGTCGATGCCGACCTCGATGATGGTCGTCGCCACGAGAGCCTGCACGTCGCCGTTGCGAAAGGCATCCATCACCTGTTGCCGTTCGTCGGCGTCCATGCGTCCGTGGACGAGGCCGATCGACACGTCGGCCAGTTCGGTCTCCTTGAGGTACGGGAACACCAGTTCGGCCGCGCTCGGCGGTCCCGCGGCTTCGACGGAAGGCGCGGGCTGCGGGAAGAGGTCGGCGAAGTCGATTTCTTCTTCGCTCATCGCGCCCGATGCGCCGATGCGCGGGCACACGACGAACAGTTGCCGGCCCGTGCGCAATTGTTTGCGGATGAAGTCCCACGCTTTGCCGCGTGATGGGCTGCCGGTGATGATGCTCGTCACCACGCGTTGCCGCCCCGGCGGCAGTTCGGAGACCGTCGTGAGATCGAGATCGCCAAATTGCGTCAGGCAGAGGCTGCGCGGGATCGGCGTGGCCGTCATTACCAGCACGTGTGGCGGATTGTCGCCCGCCGAGAACTTCGCCCGCTGGCTCACTCCGAACTTGTGCTGCTCGTCAATCACCGCCACACCCAAACGCTGGAACTCGACGGCTTCCTGAATGAGCGACTGCGTTCCCACGACGAGTTGAATGCGGCCAGTCCGCAGGTCATCGAGAATCTCGCCGCGCCGTTTGGCGGTGAGGCGACCGGTGAGCAGCGCCCGCTCGACGCGGCTTTGGGCTAGCAGCGAATCGATCGTCTCCCAGTGCTGGTTGGCGAGCACTTCGGTCGGCACCATCATCGCCGCCTGATAGCCGTTGGCGATCGCGGCGAGCATCGCGTAGACGGCGACGACGGTCTTGCCGGCCCCCACGTCGGCCTGCAGCAGCCGGTGCATCGGGATCGTCTGCTTGAGGTCGTTCGCGATCTCGCGAATCGCCTGATCCTGCCCCGCAGTGAACGAGAATGGAAACAGCCTGCGGATTCGCGAATCGATCTTGGCGGTGACTTCGATCGCGGGGGACTCACCCATCTGCCGCCACGCCCTGCGCCGCAGCGCGATGCCGAGCTGAAACTCGATCAGGTCGTCGAACAGCAGGCGCTGCAATCCATGCTGGTATTCGGTGATGGAGCCCGGCAGATGAACGAGCTTGAGTGCATCACCCAAGCGCGGCAGCGCCCGCTGGTTGCGATAGTCATCTGGCAGATGCTCGGGCAACTGGCCGACATAGGTTTCGACGGCGTGCTTCATCAATCGCCGCAGTTCGTGCAGCTTCAGCCCTTCGGTGAGTGCGTACCGCGTGAGGATGCCGGCCGATGCATCTTCGTCATCTGCATCAAGCCACTGCATCGTCGGATGCGCGAACTCCCACCGCTGCAGTTGCATTTTCGGCTTGCCCGAGAAGAGCAGATGCTGCCCCATCTGCAGCTTCTTGAGCATGAAGGGCTGATTGAACCACACGCCGCGAACGTACTGGCCCCCCCCGCAATCGATGAGGCAGGCCGTCATGTGGCGGTCGTTGCCGGTGAGCTTGGCGTCGACATCAACGACGGTGCCTCGCACGCTCTGCAGTTTTTTTTCTTCCAGTTGCCGGGGGGAGCGCACCTGCGACAGGTCGAGCACCTCTCGCGGCAGATGCCACAGCAGATCGTGGACGGTTTCGATGCCGAGCCGCGACAGCAGTTCGGCCCGTGCCGGCCCGACGCCGGTGACAAACCGCACCGGTGTCTGCAGGGGATCGTCGGCATCGTGTTGCGAGTTGGCCATCGCAATGGATGGTAATCGCGAGGCGAATGGTGTGGAAACCCGAAGCGTTAGCGAGGAGGACGTGACCCTGTTCGCGCCTCCCGATTGATCGATGCTGGCGAGGAATCTCGCGGAATCCTTCCAAGATTCCTGGCCAGGCTGCGAATCGGAGGGTAACTTGCCTGCATCCACTGTTTGGGAGCCGCTCATGCGAATCGATCCGCGCAGCTTGACTCTGGTTGCCATGTTTCTGGTCTCTGCAGCTCCCCTGCATGCCGACGGACTGCTGCTTCGGACACCCGAGGAGGGCGAGTACATCGTGTACGACATGCTGGTAGTTCCCATCGACGAGGATGAGGCGGATCAAGACCAGGCCATGGGGGAAGCGCACGGCACGCTGCGAGTGGCTTGCGTTGGCGTCGAACAGGCTGACGGCGCGACCAGCCGCTGGATCGAGATGAATGTCGAACTTGCTGGCGGCGGTAATCCGGACATGCACTTCGTGTTCAAGTTCCTGGTGCCGGATGACGGGGTCGCGGACGAAGAGGCGTTTCTGCCCTTCACCCGCGGCTGGGTGCGGATGGGGGAGGACGCCGAAGTGACGGAGATCGCGCCCGACCCAATCCCCCTGTTTCACCCGGGCTTTCTGTTCATGCGCACGGTTCTGGCCTCGGCCGAGGAGCCTGAAGAAACATCCTCCGAGAAGACCCTCCACATCAACGGCGAGGAACTTGTTCTGTCCAGCGCGATTACGGGAGAGTTCGTGCCGCTGAACCAGGAGGTTGAAGAGACCATCACCATGATGCAGACGGGTGAAGGAACGTGGTGGATGCATGACGAGCACGCCTTCGCCCTCGCCGCCGACATCATCTGGAACATGCAGCTCGGCGAAGGAGGCGATTCGAAAGGGATTGCCATTCAGCTCGAAGCCGTCGAGACGGGGGATGATGCTGTCTCGGAGTTGCCGGATTCGAATTGAATCTGGCGCGATCGGCCACGCGCCCGCCATTCGCCCTATCCTAACCCGAAGCGTTAGCGAGGGGGACGTGCGGTTCAATCTCCAAGCCAGAGAAATCGCGGCTTGCGGGACGAGGCGGTAGTCAGAGTTGCGAAGGGAACGTCGTCTCCCGCAAGCTGCCCCGTGCCTGGAACAACGCGTAAGCTCACGACGCCCTCGCTAACGCTTCGGGTTGTGATGTCTGAAGCCGGCTCGCTATCGTCGGCGACCTTCTGCCGAAGCCACCGCCTGGACGGTGAAGCCCAGCGAGTCCCGCAATTCGGTCACGCCGGCGTGGAATTCGCACGGCGTCTCAAGTTCATCCGACATCAGCAATTCCGAACCTGTTCAGGAAAGAAAGTCTGCCAATGACCGCGACCGATCCCCGTAGTATCGGAAAGAGGCCGGGGGTCGCGGGAAGGAACCACTACTCCGAGCGAGAATTCCCTTCGTGACTCGGTGTCAGCGATTGACACTTTCGCTGGCCCAAGTATTCTCAACGCGGATTGTTGAGAGATACACAAGATCGGAAGTGTAACCTTGGCTTCTTCGGAAAACCCTAAAGTGCATCGGAGTTCGGACAAGATGCGCAAACCATCGCAATCAGCGATGACCGGCGCGGGGTCTGGGGTAATCTCAACGATCATCGCTTCGCTACTCGCGGTTGGTTCGTTTGTCGTGTCGACACTGATAGGCGCACTACTGCTCGCCATCTTTTTCGCGTTGCTCGGCATCATCAATTACGGCTTAGCCCAGATCGGGCTGATGGTGAATCCGGTTGTGGCGCTGATCGCTGTCGCCTTTGTGGCAATCGTTGGCGTGTTCATTGCGGTCTTTTTGTTTTGCATGGTGCAACTCCGACTTCTGGAACGCCTCAATCGGTGGGGATTGCGAAACCGATACCCCGAGTTGACCTGTCTGCTTGCGATCTTCCTGGTGATTGGAACCTTGGTCGGAATTGCCCGCCACGTAGCGGCAGGACTCGACGAACCTGGATCCCAACTGCTCACCTGGCTTCCGACCTTGTTCGGAATTGCGGCATGTGTGGTGGCGCCAAAGTTTATTATCGATCTGAGCCCAGGTCACGAGCCGTATGAAAGCCTGCGAACGTTCTTCATCGGGCCCCATCCCCAGCGACTCAAAGAGGATGGAGATGTTGACGGACTTGTGGCGGCCCTGCAGAATCGAAATGAATTTACCCGCCGGGGAGCCGCTGCAGCACTGGGTTTTCTTGCAGATGAGCGAGCCG
>JANNSB010000058.1:0-2465 GCA_031402175.1 Planctomycetaceae bacterium
CTCGGCATGGTCAGTACTGGAATCGACGAATGTCCCTTTTTGCTCGATCTCAATCGTCTGCATCCCATAAGCCACGCGCTTTGCTTCGTCCTCGTCCTCGCTGGGGACTTCAATGTCGTAAACCTTGATGACTTGAATTCGTATCAGCATGAGAATTCCAGGTCGAAGGCAGGAACGATACAGGGCGGCCAACTACGACCGCCCTGTATCCCGTTCCGTCAATGCTAGACAGCCGCCAATTCTGACTCGAACGAATGAATATCCTCGGATTCGCGAACGTCGCTGGAAACGACGCCATTCATTCGAATCTTCTGGTAGTCAGGCGACGTTTCGTCATTGAGTGCAGTGTAGACGGCGTAGGATGCGTCCTTTGCGCCAGACGTCGAGAAGTTTCCCTTCGCGCCAAACCTCCCGGCGATGCCTTCCCAGCGCTTCCCTTTCTCCCAGCAGACACTCCGCAATCGCTCAATGAGCATTCGGCAGAGTTGCTGTCGACGCGCATCGTCTTCTATCTCGACAAGAGGATGTCCCACTGCACCTAGAGCCGCCATTACTGATGATGCTGACACGAGATTCTGAGTCCGATTTTCCATTGCCGGACCGAGGAGTTCCGTGAGCGCCGCGAACCACTCCAAAGCTGCGCGGTTGATCGCTGGAATTCTATCTTTCTGAATGGGAACAGGGCGAGCACCGTGTTTGACGCCACCAATCCCTTCAGCAAGAGTCACACAGGCGCCACGCAGCGCTGTAAACGTCAGGACGTGCGTGTCCGAACTTCGCAGTTGCCGGCGGACCATGTTGACACGACGTCGCAGCGAGGGAACGGTGTCCGCGATGTCGCGCGCCACTTGCGTCAGTGGATCTCGCTCATCCATGGACAGTCCCAATGCTGCGTTGGGTCGCACAGCTAGGAGATTGAGGTCATGGAAGACTTGGCGTGCCCATGTGAACGGCTTTCCGTGGCAAATCATGACAGGAACGAAAGCATTTTTTGTTTCCTCTCGAATTCCTGCAGCTTCAAATCGCGCGGCAAGTTGAGTCTCACCGTCGATCGCGACAAGTTGCTGATCGAACGGAATCTGAATCAACGCCGCCCCGGTCGTCTGGTCCTCCTCAATCTCTAAAGGTCGCTCTGCGTAGAGAATCATGGGCGGTGCCATGCCGTTTTGTCCTTCATGCACTGCAACAATGTATTGAGCGTAACGCTCAACATTCCGCCGCTTTTCACCCTCGAACAAGCGCTGCACCTCGACCCGAATCTGGCGGACGCTCTCGAGTTGCGAGTCATTCTGCACCTGCTTCGGATCTTCCGTCCGGCGCGGGTCCATAGCGACTTGAAAGAGTTGAGCAGCCCGCATTCGCCCTACAAATCGATGGGCGTCGATCTTCACACCGGCGATTACATGCCCTTCAGTCAGACTCAGTTTCCTTGACTCACTCATTGCTTAGACTCCCTCTTGCGAGATGGAGTCATTCTGGTATGCTGAAACTGCAAGGCTGAGCATTTCAGAATGACTCAGTAAAAGAAGCACCCGAACGTCCACCATGGATCGTTCGGGTGCTTTTTCTATCGATCGGTATTCGAGATTGCAATACCCGAGTCGAAAAAAAGTGATCTCAGGTCAAAATAAAACATAAATGTCTGACCTCAGATTCAGTTTCAAACAACTAGGGTTGACGTTGTCGTCGGTTTCTAGTGGTTCAGTTTCTATACGCGAATGACGGAACCTCCTCTATGCATTGAATTGTCACAAGTACATTGACAATAGTGCTTTGCAACACATTATTCAGTTCTTAGAGGCATCGCTATTGCCGCCCAACCGATAACGACTTCTGTTCCGCAACTTGGTGATCGGGTGCTCGTCGGGGAAATCGTGCCAGGGCCGATCATTGAGCCAGCGAGTAAACACCTTGATGTCGGAGGCTTTCAAATCCGCGTCGATGAGTTGCTTCGTCTTGATGACTTGCTGACCGATCGGTAACAGTTCAATGCCCTCGCTCCGCAGGCCCATCTCGCCGGCGGCGAACAATGCCGTGCCGATGCCGGCGAACGGATCGAAGAGCGTTCCGCCCGTGACTCCGCATTCGGAAAGCAGATGTTCAACCAGCCCCGCGGAGAAGGCCTCCTTATACTTGAACCAGCGGTAGAACGGACGTTCCTTGTTTGCCTGAAAGCTGACCAGTGAGCGGCTGAGAGTATCCGTTTGCAGCAATTTTCCTTGATAGCGAGCTTCGCAATTCGCGCTCTGTTCGTCGATCACTACCAAGTACGGATTCTGAGTCGTTTCCGCAACTTTCACTTCAGGCGGATCGTCGTCATGACCAAACAGGGATCTGGCCTTCATCTGCGTGCGGGGCACAACAAAGCTCCATCTCTTTTTGACAGGTGTCGAGGGTAGGGTCACATGCTATCCGATTCACGTCGCTGCTAGAATCAAACCGCGCGCCGGGTGGGGGCGCCGCGG
>JANNSB010000059.1:0-5325 GCA_031402175.1 Planctomycetaceae bacterium
ACCGCCGAACCTCTCGATCGCGAGGCAAACTCTTCTACCGCCTCGCCCAGCAGGCGGTCACAGTCGATCCGGTCCCCATCGGAAAACTCCGACAACCACAACATCCGGGGGGCGGTTGAGTCAAGTGCATACCTCTATTCCCTCATGCGGCTCCGCGGCGGGCAATTGTCGCACTGCTTCATTCACGTACATCAAAACGAATCACAGCCGACGAGGCGAAAGCTTCGTCATTGATCGTGAGACCCGCGCCGGGGGCGTCGGGCAGCGTGGCGACGCCGTCGGCGAGTGTGTAGCCGTCGGCAATGAGGATGTCGTTCGACAGCGGGTCGTGCTCGGCTCTGTAGAAATTGGGAATCTCGCGGCCCACATGGAGCTGCATGTAGTAGCCGACCAGCGAACCCCAGTTATGTGGAGCGACTCGCAGGCCTTTCGGCTCGCACCACGCCGCTTCCAGCAGGATGCCTTCGAATCCGAAGCGGTTCATGTCGGCCTGATAGACTTCGATCGCCTCGGCCTCGATGAACGGCGGGAACACTTCAAGATCCCCTTGCGTCTCGCCGTCGGCGACCAGAGTTTCCCAGCCGTTGTCGGCGAGGAACTCCTTGAACTCCAGGCATTCCTCCACGGTTTCCTCGAACATCTCTTCGGCGAAGGCAATGTCGAGCGGGCCGATGCGTTCGAACGCGCGTTTCGTGCCGGCCAGGTCGTAGCCGTTGTTGGCGTCGATGCCGATGAGGATGTCGGGGCCGGCGTGGTCGCGGATGACTTCGAGCACCTCAATGTCGCGGGCGTCACCTTCGTCGCGTTGCATCCAGCGGCTGCCACGGCCGAGTTTCACCTTGAAGGCGCGGTGACCGATGGCGAGGCCCATGTCGATCTCTTCGCGAAAGCGGTCTTGCCAGCGGTCGGCGTACTGTGGCAAGAGGTCGGCGAAGTAGATCGATCCGTCGTAACAGGGAACCTCCTCGGTTCCGCGGCCACCCAGCAGTTGATGGATCGGCTCATTACGGACCTTGCCGAGCAGATCCCACAGCGGCATCGTGCCGACGCCAAGCGGGCCGGTCATGCGGGTCTCGTCGGCATCGTACAGATCGAACGGATTGCCGCCGATCAGTTCACGGGCGGCGTCTTCACCGCCGCCGCAGTTGCCGATGAGGCCCAGGTTCGTCTCGATCAGCAGCATGCGATCGGTGGCCGAGTCGCCATGCACGTCGAGCCGGGCGTTCCTGCCGGCGACCTTGGACCGCCGGCTGACGACATCGAATCCGACGACCCGCGTGACGCGCAAATCATCGGAGAGATCGTCTGCCTTGATCGCGCGATGGAGCAATGCAAAGGACGCGGCAGAGAGGAGGAACTGGCGGCGAAAGCAGCGGTGGCGCGCGAATCGGCGTGCACTGCACAATCCGATGTCAAATGATTCGCCGTCTCCAACGCACATTTCGCGGAGAGGTTTTCATTTTTTGTAGCCGTGTCTGTCCCCAGACACGGGGCAACTTGCGTGGACATCATCCGGTCGTCGAGTCACATCAGGGGGCGGGTCGTCTCCTTCGGTCTCGGCGGCTGGGGACAGCCGCCGCTACGCATCTTTCGCGGAGCGAAAGGCGACTATCAGTTCTCGGACTGCATTTCCGGCGATACGCCGATCATCGGCAGCGGCTCCGGCCGCAGGTCGATCAGCGGCGACAGTTCCACGATCGGATCGAGTTCGGCCGTGATGATCGGGAGCAGGTCGTCGAACAATCCCGCGACTGCGATCGTTGATTCACCGACCTGAATCTCGGCGATGTGTAGTGTTGGCGGCGTGAGTGGGCGACCGGTCGGCAACACCGACTGCAGACCCCCTTCGCTGCTCGGCGTCGCGACTTCGTTCGTGCCGAGAGTGAGTTTGATCGTGGTGTCGTCCGGGTAGCGCAACTGCACGATGAACTGCTGTACTTCGCTGTCACTGGTGGTGAGCGTCGGCCCCCATTCGACCGGACTGGCGAAACGTAGCAGGTGCTGACCGTTGCGCATCGACATCTGCGGTGTCGGCAGCGGCTCGTCACCGTAAAACAATGTCATCGTAGCCAGATGCAACTGCCACCCCGGGCCGGCCGAGAGAATGAATTCGTCTTGCCCGAACTGCGCCAGTGGTTGTCCTTCCAACGTGCCGAGCACTCCGGTGAGGACTGCGTCGGGAGTTTCTTCGGGGCCGAGCATGGCGACGCAACGCAGCAGCACAGGCGCGGGGAGTTCGGCGACAGCGGCCGGGTCGCTCAGCACGCGGGCCAGCTTGGTCGTGTCGCCGGCATGGTAGTAGAGCGACACGAGAAAGACGCGGCTCTGCGCCGTTTCGAGGTTCACATCAAGGTTGCGCAAGATGGCGTCTTCGGCGTCGGCGACCAGGCCGTTGCGCTCGAGGATGCGGGCGCAGATGAGGTTCGCTTCCCAGGCATCGGGGGAATATTGAAGGGCCCGCTCGGCGGTGGCAACGGCCGTCGGATCGAGCAACGAATCGAGGATGACGGCCTTGTTGGCCAGTCCGGTCGCGAGCATGTCATCCCGGCGGAAGTGTCCCTGGCCGAGTGCTTCGAGCCGACCGTAGGTGTCGACGGCTTCACTGAGCACGCCCAGTTCCTGCTGCGTGCGGGCCAGGTAGTACCAGTACGGCGGATAGGCCTCCATGAAGTCTTCCATGCGCGTGAGGATGCGGAGCCGCACCTCGGCGTCCTCTTCCTGCATGGCGAGTTCGAGCTGATCGAGGTCGTCGCCGCGAACGAGCCAGCGGTCGGGAATGCTGCGCTTCTGAGCGAGATGCCAGAACGTGTCCATGAACTCCGACGACTTGCGGACGATGGCGTTCATGCGCTCGCGTTCGATGCGCAACAGGTCGGTATCTCGCTTGAACTCCATGCCGCGGTAGTCCCACCAACTGTTGGCTCCCGTGCGGATAGCCGATCCGAATTGCGCGGTGGCGAGTTCGGTGCTGAAGGCCAGCGCGTCCCAGGTGACTTCGCGGCGCATGTTTGTGGTATGATACTGCTGATACATCCCATGCTCGCGCCCCGCCAACTGAATCTGGTTGATCTCGTCGAGGACAGCGGTGTAGAGGTCGATGATCTCGGGATCGTCGACGCGGTCGAGATTGAGGTTGTTGAGGATCTTCTGCTGCTCCTCGGACATCACCTCCAGCGTGGGATACATGCGGATGCGATGGAACGCCGCCCGGCAATAGTTGAGAGCCACCGCCGTCGCGAGTGCCTGTGCTTCCTGTTCCTCGGGAGAGACGTTCACGACATCTTCAGCGATGACATCGCCGTGCGCAATGTCGGCGATCACCTGAATCGGCAACGCCGACATGGCTGCCAGAACCAGAATCCAGAGTCCAATGGAGCGATGGGTGCGTTGCATGGCCGTCTCCGTACGTGATGCATCGACGGCGTGGGACGAGACATCCCAGCCCGCGATGCATGTCGCGGTCTTCAGTCCGTTGGGGAACAACAATGCAACCGGCATGCCGAATCGTTGAAAGATCATGGGCGTAGATGGCCTGCACCCGCTGGCGACACCTTCACTCTAGCGGCGCGGCGATTGCTGGGCGTTGGGGGAATGGCGAGGTCGGCCGGGTTCAAGGAACCGCAGCCAAGTCGTAGGTGTTAGGAAAGCTGGGAGACCGGGAGCAGAGTGGCGAAACCGTCAGCGTGTCCGCGATCGGATTCGTAAGAATTCGTGGAATTCGCGACGCATTGGGTACATTCGTGCTAACAGTGGGTGTGCCCGAGCGTCATAGACATGGGTTGTGTCGACCATCCAAGCCCCCGATGCAGGTAACTCCGCCCCCACAGCATGACGCTTGGTTCGCCTCGGCTCTCCAGGAGTATGAGGGTGCGCTCTTACGGTACGCGCGTCGCATCGTGGGGGATGACGGACGCGCCATGGAAGTTGTGCAGGAGACGTTTCTCAAGCTCTATCAAGAGGATGCGTCTCAACTCAACGGCCGGCTCGGACAGTGGCTCTACACCGTTTGCCGCAATCAGGCCGTCGATGTTCGCCGCAAGGAGTCCCGAGTCGTGACATGGGGTGAATCTCCCGCAGTGGCCGACCGAGTGGGGGATTCGACCCGCGATATCGATCTGCAGGACGACTTGGCCCAAGTGCTGCACGCCATCGGGCAGCTTCCCGTCAACCAGCAGGAATGCATTCGGCTGAAGTTCCAGCAGGGATTGAGCTATAAGCAGATCAGCGCTGTGACCGGCCATTCGACGACGAACGTCGGCTTTCTGATCCATGTGGGAATGAAGGCCCTGCGACAGCGGCTGTGCCGACCAGAAATCGCCCGAACTTGAGGGATATTCGACAATTCGGGCGGTGAAAGAGTGTAGGGGTTACAAGCCTATCGCGCTCCGTTCGAGCGTTATGTCGAAGTCCGATCATTGAAGTCCAGTTGGCTGGCCACTGCGCTCGGCAGAGGCTCGGTGACGGTGTCGCTGCTCGCGGCAGCATCACTCGCATCGGTACCAGTGTCCGAGTTGCTGGTGTCATCACCTTCCGGGATGGCCTCGCTGGGGAGGACCGCAACTTTCAGATAGCTGCCGATGCCGACGACGATGGCGGCCAGCAGGATGATGATCGTCAGCCATTTGCGGTCCTGCCGGCGCATGCCGTCGAACTTGGCCGATCGGCCAGCCAGCACCGATGCCAGAAAGAAGATGACGAGCGCGATGAGAATCTTGTTCCCCATCAGGATGTGGTAGATCTTGCGATTGTCCCCCTGATGCGCGGGGCCGGTGACCGCGAGATAGTTGTAGAACCCGGTGACCAGCAGCAGCAGGATGCCGACATGCACCACCTTCGCCCAGCGGGAACGAATGGCCGTCTTGACCTGCTTGCGAGTCTCCTCGTCGAGAACAGCCAGTGAGGGAATCACCGCCAGCACGGCAAAGATCGCCCCTCCCATCAGGGCAATGGCGGACGTGACATGAATCCAACGGGAGAGAACGTCGAGAAGAGGCATGGGTGATCAACTATCGAGACACGAAGGCCAGGGAACAGCGACGGCAGCGATTGCTAGTCGCCCCGCGCACGGCCTATCGTAATGGGGCCGTCCTGCAACGAGAAGCCGCACCCCCATCCTAACCCGAAGCGTCAGCGAGGCAGACGTGAGCCGGCGTATTGAATCAAGCCGCATCGCGCCTTGCGGAGAGGCTGTCAGTTTTTGTAGTCGTGTCTGTCCCCAGACACGGGGCGACGCGGGTGGACGTCCTCCGGTCGCCGAGTCACAACAGGGGGCACGTCGCCTCCCTTGGTCCCGGCGTCTGGGGACAGACGCCGCTACGCGCCTCG
>JANNSB010000060.1:0-5678 GCA_031402175.1 Planctomycetaceae bacterium
ATAGCAATCACATCAAAGCAATGTTGGTGCATTCTGTTAGCACTTGGTGGCATTGCGAGTGGGTTGATTGCGTACGCCACATGGCAGGCGACTATAGAGAGCGGCCAGGCTGTGGTAGAGCAGGTCGAGCTGCTTACGTCGATGGATGTGATCGAAGAAGGCTTCAGAAACACCATTGACTTTGTAAAAGAGTCGCCTGTCATGATCTCCAGTCGAGAAGTCTCCCTCTTGGCATCCGCCGACTTGTCCGGAGAAATGAGCATCGCTGTCATTGTGCGGCGACAGCCTTGGATGAAACAACCTCATGCGAATGGACTAGAATATCAAAGGTATCAGGACATTGTGGTCGTGTCGGAGATACCAAGAAAAGATGGCGAAACACTGTATGTATTGGCGGCTTTATGGTGTGACAAAGTTCCGGGTGAACCGCTGGCATGGAGAACACCCTTATCTACTGGTGGAAGGGCGGTTCGAGTTCTCGCACAGCCACCCACAACGACGCAGCTTGTTGACTTCTGCACGTTGTGGAGAGTCGGAGTGTTGCTGCAACCAGTCCAGGAGGCAGATGGTGTATTGGTAGGAGACACATGTCAGTGTGATGCTACGGAGTGGCAGCGAATTACTGGAGAACCAGCACCCGACTTCCCGCTTGTGCCATCGGGTTTTCGCCCGGACCTCTGATGGCCCGGCGGCGATTGCACAGTCGCGAATGATGATGCCATCAAGGCGTTCGCGCTTATCGCCTTCGAAGTTACGGAGATTCCGTCCGCACGGACGAAGGATTGCCTGGACGGGAGTTGGTCTTCCCAGGCGGCGTTGTGCGAGGGCAGGGCGTAGCTTCGCCGCGCAGGGACTCCCAACTATCCCGAGAGCGAGCGAAGCTGAGCCGCACGGTCGCTCTTCTTCAAGCAGCCGACACTCACTGCTATCATGGCCCTTCGTATTGAACAGGCGCCAGCGCCCCGTGGACGACATACAGGAACTTCAGAATGGACAGCGACGAAATTCTTTTGGACACCGAAGAACGCATGGAGAAGGCCGTCAGCGTCTTTCAGGACCAGTTGCAGGGTCTCCGCACCGGACGCGCTTCGCCCGGGCTGGTCGACTCGGTGAAGGTCAACTATTACGGCTCGCCGACGCCGCTGAAGCAGGTGGCCCAGATCAGTTGTCCCGAGCCGCAGCAAATCGTCATTCGGCCGTTTGACGCCTCGGTACTGTCCGAGATCGTCAAAGCGATTCAGTCGAGTGATGCCGGACTGGCGCCCAATTCCGACGGCAGGCTGATTCGTCTCAACGTCCCGCCGTTGTCGACCGAACGCCGCCGCGAACTGGTGACCCGCATGAACAAGTTCGCCGAGGAGGCACGGGTTTCGATTCGCAACATTCGCCGCGACGCCAACAAGCACGCCGACAAGAGCGAAAAGGACAAGATCTTCAGCGAGGATGACAGCAAGCGGGTGAAGGAGCAGGTACAGGAACTGACCAAGACCTTCGAAACCAAAGTCAACACTTCCGCGGAGACGAAGGAAAAGGACATCATGGAAGGATGAGCGCTGACTGCATCATCCGCCGGGCGTCATCGGCGATGCTGGTCGCGATCGCGGTCTCGCAGATCGCCGTCGCAGACGACACGGCGATGCCGGACCCAGTTCGACTCGTCTTCGAACGACACTGCCTGGAATGTCACAACGACAACGACCTCGCCGGTGGATTGGCGCTGCAATCCCACGAGACTGCGTTGGCCGGTGGAGATAGCGGACCCGCGCTTGTCGCGGGGGATGCGAATGCGAGCCTCCTGCTGCAGTACGTGACGCCGATTGACGGCGTCGCCGAAATGCCCAAGGAACGCCCGCCCCTCTCGAATGAAGAACTCGCGGCACTGACGGAATGGATCAGCCAGGGCGCCGCCTGGCCCGATGGCCTCGTCCTGCAGCGCCCATTGGCCGACACCGACTGGTGGTCGCTGCAGCCGCTGGTCGAACCGCCGCTCCCCGCGCTCACGCCCGAGCAACAGGCATGGTGCCGAACGCCGATCGATCACTTCATTGCCGCAGAACATGTCGAACACGGCATGCAACCCGCGCCCGAGGCCGACCGACGGACGCTCATTCGCCGTCTGACGTATGACCTCACCGGCCTACCGCCCACCCCGGAGGAAGTGGAAGCATTCATCAATGACGCCGATCCGCTCGCCTATGAGAAACTCGTTGATCACCTGCTGGCGTCACCGCGATATGGAGAGCGATGGGCCCGGCATTGGCTCGACGTCGTTCACTACGGCGACACGCACGGCTACGACAAGGATCAGCCTCGCCCCAACGCCTGGCCGTACCGCGACTGGGTGATCCGCGCTTTAAACGAAGACCAGCCCTGGGACCGGTTCATCATCGAGCAACTGGCCAGTGACGTGGCAGGGGATGAACCAGACGACATTGCCGCATTGGGCATGCTCGCCGCAGGTCCGTGGGACTTCATTTCACATGTGGAAGTCCCGGAATCGAAGATTGACGGTCAGATCGCCCGCAGCCTCGATCGGGACGATTTCGTCCGCACGGTGATGGAGAGCTTCGCCAGCGTGACGATCGGTTGCGCCCGCTGCCACGATCACAAGTTCGATCCGATCCGGCAGGCGGACTACTACTCCCTGCAGGCCGTCTTCGCAGCCATCGACCGCAACGATCGTCCCTTCGATGTGGATGCCGACACTGCTTCCCGGCGACGCGAGCTGTTGGCCGAGCAAGGCAGGTTGACCAACGAACAAGCGGCCAATGAGTCGGCGATTGCTCGTATCGCGGGTGAGCAGCTCACGGCGATCGACAGTCAGATCACCGAACTGGCATCGCGTCAGGAGCAGTCACCGCGACCCGAGTTCGGCTATCACAGCGCCATCGAGCCCACGCCCGAAGTCGTCAAGTGGGTGCAGATCGACCTGGAAGCAGAACAACAGATTGCGTCGATCACGTACGTCGCATGCCATGATGAATTCAACGGCATCGGCGCGGGCTTCGGCTTCCCTCAGCGATACCTCATCGAAGTCTCGAACGATCCTGAATTCGTACAGGGTGTGACTGTCCTCGTGGATCAGACAGCCGCCGATGTCGCCAATCCCGGTGTTGAGTCGCAGTCCGTCGAACTGGCCACGCCGGTCACTGCAAGGTTCGTCCGCGTGACGGCCACGAAGCTCGCACATCGGCAGAACGACTACATCTTCGCGCTCGCCGAGTTGATAGTCCGCTCCCCCGATGGACTCAACCTGGCCTCATCGGCCGACGTGACCGCACTCGACTCGATCGAGGCCCCCGTCCGCTGGAGCACGGGCAATCTCGTTGACGGCTATTACTACGGTGTCCTGTTCGACGAGCAGGCGACTCGTGAACTTGCGGCCCTGAATGCCACTCGTCGCGAGGTGCTGCAGACCAATGTACCGGCCGAACTGCTGGCCCGTTCCGAATCACTCACCGCAGAACTGGCCGCTGTCGCGCAAGCATTAAACGAGCTGCCGACCCCGCAAATGGTTTATGCCGCCGCGACGCAGTTCACCCCGCAGGGAGGCCATCAGTCGACGGGCGGCATAGCTCGCGAGATTCGCGTGCTCCGGCGGGGCAATGTCACCGATCCGGGCGAGATCGCGCCGCCGCGATCACTAGAGTGCATCTCTGCCGTCGGCTTCGAGCTCCCAACTGATGCCGACGAGTCGCAGCGCCGGGTGGCGATGGCCGAGTGGTTGGCGAGTCCCGACCATCCGCTCACCTGGCGGTCGATCGTCAATCGCGTTTGGCACTATCACTTCGGCACTGGCATCGTCGACACGCCGAGCGACTTCGGCCGCATGGGAGGGCTGCCGAGCCACCCGGAGCTGCTTGACTGGCTGGCCGTGCGGTTTCGCGACGACGGCGGATCACTCAAATCGCTCCACCGGCTCATCTGCACCAGCAGCGTCTATCGTCAGGCATCGTCATCGCCGCATGATTACTCCGACATTGACGCAGACAATCGCCTGCTGTGGCGGATGGATCGCCGACGACTAGAGGCGGAGGAGATTCGCGACAGTGTGCTGTTCGTCGCCGGCAAACTGGATGAAACGATGTACGGCCCCGGCTTTCAGGATTTTGTCGTCGAGCATCCCGAGCATTCGCCACACTACGAGTATCGGCTGTTCGATCCGCGAGACCCGAGTTGTTACCGCCGCAGTATTTATCGCTTCAGCGTGCGTTCGCAACAGCAGCCGTTCATGACGACGCTGGACTGTGCCGACCCGTCGATGCAGGTCGATCGCCGGAATGAAACTATCACGCCGCAGCAGTCGCTGGCGCTGCTCAATAACAGCCTGATGCTGGTGATGTGCGAACACCTGGCCTCGCGTGTCCAGACCGGACACCCGGACGCCGATCTCACGCAGCAAGTGGCGGCCGCTTTCGTACTCTGCGTGCAGCGCGAACCGACCCCCGACGAACTCGATCTGCTCACAGTCCACGCTTCCAATCATGGCCTGGAACACACCTGCCGATTGCTGTGGAATCTGAACGAGTTCGTGTTCGTGGATTGAGCGGCAAGCCAGAAAGAACGTTTACACGGACGGCAAGCCATTCGTTGTGCGCCTGCGACGCAACCGCAGACCCAACCCACCAAGACAAGTGCATCCTAGTAACAAGATGGTGGCAGGTTCGGGGACGGCGGTGGGGCTAAACGCCATGAACTGGGGCTGCGTCAGGTTCGCAGGGTCCGTCACAAATGCATCAAAGAAGGCTCCAGTACTGTCATCAAACCGCCGAACCGAAGGATCGAGGCCGACGACGTAGAGCAATCCGTCCGGGCGGAATTCAATTCCCTGTGGCAAGTTCAGACCGTTCCCAGAGGCAAACACGTTCATGAAAGCGCCGGTCGATCCGTCGAATCGCAACACCCGGTTGTTGTATGTATCACTGACATAGAGATTGTTATCCGGACCAAACCGAACCCCCTTGGGCTTGTTCATGGAGGCGCCGGACGTAAATGCTCCCAGATAGGTTCCGTTTGCCCCGTTGAACTTTTGGACCGCGTTGTTTTCGTCATCGGACACGTAAAGATTCCCATCCGCTCCAAAGGTCAAGTCGATGAATCCAGGCACTCCGCCAAGGGAGGCAAACACGTCGATGAACGCGCCTGTGGTGCCGTTGTACCGATAGACTTGACCGTCATGCTCAACTGCGTACAGGTTCCCGTCAGGCCCGAACCGAAGACCTCTTGGTGCATTGTACCCGGGGGCGGTAGCAAAGCTGCCCATGAAGGCACCGGTCTGACCGTTGTATTTCAGGATGCTCCCCTGACTATTCGGGCCTAATGTGCTCGTGAGATAGAGGTTTCCGTCCGGCCCGAATGTTATGCCAGTGGGAGAAAGCAGGTTGTTTCCAGGATTCACGAACACGCCCTCGTTTGCCCCTGTCACTTCGTTGTAGCGAATGACGCGGTCAACGAACGAGTTCTGAATGAACATGTCGGCATGAGCCGGTGCAACCGCGGTGGTTGCTGCAATCACGAAAAGGAGTGTCTTCATTGAGAGTTCCTCAGTACCAGTTTACCGCCTCGGTGATTGGTCTTGTGTGTCTGGCGGTGTGAGTGCATTCTGTGGGGGCCATGGATGGTCGAAAGCCCACATATGAAGAGTTGGTCGAGCGGGTCGCGGAGCTGGAGGCTCAGGT
>JANNSB010000061.1:0-3106 GCA_031402175.1 Planctomycetaceae bacterium
ATCGGGAATTCATGACAAACGAGCTGCACACCATCGAACGATCCCAGCCGCGCGTGCAGTTCGGTGTCGTATTCGGCCTTCCTTTGCGAGTCGAGCAGACAGATACGGGCCTCGGAGAGTTCGTTGAGGATCTGCTGCGATTGCGCCACATGCGGGCCGGTGGACATCTGCTGGACGAAGGCCATCCGCAGGTCGGCCTGCGTCTCGATCACTTCGACGTTTGCCTCAAATCGCGACAACCCTAACAACTGGTAGTAGTCCGCCGGCTGTTCTTCCAGCGGTATCGCCAGCCACTTGTGATAGGGATCAAAGGCTGCCACGAGAGGTTCCTCGCCTGAAACGGCGTGAATTCGGATTCTCGATGTAGATACACGTGTGAAGTCTAAACGATCCGGCAACTATCGACCATCGCGAGCAATCCGGTAGCTCAATGGAAACAATGCGCGATCGACATTCTTCACAGTCTTCGGACCCATGGTTCGCGCACTTCGACGACTGCAGCATCCGCCGGTCCTGCTCATCGGCCTCTGTCAGCAAGCCATAATCGCAGGGCATCAGCGTTGTCCACCGAATCGGCAGCGCCAACTGATGCAGGTTATTGCGACACTGAGTCCTCCGAGCCGCTTCCTGCGCCTACTGCACCGCCGGCAACAACAACGCGACGAGAACCCCAATGATGGCAATGACGACGAGCAGCTCTATGAGCGAAAAGCCGGCGCACTTTGATCGTTGGACTCGCTTCGTATTCACTCCTCAGAGGCTCGCGGAAGCGCCGGCCATCCTCCGGTAGCGACGTACGCGCCAAACGATTCCGCCCAGTCATGTCACCCCGAACAGGGCGATGCTGCTGGGCTCGGGGACAGCGGCTGGCTGGACAGCGTCTTCATAGTAGAACGTCGTTGTGGTGGTGACATTGGGGTCAAACGTGTGCGAATGCGTCAGATCGACAATGGTGGATGGTCCAAAATCCCACTTCCACTGGCGGCCGATCGCATTAAACGGTGGAGCAAAGGCGGTGACCGTTACGCTAAATGGAGAAACGGTGAGACCATACCCTCCGTTGAATGTCGTCTGGCCTGAACCTGCGGCGATGACAATATCTGAAGGGCCAAGAAAGGGTGCCAGCGCTGTGCCAACCCGGTACCTCGCGCACTCGCTCTGACCAAAGAACCGTCAACACCACGATTGGGCCGCCAGCCGCACGATCGTCGACCTCGACCAGTCGGAGAACACCACCGATGTGCATCAGAGCGAAGCGATCAACTATCGCACGCTCGATCGGAACTACCGGGCGACGTAAGAGCCGCTCTGGATAGAGAAACCTACTACGACAGGCCTATGGTCCGAAATCCGCGACCAGGCGAGCGAGCGTGAGAGTGGCTCGACCCCTTCGTTGCACCAGACCTGGTCGATTGCACCGACCTCAGATGGGCTCACCAAAGACGACGCCAAAACCGCTCACGTCCGCATGGCTGCAGAAACACCAGAAACTGACCTCACGAACCGTCGTGACGGATCGTGAGGTCAAGCAGACAGGAACGGTTCAGGGAGCGAGAGCGTTCTCGATCACGTACCACGCCCCTTCCGCGAGAATGGCATGCCCCTGCGTGGTGGGATGCACGTCGTCGAAGAACAGGTAACCTGCCGGAGGATTGGCACCAAAGATGAACGATGGTGTTTCCACGTCAGAGAACCCGTAATCCGAGGGATTGGCAATGACGTCATTGATCAAACCGTGAACGTCGAACTGGATGATGGTCACCCCCAGTTCCTGTTCGAGATCATCCAATTCGGACTGCAGCCGGTCGTTGAAATCGATCGACAGATAGTACAAGCCCAGTTGAACGTCCAGCGGGGACCACAATCCGAAGGGCGTCTGTTCGAGAGGTGGCATATTCGGCACCAGGAAGGTCTGGGCTCCGCTCTGGGCCAACCTGCGAATGTGATGAGAGATATTATTGACCGAGACGAAATTGTTGGCCTGTCCGAAAAAGACGTCGTTGGCTCCGCCCCAGATCACCACCAGCGAATTCTCCGTGGGGGCATCGTACTTCAGATATTGTGAGACCTGCAGGCCGATCGACGGGATTCTCAGATCCCCCTGAGTGAGGCCGAGCGGTCCGGCAATCGAGGGAGGCGTCTGCCGCAGTCCATTGCCGGTTTGCGCGCCCACGAACGCGACATCGTGCAGAGGGGCATCCAGATCGTCAGCCAGATATTCCACCCAGACGTCGCCGTTGGAGGCCCGTCCTTGTGAGTAGGGATACGGCAGCAACTGTCCGTCCGTGAAATCAAACAGGTTCCCGTTATCCGAGAGGCTGTCACCAAAGACGATAATCTTGTCGAACCCTCCGGCATGGGCCAGAGATTGCCCGGCGAGCGTTGTCGCGAGGGCCAACATCAAAGCCAGTTTTCTCAACATTTCAACGGTCCTTTCAGGTGAATCATGGATGCCTCTTGAAGTTCCGTCTGAACATGCTTCAAACGGACCGAAACCGCGGGCAACATGCGGTTTATCGCATCGTCAAAGAGACGGACTGCGGAAGATCGAGGAGTTGACGGTGTGAGAGGGGATGACTCTCCGCAGCAGGAACGATTTATCTGCTGCTGTAATCGCCTGCTATTGGTAACACCGAGTTTCCCCGACCCTTCCCGCCCAAAAATTGGAAGAACCCATGTGGAAGTTTCAAATCCGGTTTCACTTGAGTTGAAGGCGCGTGAGTTGCATTGGTGTGGGAATGAAAGGAGGTACTCTCATGCTCATTACCCTGTATGGTCCGCCGATCAGACGTCGGCCCAATACGACAGGGTCCAGGACGGCACCGAAACCGTTTGTGTCTGATTCCTAATGGGTTCTGATCGAACCACACCTCACCAACCCCGCCGGGTGCCACTTCTATGAAAGTCCGCTGTGCGTCAAGGGTGGATGTGGTTGCTGGCTGCGGGGTTCCCAGTCTTCTATGCGAGCGTCGGCGTTTGACGGCTTAGCCCTATTGGGTTTTTCGAGAGTGCGAAGGCTGCCCTATCTGGCTTCGAGCGAGGCACATGTCCGGATCGCTCCCGACGTGGTCTGCCCAAGTGGCACTCGAGCTCACCTTCGCGCCGC
>JANNSB010000062.1:0-12006 GCA_031402175.1 Planctomycetaceae bacterium
CGCGGGCATCGTGTTCGCGGATGTTGGCGGCGGTGAGTTCGTTGTTGGCTGTGTCGAGGTCTTTGTTCTTCTGAGCAAGCTGCGTGTTGCGGTCGTCGAGGGAATCGTTGAGTTGTGTGAGTTCTTCGTTCTTGCCACTCAGGATCGTCGAGAACGTGCCGAGACCGACGGCTGACAGTAGCACCACTGCGGCCGTCGTCGTCGTGAGCGTCGGATGCCTGCGGACCCAGCGTTTAGCCTTCTGCGTGAACGGCTCGGGAAACGCCTGCACCGGCTCGTCGGCCAGGTAGCGTTCGATGTCATCCGCCAAGTCCTGCGGGCTGCTGTAGCGGTCACGAGGTTTCAACGCCATCGCCTTCAGGCAGACGGCTTCCAGCGATTTGGGGACGTTGGGCTTGATCTCTGAGGGACGCGGGAACGTTCCCGACTGCACGGCCTTCAGTACTGCTTCCACGTTGTCAGCCTTGAACGGCGCACGGCCAGTTAGCAGGTGATAGAGCGTCGCGCCCAGGCTGTAGACATCGCTGGCGGGGCCGAGTTGATCGAGCTTGCCGGCCGCCTGCTCCGGCGGCATGTAGGCGGGGGTGCCGAGGGCGCTCCCCATCAGGGTGGGCGTAACGCCGTCGCCCGACGCTGGCTGCAGCAGGTGGGGGGACTCTGGGCTGGTCTGAGATGCTCCCTCACCCCCGGCCCCTCTCCCGGCGGGAGAGGGGAATTGTGAATCCCGTCCCTGCACCTTCGCCAGCCCCCAGTCGACGACCAGCGTTTCGCCATATTTGCCCAGCATGATGTTGCCGGGTTTCAGGTCGCGGTGCAGTACACCGCGGGAGTGGGCATAGCTCACCGCCTGGCAGACATCGACGAACCGGCCGAGGAGTTTGCGCAGTTGGAGCGTGCGCTCGGAGATCGTCGCTGACGCTTCCGGCTCGGACGCAGACTTGTGGTACGCGGTGATCGCCTCCTTGAGGCTGTCCCCCTGGATGAACCGCATCGCATAGTACGGTCGGCCGTCGGGGTACTGTCCCAGACCATACACCGGCACGATGCCGGGATGCTCCAGTCCTCCCGTGATCTCGGCTTCCAGCAGGAACCGGCCGCGACTGTCTTTGTTGTCCGTATGCTCGCCGCGAATCTCCTTGAGGGCCACATCGCGGTTCAGTTCTTCATCCCGCGCAACGAAGACTTCACCGAGTCCGCCGCGCGCGTGAGGTCGCAGGATGCGGAACCGGCTGGCATCCCCCGCGCGGCTTGTGCGACTTCTCCGCGCAGCCGTCGCGCCAGCTTCCGGCTCGGAGGGCACGAACGTCGCCTCCGATTCGGCCTGAGAGGGCATCACGGTCTCGGCCTGCGCGCGGTTGCCGAATTCCGCGTGGGAGGGCGACGCTCCAGCGGAGCCGGATGGAGTAGCGGTCGTCCTCTCTGGCGCCGGCTCGGCGGGAGCCTCGCCCTCCCGGCGAATGTGCGTGAGCGTGGCGGCGATCTCGGGATCGCCGAGTTGTGCCAGCTCCTGACGCATCGCAGGTAGACCTTGCAGCGAAGCGAGGCATTCGTGGGCGTCATTTCCATGCTGGGAGAGATGCAGTTCGACCAATCGCTGCAGGAGTTCTACTTCATCACCCGAAAGAGCACCCTGCTGTCGTAGAATCTCAACCAACGGCCGCGACTTGTCATTTCGCCACGCATTGAAGGCGCTCCGCAATGCCTCCTTTGAGACACAGCCCTCCTGCACCGCCAGCGCGCCGAACAGCAGTTGATGTTCCAAGCTCATGTAGCCCGTCTTCCAAATACTGTGCCGAGTGGTGAAAATCGATGCCTGTAAGACCGACACGACGAACGTCTAAATAGATTAAAGACCGGCCCCCCGCTTGCGGAAGGTCCGACGACGCGCAACTCGATGGCATACGCGATTTGAAGACGGGATCAGGTTCAGCGTTGCGAAACGACTGCCAATTCAGAAACAATCCACGGTCTTGCGACGACGCCAACTGACTCCGACCTGCGAGGTTCCCTGCATTGGATGATGCCATTCGTAAAGCCAGCGTGCTGGTCGAGGCTTTGGGCTGGATTCGCCAGTTTCGCGACCGCTACGTCGTCGTGAAGGTCGGGGGGAGCACGTTCGAAGACCCGGCGGCGGTCAGGCAGTTCCTCCTTGATATCGTCTTCATGGAAGCTGTCGGTATGCGACCGATCATCGTGCACGGCGGAGGTAAGGCGATCAACCGCGCGATGGCCGACTCGGGGATCGAGCCGAGATTCATTCAAGGGCGGCGCTATACCGATGATGCGACGATGGACATCGTGGCCCGCACGCTCACCGAAAACTGCGACTCGCTCGTCGACGAAATCCTCAGCCTCGGTGGACGGGCGATCGGGCTGCATCCGCAGTCGCAGAACGTGCTGCTGGGCGAACGTATCACGATTCCCGGCGATAACGGCGAACCGGTCGATCTGGGGCGTGTCGGGCACGTTTCTTCCATCAACCGCGACACGTTGACCACCACCTGCAGGAGCGGCGCGATTCCCGTCATTCCCTCACTCGCCCTCGACAAGGACGGCGGACTCTTGAACATCAATGCCGACACGGCGGCGGCCGACGTGGCGCGACTGTTGCCTGCCGAGAAACTTGTCTTCATCAGCGACGTGCCAGGCATCATGCGGGATCGCAACAATGCCGGCACGCTCATCTCACATCTTTCGACTGAGGAAGTGAACGGCTTGATCGCCAGCGGTGTCATCGATTCGGGCATGGTCCCCAAGGTCGAAGCGGCCCTCGCCGCGCTTGAAGCCGGCTGCCGCAAGGTGCACATCATCGATGGACGCATCCCGCATGCGATTCTGCTGGAAGTGTATTTTGACAAGGGGATCGGGACGGAGATCGTGCGGTGATGGCAATGATCGATTTAGATCCCAACGGACGGCGGGGTTGAACCCCGCCGCTCTTTAGACTCTTTTCTCTCGACTCTCCATGTCCAAGCCACTTTCCAGTTCCGAAACGATCGCGTTGTTCGATCGGTACGTCATCCCCAACTACAAGCGTTACCCGGTGTGCCTCGTGCGAGGGGAAGGCTCCTTTGTCTGGGATGCAGAGGGACACCGCTACCTCGACCTGTTCCCCGGCTGGGGCTGCAACATTCTCGGTTACTGCCCGCCGCGAGTGGTGAAGGCGATTCAGGCGCAGGTAGAACAGCTCATCCATGTGCCGAACACCTGGTACATGGAGGCTCAGGGGCGGTTCGCCGAGGCGATCTGTTCACGCAGTTTCGGCAAGGCGTTCTTCTGCAATAGCGGAGCCGAGGCGAACGAAGGGGCCATCAAGCTCGCGCGTCTGCACGCGACCGATGGCAGGTACAAGATCATCACGTTCGAGAACAGCTTTCACGGTCGGACTTATGCGGCCGTCTCGGCGACGGCTCAGCCAAAGTATCACGCCGGCATCGGCCCCATCCTGCCGGGGTTCCTATATGCCCGGTACAACGATCTCGGCGCGGTGCGAGAGCTGGTTGATGACCAGACGTGTGCGATTCTGATTGAACCGGTGCAGGGTGAAGGAGGCGTGAACATTCCCTCCCCCGGCTTCCTACAAGGACTGCGCGACCTGGCCGATGAGCGCAACCTGCTGCTGATGTTCGACGAAGTTCAGACTGGCACCGGTCGCACGGGAGAATGGTTCGCCCACCAGTTGACGGGAGTACAACCCGATGTGATGACGCTCGCCAAGGGTCTCGCCGGCGGCGTCGCCTGCGGGGCGATCGTCGCGGCCGACCATGTGTCGCCGAGTCTCAAGCCCGGCATGCACGCCAGCACGTTTGGCGGCAACTCGCTGGCGATGGCGGCCGGTCTGGCCACGTTCGAAACCATCGAGGCCGATGGGTTGCTGGAGCGGGTGCGCGTCAATTCACGCAAGTTTTTCGAGCATTTCACGGCCCTCAAGCAGGAACTCCCGATCATCGATGAGGTGCGGGTCTGCGGCATGATGATCGGCGTCGAACTGGCGATCCCGTCGACCCCCGCGGTCGCCAAATGCATGGAGCGAGGGTTGCTGATCAATGCCACGCATGATACCGTCGTTCGTTTGCTCCCGGCGCTCAACATTACGGATGAACAGATCGAGTCGGGCCTGGAGATATTGACGGAAGTCCTTACCGAAATGGCCCACGAGGCGTAACGCCCGAAATAACCAACAACTCACAAGACCAATCGCGATGGCGTCGTTTTGACACGACGCCTTCGCTCATTTCAGACCTCTCCGGTTTATCGAGAGGAACGACCATCATGAACCATTTGACATCCCTGCTGGACGTGACTGCCGACGACGTTCAGTTCATTTTGCAGCAGTCCGGCGTTCTGAAATCGGAATACCTCAAAGGGAAGCGCAGGCCACTGCTTGCCGGCCACGTACTCGTGCAGATGTTCGAGAAGCCTTCACTGCGCACCCGGCTCAGCTTCGAAGCAGCGATGATGCAACTGGGCGGCAGCAGCATCTTTCTCTCGAAGGACGAAGCCGGCCTCAACGGACGCGAGAAACTCGAAGACGTCGCCCGCGTGGTCGGCGGCTATGCCGACGTGATCGTACTGCGGACGTTCTCGCAGCTGCTTATCGAGACGTTCGCCAAGGTCTCCGGTAAGCCGGTGATTAACGGCCTGTCGGACGAGTATCACCCCTGCCAGGCGCTGACCGACCTCTTCACGCTGGACGAGCAGATCGGCGAACTGGCTGGCCGTCGCATGACCTATGTCGGCGATGGCAACAACGTCGCGGCGTCTCTCGCGGTCGGATGCGCGATGCTCGGGGTTGAATTCACCGTGGCGGCGCCCACCGGCTACCAACTCGACGAGGCATTGCTCAACCGACTCCGCTCGATGTTCCCCGACGCCCAGATCAGTCAGACGACCGACCCACAACAGGCAGTGGCCGGGACCGATTGCGTTTACGCCGATGTCTGGGCCAGCATGGGGCAGGAAGCCGAAAAGGATCAGCGTCAGCAGGTCTTTCAGAACTATCAGGTGAATGGATCGTTGATGTCGGCTGCCGGCCCGCAGGCGTGGTTCCTGCACTGTCTGCCTGCCCGACGCGGTCTGGAAGTGACAGACGAAGTGATGGATGGTCCGCAGAGCCTGGTTTTCCCCCAGGCCGAGAACCGTATGCACGTCGCCAAGGGAATTTTTGCATGGGCCCTGGATGTGAACCTCTGATCGCCGCCCTGCAATTGGGCAGCCCCAGTTGGCAGCCGATCGCGATTGCGGTCGCGGTCGCCGCGCTCGCGGTACTGGCGTGGCGACTGGTTCTGCAGGGCGATCGCGGCCGGTTCGCGTCACTTCCTAAATTGCTCGCGCTGGCGTTGCTCGCCGCGTGCCTTGTCGAACCGTTGTGGACGCAACCACGCGCCCGACCGCACGAGAATCTGCTGCTGGTCGTCGTTGACAACAGCCGATCGCTGACGATCGCCGATGACAGCGGCAGCCCGCGCTCGGAGGCCGTGGTCGAACTCGTTGAAGATGAAGACGCCGACTGGCAGGTGACCCTCACCCGGGAGTTCGACGTCCGCAGGTTCGTCGTGGGAGAAGGACTGCAGTCGGTGACCGGCTATGCGCAATTGGACTTCGATGCGGACTCCTCGACGATCGAATCGTCGCTGGCCGCGCTCCTGGAGCGCTACTCGGATCATCCGGTAGCGGGCATCGTGCTCATCACCGATGGCGTATCGACCGATGCGGCTGGTATGGAACTTCCGGCGCGAACCGAGGTCGCGGGAGATGACGAATCGCTCGCTGGAGGGCCGCCGATCTATCCGGTAATTCCTGCAAGCTGGTCGGATGTCGCGGGGAACGATGTTTCGATCCGCCGCGTCTCGGTGAGCGAAACTCCCTTCGAAGATGCGCCCGTCAAGGTGAATGTCGAACTTACGGCTTTGCAGGGAGAGACCGAGATCGCGGCAAGGCTGGTGGATGAAGCCGGCGCTGTGATCACCGAACGAACCGTCCGATCGAGTTCGACAGGCACGGCGTCGATGGAGTTCGAGTTTCGTCCCGATCCGATCGGCCTCACTGGCGAGGGGGCCGCCCTGAACAGCGGGCTGAATGACGATGCAACCCTCACCACTCGCCGACAACCGGCAGGAGGCGCGCGGTTCTACACCATCCAGGCGATGAGCACGGGCGAATGGACCGACTTCGGCACCGCAACCGACGAGGCCGCGTGGGACAACAACTCGCGGCTCATCTGTCTCAACCGGCCGCTCGAACCGTTTCGCGTCCTCTATGTGGCCGGCCGGCCGAACTGGGAATTCAAGTTCATCCGCAGGGCAGTGCAGGAAGACCAGCAGGTGGCAATGGTCGGTCTGTTGCGCATCGCCCGGCGCGAAGGACGGTTCGATTTTCGCGGCGGCGGGGGTGGTGACACGAATCCACTCTTTCAAGGTTTCGGAGCCGACGAGGCTGCCGGTGACGAAGTCTACGATCAACCGGTCATCGTGCGCATCGGCACCGAGGACGAAACCGAACTGCAGCAGGGCTTCCCCACCACGCGAACCGAACTGTTCGAGTATGACGCGATCATCCTCGACGACATCGAGGCTGAGTTCTTCACGCAGGACCAACTCGAACTGCTGACCGCCTTCGTCGCCGAGCGCGGCGGGGGACTTTTGATGCTGGGCGGGCCCGAAACACTGCGCCAAGGTGAGTGGGACGACACGGCACTCGCCGCCGGCCTGCCGGTGTGGTTGTCGGCGACTGGCTCTTCAGGTTCGACGGCTGGGGGACAGGCGACGCCGTTCAGCCCCTTCTCGCTCGGCGGCTGGCGGTGGGAATTGACTCGTGAAGGCTGGCTCGAACCCGCGGTGCGATTGTTGGAGACGCAGGAGGAAGAAGAAGTCCGGCATCTGGAATTGCCCGCGGTGGCGACGATCAGCACCGTCGGCCGGCCGAAGCCCGCAGCGCGTGTGCTGGCCGAGGTTGTCAACTCGCAGGGAGAGAGAATTCCCGCGCTGGTCGCGCAACCGTATGGGGACGGCCGGGTCGGCGTCATCACCATTGGCGACTTCTGGCGCTGGTCGCTCAGCCGGTCGGCGACGGTGCCGGACGAGTTGCCGACGCTCTGGCGTCAAATGGTCCGCTGGCTCGTGGCCGACGTGCCGAGGCGACTGGAAGTTCGGATTGATCCCATCTCATCAGAGCAGGGAACAGCCTTGAAGGTGGTCGTCGACGCCCGGTCGGAAGAGTTTGAACCGCAGCCCGAAGCGACCGTCGAGGTGAAAGTGCAGACACCTGATGGCGAGTCGCTGAGCATTCCGGCAGAGCCATCGCTGGAGGAACCCGGCCGATTCGAACTGACGTACGTGCCGCGAGACAGCGGCGCCTATCGCATTCACGCCAGCGGCACAGACTCGGAAGGGGAAGTCTTCGGCGAGGCGGAGGTCGGCTGGACCCACAACCCGCTGGCCGACGAGTTCGAGGAACTGACGGTGCGGCGCGAATGGCTCGAAAGCCTGGCCGATCGCACGGGGGGCGACGTCGTCTCGTCGAACTCGCTCGCCACGTTTGCCGAATCGCTCCCGACCCGCACCGCCCCGAAGATGGAAACGTGGAGCACCCCCCTCTGGCACCGCGGCCCGGTGCTGGCGGTGATCATCACCCTGCTGCTGGGCGAATGGCTGCTGCGAAGACGGCAGGGATTGGCGTGAGGCGAAGAGCCAAGGGAACAGGCATTTCGATTATTCAGTTCATGCATCCACCAGGCTCAGGTCGGGAATTTGAGTGAATGCGATGCGGGTCGAGGCCTGTTCGCGAGCAGCGTGCGTTTCCGCGAAGTAGACAGAATTTACGCCATACTTCTGATTGACGTCGTCCATCGCGCGTGAGAGGGCCTGCAGCTTCCGGTCTTCCGGGAAGAGAGAAACTGTGACGTTGCGGTTCTCCAGGAGATCGCTCAAAACGACGCCGACGCGGAGGGGGGTGCCGGAAAGTTTACGAGGCCACAGCTGCCGCGCGGCATGAATCAACGTCAGGGTATCCTGGCAACAGCTCAATCGCAGATTCTCGTGCCAGGTGGGCCCTTGCAAATATTTGATCGACACGGTGACGGACTTCGCCCAGCAACCGACGTGCCGGAGACGCGCGGCGGCCTTTTCGATCAGCCGTACCAGCACTGTCCAGGCATCCGCATCGTTACGCAAAGTCGGCGGGAGAACACGGGAATGGCCCAGCGAACGACGGCGCGTTGGCGTCCCAGGCAAATCGTCCCCGCGCAAATGGCCCCACCAAACCTGACCGAGCCATCGGCTGTCCCAGATTGCGGCGAGTTCAGAGGCAGACAGCCGACACAAATGCTCGACAGTGGCCACTCCCGAGCGATGCAAGCGTCGCTCCATGCGCGGACCAATGCCTGGAAAGTCTCTCAATTGAAGAGCATGCAAACGAACGGGCAACTCTTCGGTACGGATCATCGTCAGACCGTCTGGTTTCTGCATATCCGCTGCGACCTTGGCCAGCAATTGATTCGGCGCCAAGCCAATCGAACAGCGCAGATAAAGTCCAAGGTCGCGCTGCAGAGTCGCCTTGATTTGTCCGGCGAGCCGTATTGCCCGGTCGGGTTGCTGTTCCTCCCCTGTCAGCCGGCAGGCCATTTCGTCGATCGAGCACACTGCGGTCACGGGCAAGCAAGATTCGACCGCTCGAACGAGACGCTCGTGAATCATGGTGTAGAGGCGCGGCCTGGCTTCCACGACGCGAAGAGCAGGGCAGAGTTTTCGGGCCTCGCGAACCATTGTGCCGGTTCGAATGCCGAAACTTTTCGCCTCATAACTGGCCGCAATACAGCAAGTGGTTTCAGCGCGGACGGGCACGACAGCCACCGGCTGATTGCGAAGTTCCGGGCGAACTTGCTGCTCCACCGAGGCAAAGAAGGAATTCATGTCAATGAACAGGTATCGCAGCGGCACTGTCGCCTTCCAGTTCTTCTTGCCTCGCTGGCGGAGCAATAAGTGTACACATGTTCATTTCCGCTTTCAAGGTCGTCACGGGCGGCTGAATCGATGAAGGGAGTGGATTGATCGCTGAGTTGATAACCTGCGGCCTTTGCCATGTGCGTTCCATTGCAAGGTGACTGGATCAGACATGACCGCGGTTCCTCAGCCGACGCCCGAGCCGTGTGTGGAATGCGGCGGAGACAACTGCGTCCCGTTCTCCTGTTATGGATGGCGACGGCTTTCCATAGATCACGCGGGAAAACGCTACGAAGGGTTGAGGACATTCAAGGGGTGGTTGTGCCTGAAATGCATCCACCGGCATTACAAGACGACCTACGTCGCTGCCGCCTGTTTCGCGATCGCCTTTGTTGCATTCCTGATCTATCGGCTCGCCGTCGTCGGCCAGATCGGAAGCGCTGGCTTCGTCGGGCTGTTCATGCTGGGCTTACCCACGGTTGTGCTCGGCGGCAGAATCCTGAACGAGGACGTTGACAAGGCAGCCGCGTATTACATCAAACGAATCTATGCGAATGACGGAATCAACGGAACCGGACCGGGTAACGGGCCCGTCGACATGTTCGGAAAACCGCTTTGATGCGAGTCAGGATCGCCGCGACAGCACTTCGTCATACACCTCACATATCCCCTGGGTCATGTGTTCATGCCGAAACTGTTCCGTGAATCGCTCAAGGCCGATTTGACCGAACCGCATTCGCAGTGAAGGGTCGCCGGCGAGTGTGATGACGGCCTCCGACAACGGCTCAACGCTGTCGCGCGGCAGCAGGTAGCCGGTTTCGCCGGGGAGGACGACTTCCGCTGCTCCGCCGACGTCGTAGGCGACGACGGGTTTGCCGGCGATCAGACCTTGAGGCAGCACGCGGGCGAGGCCTTCCCATTGGCTCGTGTGGACGACGATGTCCATCGCATGGATCAGGTCGGGAATCTGCTCGGGACGCACGAGTCCGGTAAATGTGAATCGTTCACGAATTCCCAGCCTGTTCAACTCTGCTTCGATCGATGACCGCAGGATGCCGTCACCCACGAGCAGGAAGCGAACATTGGGAGCGGCCGCTAGAATTGCCGGCGCGGCGCGAATCAGAAACTCATGCCCCTTGAGGTGAAACAGTCTCCCGATCTTGCCGACGACGATTTCGTCGGGCTGAATGCCGAGTTCAGCGCGAATCGTCTCGACCGGGCGCGACGGCGTGAGGAACGGCTCGACGTCGAAGCCACTGTAGATTGTGGTGAAGCGATCCAGCGGCGCAATGCCGGCGGCGACGTATTCGCGAGTCATCGCATCCGCCACGCTGATGAACTTCGCCGTCTTACCCGCCACTGATTTCTCTGCCGCGATGTACGCGCGGTATGCGATTGCGCTCTGCCCGTAATGAAACGATGCGCCGTGGATCGTGTGCACCACGGGCAGTTTGACCTTCGCGGCGGCCATCCTTCCCAGAATGCCGGCCTTCGACGAGTGCGTGTGCGCGATGTCGGGGCGCAGTTCCTTCAACAGCGCGATGAGGCGACGATAAGCCTTCCAATCGGTCCAGGGATTGATGGCCCGCTGCAGTTCGGGAACGATCTCGACGCGATAGCCGCCGGCGTGAGCGCGGTCTTCGAGGCTGCCTTCTGGTCCGAGACCGGGGCCGGTGATGAGAGTGACATCATCACCAAACAGCCGATGCTGGTCCTCGGCGGTGTGCAGCGTGTTTTCCTGCGCGCCCCCGACGATCAGGCGGGTGATGATGTGAACGACCTTCATCGGCGGCGCGGAGAGGCTGTCAGTTTTTGTAGCCGTGTCTGTCCCCAGACACGAGACGACGCGGGCGGGCGTCATTCGGTCATTGAGTCACAACAGGGGGCGAGTTTCCTCCGTTGGTCCCGGCGTCTGGGGACAGACGCCGCTACGCGTGTGTCGGCAATCAAGTAACACAGACTGCAACGCCTCGGTCCGCGTGCTAAAGCAGGGCCAGATGCTGTGCAGGTTCATCTGCTCCACGATACCCCACATGTCGGGCGATCCCGAACAAAGCGCGGCCTTCCCCTTCGCATTGCGGCAAAAGGCGATGCAGGCGTCGAGGATGATCGACCCGATCAATGGCACCTGACTGAAATCGATGATCACGTGCCGATACGGAAAAGCCATCAGAAGTTGGTTGACGCGATTCGACTCGACTTGAATGTCTTGATAGAAGAAATCGCGAAAGTCCCCCAGCGGAGAGACGATGATCGCGTCGCCATACAGTTCGGTGCGAAAGATGCGATTGGCCTTCACGACGAACGCGGCGCGTTCCTGCTCTTCGGCCGGTATCGCCGTCGCGACGGGAATGATCCCCGAAGGTGATTCCAGCGGGACATTGGCCGGCGGTGGCACTTCGTAGTGCGTCCGCAGTTGATAGGGCCCAATCGTCAGCACCGACTCGTGCGCGAGAAATTGGCAGTTGCAGGCGACTCCATCGACCTGAATACCGTTGCGTCCGAGCAAATCGACGGCCCACAGTCCCGAGGGCAACAGCAGTAGGCTGCAATGCACTTTCGAGATCTGATCGTCGATGATCTTGATGCGGCAGCGCTCGTCGCGACCGATCAGAGTGAGAACGCGATTGATCGGCCATTCCTGTTTTGCGCCGCCGACCAGCTCCAGTCTGGCCAGAGGCAGCAGGCCGAACTCCGGTCGTGGGGCGTCCTTGCGGGGACGGAACTCCAGCGGCGACGGGACCGACGCATCGAAGACCCAGCCGTCGTCGAAGAGTTGCACGATGTGATTGCCCAATTCGAGTCGATGCTCGGGAGACAGCCAGCCGTTCGTCTCTGGGCCGTCCCACTTGGTGCCGTTGGCGCTGAACAAGTCGAGGCACAGGACTCGGCCGTGGATCACTTGAAGGTAAAGATGCCTGTAGGATACGGTCGGCGGCGAAATCGAGATGTGGCAATCGGCCGACCGGCCGATCACCGCGTACGGGCTGTCGATTTCGTGATAGGTGGGTTCTTTCGCATTCGGGGCCAGCACCGAAAACCGCAGCGGCGCGGCCACGCCGAGCGA
>JANNSB010000063.1:0-30815 GCA_031402175.1 Planctomycetaceae bacterium
GAGATGACTGTCGACACCATCGAAGGTGTCGAAGTGACGACCTACGAGTTCGAGACCGCGGAAGACAATCCCTTCAACTCGCTCTCCTACTTCCGTAACGAGGGGCATCTCTGCATCACGTCCAGTCCGGCGGCGGTGGAATCAATTCTCGTCCGCTGGGACGGTTCGCATTCGAGCACGCTGGCGGGAGCGGAAGTATACAGCTACGTCATGGAGAAGTGTGTCGCCGACGACAGGGCCGGAGACATTGAATACTTTCTCGACCCCATCGGATTGATGAACGCGATCTTCGGTCTCACCCCGGACTTCGCCATGGCGGGCTTCATGGTGCAGGGGCAGATGGCCAATCTGGGCCTCGACAAATTGCACGGCATCGGCGGCACGTACCATATGGCGACCTCGGAATTTGATACCGAGAACCACTCATTTGTGTACGTCGATCAACCGGCGAGCGGCATCATGCAGGTCTTCTCGTTCCCGGCCGCCGATCTCACTCCGCCCGAATGGGTGTCGTCCGATGTGCAACAATATCAGTGCATCAACTGGGATCTGCAGACAGCGTATGCGGCGATCGAGACGATGTATGATACGTTCTCTCGCACGCCGGGAGGGTTTTCCGCGCTGGTGGACGGCCAGCCGCTTCCCGGTGGCCTGCACATCAAGGACGACATCGTCAATCTGTTCGCCGGTAAGATTCATGTCGTGGGGAACATGACCGATCCGGCCGATGTCAACAGCCAGCAGATGCTGTTCGCGATGGAAGTGGAGAACGAAGACGATGCACAAGATCTGATTGATGTCCTCATCGAGGAGGCCAACGGCAGTATCGAAGAACGCGATTTTCAAGGGATGACGATTTATGAGACCCGCGAACTAGGTTCTACGGCGACACCGTTCAGCCAGCCGGCCTTCGCCATTCACGAAGGACTGCTCATCTTCGGTTCCAGCGGGGAATCGGTGGAGCAGGTATTGCGTCCATCGGGATCAGAGTCGCCGCTGTCGCAGTCGAAGGGCTATGCCACGATCAGCGAGCATATTCCCGAAGAAGTCTCCATGCTGGGCTACACCGAAGGGGCGTCGCAGTTTGCCGCTCTGTACGAGCTGATCCGTAGCGGACAACTCGATGCGGCGACCGAAGGGGCGGTCGACTTCAGCCTGTTGCCGGAGTTCTCGGAGCTGACGAAGTACTTCACTCCGAGCGCTTCCTACGCAGTGCCGGATGATAACGGCGCGCTGTTCGTCGGCTTCGGCTTGAAGGCCGAGTAACGCCGAGTGTCCGTTCGGCAATTGTTGATTGCGAGAGGGCGAGTGATTGGGGAGAATGCCTCAATCACTCGCCCTGCTTGTTTGCGCTGGGTTCGCCGCCATGCACCGATCGAAATGGACTCTTGTCGCATTCGCACTGGCCGCGGCTTCCACGCTGGTCGCCGATGACCTCCCCGAGTACGAGTCTGAGAACACTGCCACGTCGGTCCGGCCGCCGCTTGGCGAAGAAGTCCCCATCGGTGAACTGCTCGGCTCGATCACACGCGACGAGCTGCACATACTTGAACCGTATTCATCGAGCGATGTAGCGCGATTGATCGAATTGGAGGGGGAGACGCTGCGGGTGCACAGCGTGGTGCAGTCCACGTTTATTCCGGAAGGTGGCAGCCCTGTCATCTTGAATTTCGACGAAGAACATCGCGAGTGCTTCAAGGTAGTGGTCTATCGCAGGAACTACGATCATTGGGGCCGGGAGGCGGTTGAGATCGCGGAATTGTACGAAGGGGCTGACGTGCTGGTCGAAGGAACTGTCAGCCTCTACGAGGGCCTCCCGCAGATCGAAGTCATGGCTCCTACTCAGATCCGCCGGGTGGTTGACGAGTGACCCTATGAAACCCTGGCAGCGCCTGATTGCGAGAGTGTTCGCATTGCTGGCGTCAGCGGGATGTGCCTGCATTCCGCTCGTCATTCGCGCTCAGGGGGAATGGACGACGCTGAAACTGATCGTCGCCTGCGGTGCCGTCGCGGTCGCCATCCTGCTACTTGCATTTGCGTGCGGCCCCCAGCGTTGGTGGCTGCGCGTCGCCGGCATTGTGGCCGGGCTCAAGAACGTTTCCAAAAACGATGCGTCGGCCGATTCCAAGAGATGGGGAGGTCGCCTCATCATCGTCGCCGCCGTAATCGCTGCGATGCAGATCGGCTGGCGCTTGAGCCATCAAGATGACCCCTGGGACGGCGATGATCAGGGGGCATTCCTCAGCACGGCGAAAGAGATCGCGGATGCAGGCGGCCCGGTTAATCTGGTTGGCAGACTCTGGACCGGCGAATATGCGGAAGCGAACCGCCATCCGCTGTATACGGGGATGCTGTCGCTCCACTCGACCGAGGAATTCGGCCGCGTTCTGTCGGTGACATTCGCAGTCCTCGCCTGGTTCGCTGTGGTCGCCATGACCTGGCTGAGATTCGGCCCTGTGCAATCGGGAATTGTTGCGATCCTATTGGCCGTCAATTCGACTTGGGGCTACTTCAGCGGTATGGTCGTGTGCGAGAGCCTCTTGATGCTGCTGTCGGTCCTCATCTGGTGGCAAAGCCTCAGGCTGTGCGATGCGGGCTTCGGCGCGGCAAAGTTCCCGGATCCCACAGCGAACGGCGGCGCTCCATCGCCAATGGTTAGCGGTCGAGTCTCACGCCTCTCGATATGGCTTGGCCCGCTCGCTCTTGGCGCGCTGCTCGGACTGAACTATCTCACCAAAGGCACCGGGATCGTGTTGCTCGGCTGCGTGCTGATCTGGTTCTGTTGGGAAGGCCTCCTCGCTTTGATTACATCCGCAAGAAGGGCCGTATTTCTCGCGGCGTTGCGGGCGGGCGTACTGACGCTGCTCGCCTTCCTGCTGGTCTCCAGCCCGCTGATCGTGCGCAACATCAAGCGATTTGGTCAGCCGTTCTACAACATCAACACGTATCTCCTGTTCGCGGATCAGTACGAAGGCTTTCGCGAACTGCTCGCCCGTGGTGAGCCGGTCGGCCAGGTGGCGCGAGAATACCTTGAGACGCATTCGGCCGCCGATCTAGTGCAGCGCGAGGCCAAGGGACTGACGTGGCAAACGTACAACATCATCCGCATGCTGGGGCCGATTCCGCTCGACGATGGCCGCATATTGTTCGGCGTGCCGCTCATCGGTCTGGCGATCATCGGAGTCTTGCGCGCGCCGTCGGCCCACCGCCGATGGCTTGCGGCCTGGGTCGTCATGCAGTGGCTGGTGTTCGCATGGTACGTCGCGATCGCCGCGGGCGACCGGTTCGTGCTCGCGCTCTTGCCCCCGCTGCTGGTCTATGCGGCGGACGGGATCGTAGCGTTGTGGAATTGGCGGCGCGCGATTAGCACGAAAGATCAATTCGCGACAGACTCGATGGGATAGACTTATCAGGCGGTGTTCACATGATGAAATCGACCTTCCACATCAGCTTGATCGCTCTCATCCTGGCATTGCCGGCCATCGCTCCGCGCGCCGCGTACTGCGACGACACTCCCCCCAATATCGTCTTCTTCCTGATCGACGACTTGGGTTATATGGACATCGGCTGCAACAACCCCGAGACCTTCTATGAGACGCCGTTCATTGATGCGATCGCTGCGGGCGGCATGCGGTTTACGAACGGTTACGCGGCCTGTCCGGTGTGCAGTCCCACGCGGCTCAGCATTATGACCGGCCGTTATCCCACGCGGGCCGCGTGTACCGAGTGGTTTACAGGATCGCGAGAGGCACGTTTTCGCGGGGCGGCATTCAACAGCGCGATGCCGCTGAAAGAATTCACACTCGCCGAAGCCTTCCATGAAGCCGGCTACCGCACCGCGTTCCTCGGCAAATGGCATCTGGGGCCGACGGAAGAGTATTGGCCCGAACATCAGGGGTTCGACATCAACATCGCCGGCTGCCATGCCGGTTCTCCGCCGGGCGGATACTTCGGCCCGTTCAACAATCCGCGGCTCGACCATGGCCCCGACGGCGAACACTTGCCCGACCGTCTGGCGAGTGAGGCGATTCAATTCATCAACCAGGAGCATGATTCGCCGTTCTTTCTCTACCTCGCCTTCTATTCCGTTCACACGCCGCTCGAAGGTCGTCCCGACCTGGTTGCCAAGTACGAGGCGCGAGCGGCGGAGATCATGGGAGAGGAATTCGCCGATGAAGAACAAGTCTGGCCCGTGAGCGACCCGCGCCGCGTCCGCATTCTGCAAAGGCATGCGGTCTATGCCGCGATGGTCGAAGCGATGGATGCAGCCATCGGCCGCATCTTGAATCATCTCGAAGAGCAAGGACTCGCCGACAACACGATCGTCGTCTTCACGAGCGACAATGGAGGCCTGTCGACATCCGAGGGTTCCCCCACGTCGAACCTGCCACTGCGCGGCGGCAAGGGCTGGCTCTACGAAGGCGGCATTCGTGTGCCGTTCCTCATCCGCTGGCCAGGCCACACCACACCTGGCAGCGTGTGCGATGTCCCAGTGGTCTCGACTGATTTCTATCCGACGTTGCTGGAGATTGCCGGTCTGCCGTCCCGTCCCGCGCAGCATCTCGATGGCGTGAGTCTCGTTCCACTGCTTTCTCAAGGGGAGACGATCGAGCGCGACGCGATCTATTGGCATTACCCGCATTACTCAAACCAAGGCGGCTTCCCCGGCGGAGCAGTGCGGATGGGAGACTACAAGCTCATCGAGCGATTCGAAGACGGAAGAACGCACCTATTCAATCTGGCGGACGACATCGGCGAGAGAAACGATCTGGCCGCCACGCTGCCGGAGCGAGTCGAGTCGATGCGCTACAAGTTACATGATTGGTACAACTCTGTTGAGGCCCGCTTTCTCGACCCCTTGCCGGATGGCCCGCAACCGTGGAGGCCGTGACCGCGATAGCTTTCGAGTCTGCAGCTTTGATTCCCACCGGAACCAGTTGCTTGTTCACTCCGTCTGAATTTCGGATCCAGATTCGACATAACTCGCGACAAAACCGGTGAGTGTGTGAATGCACTGAACTGCTTTCGCCGGCGCAGTTCCTCAACCGGATACTCCCATCGACTTCGCCTCGTCCATTCAAGCCCCGACGACAATGTACTCGGCATAGGATTCCGAAGAGGGTATAGCGAGTCCGTCGTCACGAAGCCCCTCGAGATGCAGTTGAATTGCGTCATACATGTTTTGTTCGGTCTCTTCGCGCGAGGCGCCCGTGGCCACACATCCGGGTAGGTCAGGCGAGTATGCCGAGAAATTCCTACCCGCGTGCTCGATGACAATGAGGAATCTGTGTGTGTTCATTGCTTGAGTCCCGCTTGTTTGAGGACGCTGTTGAATGTGCCGGGCGCCATGTCATCACTCAGGTTTCCGGAGATTGTCACGCGGCCGGTCTTCGAAGGATGCTTGTACTGCCGATGACCACCTTTGGATTTGATTGGATACCACCCGTCCTTCTCAATCAATTGAATGACATCTCGCACCTTGACGGGCATACTCAAGTCCAATTTCAGTTTCCACGTCGAACAACCATCGCGAGAAGTACACGGTAACTTGTCCGCTGCATTCTTTTCAATGAGACTTGACAATCGCGTCCAGCAGCCTGCGGACCTCATCCGCCAACTGCAGGACGCGGGAATCATCGGTTGAGTCGAGATCCACCAACTCAGCCACCGCGCGGTAGTATCCGAGAAGTTCATCGCGCGGAGCATTGAATCGACCCCAGACATTCACGCCAGTCGACAGATCGAATTGAATTGTCGAAAGGTTATGCAATTTGTCGGCCAGCGCAAGGGCGAGAATCTCGGATGATGCGTACCGCAAGTGCTCCAGATGCTCTTGCTTGCGGATGCGCCAGGGACGTTTTTGGCCTTGTGAATCGAGCTTCCTTTCGGTCATGGCCGCCACGAGTTCGCAGACTCGTGGCGGAAACTGCGTACGCAGTTCGTCCTTGGTGAAGTCCGTGTCTTCCACGACATCATGGAGCAGCGCGGCCGCCAACAACTGGTCATCATTGAAGCCGGCTCGCAGCAGGATCATCGCGACGGCGCAAGGATGCGTGATGTACGGGATATCCGTCCCCTTGCGAGTCTGCGAACGATGCGCGTCGGCGGCCAGTCGCATTGCCTGCTCGATGAGAGGTGAATACATCATTGCAGCCAAGAGAGGTCCGGCGATTGAAGTCTAGTTGCCGGGTGCGCCATCGGAGATGGAGATTTTCCGTCCATCGAGTAACGACAGTTCGACGATGCCGCTCGCTTCCGCCACGGCTTGATGAAATCCTCCGGGAGTTTCCACGGCCACCTCGTTAACGGCGGCAACCATGTCGCCGATTTTCAAGCCAGCCAGTTCCGCTGGAGAGCCGGCTTCGACTTCGTGAACCAATACGGCTTTGCGGTAGGCAAGCACCACATCGAACGGCATGAAGCGGCTCCGCGCCGTTGAGTAATCGACGCCGAATCCTCGCCAGGGCGGCCAGCGCCGCGAGGTGGCGACGATGGCGGAATCGTCCTGCACTGGCCACTTTCCGAGCCGAACCTCGGCCGTCACGGTCTGAGCGTTAGACGGTCGAAAAACTGACAGCGTGGCCGTGGCGTCTGGTCCCAATAGTCCGACTTCGCGAGTGACATCGCCGGCCCCGTAGACCGCGACGCCATTGACGGCGAGGATCACATCGCCTGGGTGCAAGCCCCCCTGATGCGCGGGAGAATCGATGGCGACATGATCGGCGCTCGCGGCAGTCGGTTGACCGACTTGATCCCATTGCTGCATTTCATCCTGCAGCACGTCACGGAGCGCAACCCCTAGAAAGCCATATTCCACCTCGTGGCCGGCCAGCAGCGAATCGACGACCCTGCGGAAGCCTGCGTCCAGGGGAATCGCATAGCCCGCCGAGGCTTCGTAGCCTTCCAGTGCCGCGAGGGAAGTGGTCAGTCCGATCAGATTCCCGTCGAGATCAACAACCGCGCCGCCGCTGCTTCCAAACTGCAATCGGGTGTCGAGAGTTAACAGTGTGCCGAGTTCATGAAGTGTGGACTCCTGTTGTGCCCCATCAACTGCGTCGCTCGGCGTCGCTCGGCGCGCGATATTACTGAGGATGCCGATACTGGCACCCGCCGACCCGTCACGAGCGATCGCATATGGATTGCCCAGTGCGATGATGAACTGCCCTTTGCGCGGTGGAGGAACATCTCGCAGCTCGAATGAGGGGACTTCAATTGGATCGACTCCCGCCGCTTGCAAATCAAGCGCGAGGACCGACAAGTCCGATCGAGGATCGCCAGCCACCTCCGTCGCCCAGACCGAGTGTCGAGAGGAAAGCCGAATCAGCAATCTTGCCGGAGTGACCGGCGTGGCGGGACGCCGTGAGCCATGGACGACGTGGTAGTTCGTCAGCACGTATCGCGCATCGGGATCTACAGGGTGACCGATCACCACGCCCGAACCGAACTCGAAAGGTGTATAGTTGGGAGAATCGGGCGAGTTGGCTCCATCAATGCTAAAGGGGTCGACCAATGGTCCCGAAACCGTCGGTGGCCGCACCAGGGCGATGGCGACGACGGATCGCTCACAACGGGCGATGACAGCGACAATGTCGTCCTGTGCCGCGATCAGCGATTGCGCTCCAACTGGATCCTGCGCGAAGGTTTCCCGCGCGGGTCGACCGAATGACGACAAGATTCCAATCATCAAGACGAATGGCAATGCGCCATTCTTCCCAACGAGCCGCCGCCGTGAATGCTGTGAAGAAAGGCACATGGGAGGCTCCGATGGGACGTGGCGGTGGCAGCGGCCTGCCAACAGGATGATTGTAGGCCAATCCGCGATCGTGAACGATTCGGCGACTTTTTTCCAACGTTCGGGTAGGATGGCACGTAGTTGACTGCGGCTTGACCCGTTAGGCAACATTCCAGCATTCCCTATGAAGCGAATCCTCACCACTGTCTGGATATGCTTGATTTGGATGGCGAGCATGCCGCCCCTTTGCGTTGTGGCGGATGACGAACCGGTTCCACCCCCACCGCCGTTGCCCGGTGAGAGCGGAATCGATCCCGATGCCACGCAGGAACTGGTGCTGATGCTCGATGCGCCGGTCTTTCTGCGAGTGCAACTCGAAGTCGATGGCAAGCCCTTTCAGCAACCGTGGCGAGAGCACATTCAGTCATTGCATGCTGTCGCCGACAGTGATGCGGATGGATTCCTGACCCTCTCTGAGATTTCCACAGCACTGTCGACAGCCGATGTCTCGGTCGATGTGCGTCGTGTGCTGCAGGACGTTTCATTATGGAACTTCGATCTGCTGCCCGTGGACCAGAAGTTGTCCAACGAAGAACTGGTGCTCGCGGCCGAGTCTCGATTTGGCGGCGCGTTTCAACAGGCTGCCGCATCGCCGTCGGGCGTCGCCGGGGCCAACGTGCAGTTCGTCAACGGCTCGTCTGGCCGGGCGCCAGGCGAAGTGCTGTTCAACACACTGGATGCCGACACAAACGATCGGCTGACGGCCGAAGAGGTCGAAGTGGGCCGGCAGTCGCTGCATAGCATCGACTTCGACGTCGACGGCAATGCGAGCCTGAGCGAAATCGAGTACACCCGCAATCCGTTTCAGGGGCAAACACAATTCGGCGCGACAGGCGAAACTGTTCCCATTCTCGTGATCGATCGTTCGCGGCCGTTGACATCGCTCGTGGAACAGTTTCTCCAGCGCTACGGGGAAGAAGCAGCCGTCTCACGCGGCGACCGCAAGGCACGAACTGACTCCATCGGCGTGCCCGACGACATCGTCGCCCAATACGACCACGATGGCGATCGATTTCTCGACGAACGAGAGGTTCGCGCACTACTCGAGGCTCCACCGTTGGCGATTCTGTTGCAGGTGCGTATCGGCCAGCGGGACGACGGCTCGCCGTCCGTGGAAGTACTGGAGACGGCCGATTGGAGCAGCATCACCATGCGCACCAATCCCGCCGGAATCGCCAGCATGCTCGTGGAAGGCACACAGATCGAGTTTCTGGCCGGCCAGTCGACATCCACGCAATTTGCCCAGTATTTTCAATCCCTGTTCATGGCCTACGATCGCGACGCGAACGCCTATCTCGAACGGGCCGAAGTGCAGGGGGGACAGCTTGATGGCGTCTTCGGGCAGTTCGACCTCAACCACGATGGCATGCTCTATGCCGACGAAATGCTGGCGGTCGTCGAAGCCGAGTCGAAGACGGCCTTGAGCCGGTCGCGTCTGGAATCGAGCAATCGCGGACGCGACTTCTTTCAGATCCTGGATGAAAACCACGATCGCCGCATCAACCCGCGCGAACTCGACGGCATCATAGCCCGCATCGGCATCTGGGACAGAAACGATGATGCAGCCATTTCCCAGAACGAGATTCCGCAGCTTTATCAATTGACGTTCGATCGCGGGCAACCGGAATTCCCTAGTGTTTTTCCAGTCGGAACCTTCGCGGTCTCCGCGTCTCCAGTCATGGGAACGCCCGCGCCGGTGATGACGCAGGGGCCGATGTGGTTTCAACGCATGGACCGCAACGACGACGGCGACGTTTCGCGCCGGGAGTTTCTGGGAACGGCCGAGCAGTTCACCGCGCTCGACGGTGACGGCGATGACCTCATCAGCCCTCAAGAAGCCGCCAGCCGTCCTGATCGCGCGCCCGCGAACTAGGAATTCGGATCACTGAGTCCTTCCGCCGCTTGCCATAACCCCTGCAATGCCAGATGTGGACTCAATGTCGCAGCCGGCCGAATCCAGTTAACCAGCCACGGGCCTGCCCCGCCGGTTAATAAGATCAGCGGCTGTTCATCGCCTGCGCGCTGATCCTCGCGGATCGCCGCGATCAGGCCGTTCACCGCTCCCACATGCCCCCAACAGATCCCGCTGATGATCGCGGCATCGGTATTTCGCCCGACGACTTCGGGAGGCACGTCATCCGAGAGCGGCATGGGCACGAAGGGCAGCACCGATGTGTACTCGTGCAGCGCGCGGGCCGATAAGAGCAGGCCAGGCAAGATGGCGCCGCCGCAGAACGCTCCGCCGCTGGAGATGAGATCGACGGTCGTGGCGGTGCCGCTGTCGACGACGATGGCTCCTTGTCGAGGCCGGCGCAGCCGATTCGCGGCAATCGCGTTGAGCAGGCGGTCGGTTCCCACTCGCTCTGGGAATTCGACGTCGATATCGATGGGGAATTGACTGCCGTCTCTCCAGACTGCGAGCCTGGGCGCATCGCCGGCCCAATGCTGCTCAATGCGAATGCGCTCCTCGAGATTCGAACCCGCCAGGGCGGCGGACTCGACTTTCAGCCCATGACACCATTCGCGATTGTGTATCGGCTCGCCGCAGCGTTGAGCCCCGCAGCGCACTGGCGCGGGCAATGAACCAACCTGCCGCAAATCGCCGCTAGGAAACACCGCCCACTTCAGGCGCGTATTTCCGGCATCCATCAACAGCAGATGCGATGTGTGTATATCGAGCTCAGCCAGTCGCGTCAGCCTTTAGAACTGCTCCGGAATCGGTTCCGAACCGTAACGAGTGCACAAGGCACGAAAGATATTCGTGTCGACGGACTTGGTAACGGTTCGAGCAGAACCATCCACGAACGCAAAATTCGAGCCGGCATCGTGGAAGGAACCGAAGTCGAAGAACATTGCCGCACCGGATGCCTGACCACACGGATCTGCCGCGCCGATCCAGTAAGTGTCGAAGTTCGCAAAGTTGAACCTGCCGGCCACACAGCAGGAATAACGATCACCCCAGAAGCCAAAAGGCGATTCGCCAAATAGGATCGTCGAGGTCGTGCCGTCGGTGACGTCGCGAAACTCAAGCCTGCTGTTGCCGTAGAACATGCCGTTGTTCACGGGAGTGTTCGGGTCGTCCCAGTACCCGCGACAGCCTTTGTAGTTAGCGTATCCCAGATTACTCGGGCGTACAGACGACAACGGAGCGCTGGGGCATGTGAACGATTCCAGCGGAGTCTGGATATACTCCCAGTTGCCAGGCTGGTAGACGTTTCCCGTGGATGCGTTCTTCGGTTGGGTGAAGTCGATGTTGATCGTCAATTGGTCAAGTTGAGGGAGCATGAACGCGCGCCAGTCCCAATACGGAGACAAGAGCCAGTTTTGCAACGTGACGGGAGGTTGGCCGGCCGGCATCTGGACTAGCACCGGTTGCGTCGTCCAGTCGAGGCCGAGATCGCACAATTGATTGCCTTGCACCCAGCCGGAGGGGAACGATCGATGCGCGTCCACATAGTTATGACTTGCGACCATCAACTGGTGCATGTTGTTGATGCATTGCGAGCGCCTGGCCGATTCGCGAGCGCGCTGCACCGCCGGCATCAGCATGGCCACCAGGATGCCGATGATCGCGATGACCACCAACAACTCGACGAGCGTGAATCCAGCGCGTACTTCGTGGCGTGGGCGAGTAACACAAGGCTTCATCGGCCGACCTCATTAAGAGCCTGATCCGACCCCGAATTTCCAAGGTCGAATGAGAATGGGATAGAAATTGAGGTTATCAACTCTGTTTCCTTCCTGCAAACTGCATTTCGTCCTAGAAAACGCACTCAGACTGATGGAATCAACACGACAGGCACTATTGAACAGCACACTGCTTCCCTACCCGCCCACAATCATCGTCGTGCATCCACGGGAAAACCGTTCCAAATGCACCGTCGAACCGCTGCGCACCAAGCCTGATTTTGTCTTCTGGACCTATCCACAATGCGGAACCGAGTCGCTCGATGGGTACATCCGCCTCGGCATCGGCGGTGCACCTCTGTCTCCCAATGATACGCTGTGCGGACTGCTGGTGTTGGACGGAACCTGGAAACTTGCAGGCCGCATGGAAAGTGAGTTTTCCGAAATGCCTGTCCGCAGTCTCAGCGGGCCCTGGCAGACGGCGTATCCCAGGGTTTCAAAACTGCATGAGGATCCCTCTGGGGGACTGGCAACGATCGAAGCGATCTTCGCCGCTTTCCATGAAATGGGCCGGCCCACCGAGGGACTGCTGGACCAGTATCATTGGAAGGATGAGTTTCGACAGAGGAATTGGCGGCTCTTGGTTGATGCTCGATGATGGAGGAGACGATCACCGCAACAAGGGGGTTTGCATCGCCCCGCGATGTGATATTCTATCCATCGTTACTGATGCCATTTGGAGAAATCGCATGGATCCAGCACGCGAATACGAATTGCTTCTCACCCGCAGGCACCTCTTCGGCCGCACCTCGACCGGCATCGGCGTCGCCGCGCTGAGCTCGCTGCTGAATCAGGATCTTGTCGCTGACACAACGGGTGGACCGGCACCACTTGACGGGGGAGTGCTCGGCCGGCCGCATCATGCGCCGAAGGCCAAGCGGCTGATCTACATGGTGATGAATGGCGCTCCGTCGCAGCTCGACATGTTCGACTATAAGCCGACGATGAATGACTGGTACGACAAAGATCTGCCCGAATCGGTCCGCAATGGGCAACGATTGACGACGATGACCAGTGGCCAGGCCCGCTTCCCAATCGCTCCATCACGTTACCGATTCGCTCAGCATGGCGAATCGGGCGCATGGGTGAGTGAACTGCTCCCGTACACGTCGGCCGTCACCGACGAATTGTGTTTCATCAAGTCGATGTGGACGGAGGCGATCAACCACGACCCGGCGATCACCTATATTCAAACTGGTGCGCAGCGTCCGGGTCGCCCCAGTCTGGGTGCGTGGCTGTCGTATGGTCTCGGCACGATGAATGCCGATCTCCCCGCGTTCGTGGTGCTGCACTCCTCATGGACGGGACGCAAAGCCGACCAGGCCATCTATGAACGGCTCTGGGGGACCGGCTTCCTTCCCTCACAGCATGCCGGTGTGGCGTTGCGTTCCAAAGGGGATCCGGTGTTGTTCCTGACGGATCCTCCCGGCGTCAACAGTGACACGCGCCGCGACATGCTCGATGCGCTCAGTCAGCTCAATCAGCATCAGTACGAGGCCCTCGGTGATCCCGAGATCAACGCCCGCATCGCCCAGTACGAGATGGCCTACCGGATGCAGTCATCTGTTCCCGAACTGATGAACTTCAGCGACGAAACGCAGGACACGCTCGACATGTATGGCCCCGAAGTGACGACGCCCGGAACGTTCTCCGCCAACTGCCTGCTCGCCCGCAGGCTGATTGAGCGAGACGTGCGTTACGTGCAGATCTTCATCCGCGGCTGGGATCAGCATTTCAGCCTGCCGCACGATTTGACAAATCAGTGTCACGACGTCGATCAGGGAATGTCGGCCCTCGTGACGGACCTCAAGCAGCGCGGCTTGCTGGAAGACACGCTCCTCGTCTGGGGCGGCGAGTTTGGCCGCACGATCTACTGCCAGGGCGGGCTCAGCCGCGAGGACTACGGCCGCGATCACCATCCGCGTTGCTTCACGATGTGGATGGCCGGCGGCGGGGTGAAACCAGGTATCACCTACGGGACGACGGATGAGTTCGGCTACAATGTCACCGAAAATCCGGTCCACATTCACGACCTGAACGCCACGATCCTGCATCTGCTGGGGATCGATCACGAACGGCTCACGTATCGCTTCCAGGGGCGCGACTTTCGCCTGACCGATGTGCACGGCAATGTCGTGCACGACATCCTGGTGTAGTCGGCTGGCTCTGGGAGGGCGGTTTCGGGCTTCCGAACGATTGCGCTCGCCCAACTTGGGCGGGAATGCGCTGACGCGCTGCCAGAATTCGTTCGTATTCCATGCGGAATCCGCTACGCTGTGCGGCACACAAAAACAGGCGTTTGGCCTGCCGATCACGCTCGATTTGGAGAATTCATGACTCTCGCGCTTCACAAGTTCTATGTCGCCTCGTGCCTCGCGGCGATGCTCATCTTCTTGAACGGCTGTAGCTCGGCCGACGCCACGGCGGCTGCGGCCGAAGTTGTCGAGCCTGGCCCCGTTGATGCAGACGCCCCGGAAGAATTCACCGAAACCGAAAGCGGGCTCAAATACCGCATTCGCCGCGCAGCGGAAGGAGACCATCCGACTGCGGACGAAGCTGTCACTTGTCACTATCGCGGCACGCTGGACGACGGCACTGTATTCGATTCGTCCTACCAGCGCGGCGAGCCGGCGACCTTCCCCTTGAACGGCGTCATCGCCGGCTGGACCGAGGGCCTGCAGCTCATTGGTGAAGGGGGCATGATCGAACTTGAGATTCCCTCCGAACTCGGTTACGGACCGCAGGGCCGTCCGGGTAAAATCCCCGGCGGTGCAACACTCCATTTTCTTGTCGAACTGGTGGACATCGTGAAACCCGGACCCGTGGATGAAGACGCTCCCGAGGAATTCACCGCCACAGACAGTGGATTGAAGTACCGTATCCGGCGGGCCTCCGCAGGCAACAGCCCCACCGCGCGAGATACCGTGACGGTGCATTATCGTGGCTGGCTCGATGACGAAACCGAGTTCGATTCGTCGTATGGACGGGGCGAACCGATCTCGTTCCCGCTCAACGGAGTGATTCCCGGCTGGACCGAAGGGATGCAACTCGTCGGCGAAGGGGGCATGATCGAACTGGAGGTTCCGGCAAGCCTCGGTTACGGCGCACAGGGAGCCGGTGGGGTGATCCCGCCGAACGCGACGCTGCACTTCCTCGTCGAATTGATCGAGATCGAGTGATCCAGCGTGCTCGTGTCTGTGATCGGTCGCATTATCCATCTCGAGAAAGAGTTTCATGTCCACTCAGCGTCTGCGCGGAATCTGCGGCGTGCTGCTGCTGATCGCGCTTTCGAGTTGTAACGGCGCGGAGAAGGATGCCGAATCGCCGGTCCCGCTGGCTCCGTCGATTACGGAGCGGCGTGCCTTGGAGCCTGGGCCGCGCGATCCGGACGCCCCCTGGAATTCACACAGACTTCGAGCGGACTCAAGTACCGCATCCTGCGTGGTTCGAGCGGTCCGCGGCCCCGTGCCAGCGACACGGTCACCTGTCATTATCGCGGCTGGCTCGACGACGGCATGGAATTCGATTCGTCGTACAAACGCGGCGAACCGATACCGTTTCCATTGAGTGGCGTTGTTGCAGGATGGACCGAGGGTCTGCAATTGATCGGCGAGGGAGGCATGATCGAACTCGAAGTGCCTTCAGAACTGGGATATGGGCCGGGGGGCAAGCCACCGAAGATTCCGGGCGGAGCGACACTGCACTTCATTGTCGAACTGATTGCGATCGAGTGATCGCGTAACTTCTCCGAAGTTGAGAGAAGAGGAACATGCCATGTCTCGCCCGGTACGAACTGCATTCCATTCGATGAAACTCGGAATTGGCGGCGTCGGATTGATGCTGCTCATTTCAGGCTGTGCGGGAGATGAACCAGACAGCCCCACTTCCGGCAATGGAAAGCTGCAGATCGTGACGACGACCGGCATGGTCACCGACATGGTCGAGCACATCGTGGGCGATGATGCCGAGGTGCGCGGCCTGCTCGGGGTCGGCGTCGATCCACATGCCTACAGTCCGACGACCAGCGACATCCGGGATCTTGCCGGCGCCGATGTCGTGGTCTATTCGGGGCTGTTTCTCGAAGCCCAGATGGAGGATGCGATCCTGCAGCGAACGGAACCCGTCATCGCCGTCACTGGCGGGCTGACGGAGGATCAACTGATTCACCCGGAAGGAACCGACAGCCATCCCGATCCCCATGTGTGGAACGATCTGCAAATCTGGGCCGCATGCGCCACGCACACCGCCGAGGAACTGGGCAAAGCTGACCCCGAACATGCGACCGCCTACGCGGATCGAGCGGCCGACTACGTCGACGAACTCACCGACCTCGACGCCTATGTGAAAGAAGTGATTGCCACGATTCCCGAGGATCAGCGTTATCTCGTGACGGCTCACGACGCCTTCTCGTACTTCGAGCGGGCCTACGGAATTACCGTCCGCTCCGTGCAGGGAATCACCACGACCAGCGAGCCGGCGACATCCGATATCAATGACCTGGTGCAGTTTCTGGTCGAGAACCGCGTCCCCGCCGTATTCGTCGAGACGAGCGTTAGTTCTCGCGGCCTCGATGCGGTGCGAGAGGGAGCGGAGGCGCAGGGCTGGGAAGTTTCCGCCGATGTCGCTTTGTACTCGGACTCGATGGGAGAGCCAGACACCTACGAAGGCACCTTCATCGGCATGATTGATCACAACGCCACCCGCATCGCTCAGGAACTCGGCGGCGAAGCCCCGGAAGGTGGGTTTCAGGGGAAGTTGGAATGACGGAAGGCGATAGACCTCAGGCCATAGGCGACAGAGCCTGAGAGTTCCGCCAACCAACTCCCGTTGTCAATCAAACCCCTATAGCCTGTCGCCTGTGGCCTAACGCCTTCACATGACCCTCCGCGAACTGCAGTCCCTCATCGACACGATGTACTCTCGCAAGGACGAGGCGCGGGGGGTCGAGGGGACATTCATGTGGCTGATGGAAGAGGTCGGCGAACTGGCTGCCGCGCTTCGCGAAGGGACCAAGGAAGAGTTGGCAGCCGAATTCGCGGATGTGCTCGCCTGGCTGGCCACGATCGCCAACGTGGCCAAGATCGATCTGGAACAGGCCGTCCGCGACAAGTATGGAGCCGGCTGTCCCGGCTGCGGACAGATGGTTTGCGCCTGTGGTATTGACGAAAAACCCTGAAGGTCGGCTCTTTATAAAGCGCAGCCCAGATTGGTGCAGCGTCAGATGTCAAATCCTGAAGAGAGACCGCGGATTTGGCGGATGACGCGGGTCTTCGCGGATCTGAAATCTTGCGGCTGACGGAATCTCTGATCTGCGGGAATCCGCCCAATCCGTTTCATCCACGGTCCATTTCCTGCGACCGCGAGTTCCAAATCGGATCGACTCATTATGGCGACTTGTGTTGTCTGATTGACAACACGGCATGTGCTTCCGAGACTACACTGTCAATCTTGTAGCCTCGAAGCACGCATCCATGCCGAACTCGATCCCCATTCAGCAGTGGTCGTCCGTCATTCTGTCCCCGGAATGGAGAGAACTGGCCGACTTCTGCGAACGCCTGATTGCCGCTTCTCACTCGTCGACAGACCTGAGCGCATTCCACAGCATCGCGTTGGAACAGATTGGCATCGAGTTCTCGGCCCAGTCGACAGGCGTAATGCAGCTCACCGAGCAATGGTCGATGTTGGCCGAGCGTGGCCGGCTGCCTCAACAATTCGACCGCGGCACGATTGAAGAAGCCCTCGATCAGGAATCGGCGGTCGCGGGAGCCGGCCCTTTTGGCAATGTGCTGGCGGTTCCCTGTCCCTCATTCGGCAGGGCCGTGCTCTTTGCCTGCGGCACGCGGGTCGATGCCTCGCGTCTCCGCGAGTTTCTGGTCGTGGGCAAGGTGTTCGATCTGTGTGGGGCGCAGTGGAACAAGAATTTGCAGTATCAGAATCAGACTTCACGTCTGCGCCGCACACTCGAACTCGCACGAACGTTCTCGCGCGAACAAGAAGTCTTTCCCTTGCTCGAACGCAGCGCGAAACAGGCGGCCGAACTGATGCACTGCGACCGGGCCAGCATCTTTCTCTGGGACAAGGCGGAGCGGCAACTCGTTGCCTGCCCCGCGCTCGGCATTGAGGGGGGCAAGCTTTGGCTCCCCGACAGCAAGGGCATCGTGGGCGACGTCGTGCATTCAGGTAAACCCATCGTCGTGGAAGACGCCTACGCCGATCCCAGGTTCGATCGCTCGGTCGACAAACACAGCGGCTACCGCACGCGGAATCTGTTGTGCGTGCCGTTGATCGACCCCGCCGGCCAATGCGTCGGAGCCTTCGAACTCATCAACAAGGAGCATGGCAAGTTCACCGACGCCGACGCCGAGGCTCTCACCGACCTCGGCGTCGTCGTGAGCGCGGCCGTCGAGAACGCACAGGAGCGCACACAGCTCATTCGCAGCCATCAGCAGCTTAGGGCGCAGATGGCCGATAAGGTCGAGCTCATCGGCGAGAGCGCCGCGATGGAGGCTCTTCGCGGCACCATCAGCCGGCTGGCACCGACCGATCTGCCAATCCTGTTGCTCGGCGAAAGCGGCACGGGGAAGGAAGTCGTCGCGCAGGCGCTGCACTTTCGCGGTCCGCGCGCCGACAACTCATTTGTGGCCGTCAATTGTGCCGCACTCACCGAGACACTGCTCGAAAGCGAACTGTTCGGCCACGAGAAGGGAGCCTTCACCGACGCCCATGCCACGCACGCGGGCAAATTCGAAATGGCTCATGGCGGCACTCTCTTTCTCGACGAGATCGGCGACATGTCGCTGGCCGGTCAGGCCAAGCTGCTCCGCGTGCTCGAACACAAGGTGATCACCCGTGTCGGCGGCAGTCAGGACATTCCCGTCAATGTGCGCGTCATCGCCGCCACCAACGCCAACTTGATGGAATCAGTATCGCAGCGCCGGTTCCGGCAGGATCTCTTCTTCCGCCTGAGCGTGGTCACGATCGATCTCCCTCCGTTGCGCGAGCGACCCGAAGATATCCTGCCGTTGGCGCGGCATTTTCTGTCGCAGTTCTGCAAACCGGCGGGACGGGTGAACATGACGCTCAGCAGCGAGGCGCAACAGGCTCTGCGAGCGCACAACTGGCCGGGCAACATTCGTGAACTGCGCAACCTGATGGAGCGCGTCGCCTTCCTCTGTGTGAAAGACGTGGTCCCCGTCGAGGAACTGGCCTTCATCCTCAATCCCAATCGCGACCCGTTTGGCAATATCGACCCGACGCTGGGCCTCTCGGAAGCCACGAATCGCTTCCAGCAGGAGCATATCAAGCGGTCGATCGAACGCTCCCGCGGCAATATGAGCGAAGCAGCCCGCTCCCTTGGCCTGCACCGCTCGAACCTCTACCGCAAGATGCGGCAACTCGACATGGACGTAGATGAGTCGAAGCCGTGATTGCGACAGTGGCTTGCATGAGGATCAGGCGTCATCATACGCCGACGGTTTGGCGTGTGATGCAATCGGCATGGCGAAATCCTACATCCAGCGAACAACAACATGAGAATCCCTCGATTCGTACATACCGGTGTTCTTGTTGCCGGATGTCTGTTTCTGCTTGCGGTTCAAACTGTGATCCATCGCGCCAGTAGCGACGACACGGACAGCAACTCGACCCCGTCGAACTCCGTCGCTGCCGTGCCGTTGGTCGACGGTGTCGAGATCGAAGACGGCAACGTCAACTCGCAGCCGGTCGATCAACCGATCCTCACGCCCGAGCAGGCTCTCGCCGCCTTGCGAGTGCCGGAAGGCTTTCGCGCCACGCTGTTCGCCGCCGAGCCGGATGTGCAGCAGCCGATCGGGATGTGCTTCGATGAGCGCGGCCGGTTGTGGGTGGCCGAGAACTACACCTATGCCGAGAGCGGCGTGAATTTCGATCTGCGGTATCGCGACCGCATCATCATTCTCGAAGACGTCGATGGCGACGGCGTGCACGACAATCGCACCGTCTTCTGGGATCAGGGACAGAAGCTCACCAGCGTGCAAGTCGGCTTCGGCGGCGTCTGGGCGTTGTGCGCTCCGCATCTGCTCTTCATACCCGATCGCGATCGCGATGACGTTCCCGATGGTCCGCCCGAAGTCATCCTCGACGGCTGGGATGCCGATGCCGTGCGGCACAACATCGTCAGCAATCTCACCTGGGGGCCCGATGGCTGGCTCTACGGACAGCACGGCATCCTTGCGACATCTTACGTCGGCGCGCCGGGCACCCCCGATCCCGAGCGGGTGCCGATCAACTGCGGAGTGTGGCGCTATCACCCGACCCGCAAGGTGTTCGAGGCGGTCGCCCACGGCACCACCAATCCGTGGGGCATGGACTTCGACCAGTACGGCGAACTGTTCATGATCAACACCGTCATCGGCCACTTCTGGCACGTTCCGCACGGAGCGCACTGGCAGCGAATGTACGGCGTCGACTTCAATCCGCATCTGTATGAGCTGATGGAGCAGACGGCCGACCACTATCACTGGGACACCGGCGAGGCGTGGAACGACATTCGCAACGGCATGTCGGCCACAACCGACGCGGCCGGCGGCGGCCACGCTCACTGCGGCATGATGATCTACCTGGGTGACAACTGGCCCGAGGAGTATTACGGCGGCGTCTTCGCCCTCAACATGCACGGTCGGCGGATCAATCACGACTCGCTCGAACTGCTCGGCGACAACGGCGAAGGGGCCTACGTGGCGCGGCATCAACCCGACATGATCTTCAGCGACGATGTCTGGTTTCGCGGCATCACGCTCACTTACGGGCCTGATGGCGGCGTCTACATCGCCGACTGGTCGGACATCGGCGAATGCCACGAAAACGACGGCGTGCACCGCGAAACGGGAAGGATTTTCAAGGTGACGTATGGGACGCCGGAGCCGGTGGCTGACGTAAGCTTGGCGGAGATGTCGATCGATGAACTCCTTGACCTGCAAAACCATTCGAATGAATGGTACGTGCGGCAGTCACGTCGCGTGCTGCAGGAACTGGTTCCATCCGGACGAGTTCACAATTCGTATTTGGATCTAATGCACAACTTTGAGATCGCGAGGATCCTGGAAGATGTCATCTCATCAATTCGCCATCTGCAAACTCTGTACGTCATTGGTGCCGTCGATGATGCGTGGATGGAAGATCATCTCGATAAAAGCGAACCCCGGCTTCAAGATGCCCTCCTGCGGTTGATCGTCGACGACGGTGAAGTATCGGATCGCGCCATTGAACTCATGGCGGAACTGGCGGGTAGAACGGAATCGGGTACGACGTTCACCACCCTCGCCTCCTGCCTGTCTCGCATTCAACCCGTATCGCGCCGCTGGCCATTGGCTGAGGCTCTCGCCACGCATGCTCAGACCGAGCACAACCCGAATCTCATTCGCCTCGTCTGGTACGGTATCGAGCCGATGGTGCCGGATGATCCGGCGTCAGCTGTGGAATTGCTGGCGAAATGCGAGGATCCCAATCTCACTCGGTTCATTGCCCGCAGGCTGACGCACGAACTCAATCGGCACCCGGAAGCAGTCAACTCGGTCGTCGAACGCATGCTCGAGGCTGATGCGACCTGGAACGCCCAAGTCTTGCAGGGCATGGCGGAGGCTTTGCGCGGCTGGCGGCAGGCCACAATGCCGGCAGCCTGGGAAACAGCGTCTTCAGCGGCGATTGCGGCAGCGGGAGACTCAGAGCATGCCGACGACATCGAGCAGCTTGTCCGCGAACTTTCCGTCGTGTTTGGCGACGGCCGCGCGGTGGATGAACTCCTGCAGATCGCCGTCGATGACGGTCAAGAAATCGCCTCGCGCCAGTCGGCGATTCGCGCACTCGTCGAGGCCCGCAGCGACGGCATGATCGACATGCTGCAGGATCTGCTCGACCATCGCGAGTTGTCGGCCGATGCCATTCGAGGGCTGGCGGTGATCGATGATCCCGCGACGCCGTCGCTCATCGTCGAACAGTACGGCAGGCTCTATCCGCCGGGCAGGGCCGAGGCTATCACCACGCTTGTGTCGCGGCCGGCATATGCGCCCGCGCTGCTCGATGCGGTGGAGGACGGCACGATCGATCGAGACGACATCGAGTCGTTCCAACTGCGGCAGATGCTCACGTATGGGGACGAAGCCCTCTCGGACCGCATTCGCCAGCTTTGGCCGGAATTGGAACAGCTCAGCCAGGAGAAGACCGATCTCATCGCCCGCTATCGCGACGAACTGACTGAGGACGTCATCGCTTCCGGCGATCTGCCGCACGGCCGACTCTTGTGGCAGAACGGTTGCGCGAAATGCCACCGACTGTTCGGCGAGGGCGGCACGACCGCTCCCGACCTCACTGGGGCGCAGCGGAGCAACCTTAACTACCTCCTCGAGAATATCATCGACCCCAGCCTGCAGGTGTCGAAGAACTTTCACATGTCGGTGCTGGCCCTCGTCGACGGTCGCATCTTGAACGGCATCGTCCTCGAAGAGACCGAGCAGACGCTCGTGCTGCAGACGCCGACGGAACGGATGACGCTGCGTCACGATGAAGTCGATGAGCGCCGCGAGACCGAACTGTCCCTCATGCCCGAAGGCCAACTCGACCGCATGTCGTCCGAGGAAGTCCGCGACCTCATCGCGTACCTGATGTCGCCGGCGCAGGTGCCGCTGCGGGAGTAGCAGGGAGCATGGCAGAGCGGCGGGGTTTAACCCCGCCTCTCGAACGAGGCTGTGAATCTGTAACGATTCTCCGTTAGAAAAGGGCAGACGGCCCTTCAACTTAGGGGCGTCGCCTCTTGTGACAGGCATCCAACCTTGCTTAAATGTTCGGTGTGCGGCCGCCGCGCCGATTCATAAATGTGTCGCACACCTGCCTCGAATTGATTCGGCCGAATCGCCGAACTGCCTCACCATGATGAATTGGGTACTTAGACTGTTGCTCGGCCTGGCGGCGATCGCCGCGTGCTGGAAGGCGTGGGAGACGGTCTATCTGCAGTCGCTCGAAGTCGCCGCGCAGGTCGAAGACCCCGAGGTGCAGCCCTCGATGGCGGTCGAGGTGATGCCGGCCCGCCGGCAGTTTCTGTCGGAAGAGATTCAGATCGCCGGCTCGCTGGAACCGCAGGCCAGCATCGATGTACGGGTGCGCTTGCAGGGCTACGTGATTGAACTGCTCAAGGACGTCGGGGACGTCGTCGAAGTCGACGAGCCGTTGGCCCGACTCGATGATTCGTTCGCTCAGGAACTCATTCGACGTTCGGAAGCGGCCCTCGACGTGGCCGAGGCCGAACTCGATGTGCAAAAGGCCGAACTCCTTCTCGCCGAGCAGACGCTGCAACGCGAACAAGACTTGGCCGAGTCGGGAGCCGGCGCCCGTAGGGCGATCGAGCAGGCCGAAGCGTCGGTGTCGACCGCGACCAGCCGCATCGCCTTGGCGGAGGCCAAGATTCGCGAAGCGACGGCATCGCTGACAGAAGCCACACTCTCACTCGACGAACTGACGCTCACGTCGCCGGTCGCGGGAGTTATCGGCCGCCGCACCGTCGAACTGGGCGATCTCGCCAAGCCGGAAGACCTGCTGATGCAGATCATCAGGTTCGATCCGATCATCACCGAGGTTCACGTCCCGGAGACGCGGTATCATCAGTTGCGTACCGACCTCGACGCGATCATCGAAGTCGACAGCTATCCGCATCCCTTCCCGGGGCGAGTCACGCGGATTTCGCCCATCATCGATCAGCTCACCCGCACGGCTCTCGTGCGGATCGAGGTGCAGAACTCCCAGGGTCTCTTGAAGCCCGGCATGCACGCCCGTGTGAGGATTTCCGGCGACACAGGCCGCATGGCGACGGTGGTGCCGGTGTCTTCGGTCATTCAGAGCGGCGAACGCACCAGCGTGTTCGTCGTCGAGCCGGGGAGCGAACAAGTTCACGAACAGGAAGTTCGCGTGGGGATGTCGAACCGCGAAGTGACGGAGATCGTCGAGGGGGTGGAAGAGGGTCAGCAGATCGTGACGCTCGGCGCCCGCATCGTGCGCAACGGCCAGGAGGTCAAGGTGATCGAAGTCGACTGGCCGGCCACGCTGGCCGCCGACCCGGAAACGACCGAGATCGAAGACCCGGCGTGCGAGCCCACGGAGTAGCGAGACCACTCTTACTCGCAGCGCTTGGCCTGGGATGAAACTCAATTGATGAAGCGTTTCCCAAGGTCACGGGAATAGACCGCGGATGAAACGGATTTGGCGGATTCCCGCGGATCTGAGAGGCATTGCTCCAATTCTTACGCTCTTGCAGATCCGCGAATACCCGCGTCATCCGCCTAATCAGCGGTCTATCTTCTAGCTCGCCGCTCTGACACCGCAGCGAATCGAGTGTCGGCCTACATCGGCGGAGGCGGTTCCGGCACGGGTACTTCCTGCAACAGGGTATCAACCGGCAACGTGGTTTGATCCGGTTGCGCTTCTGTCGAGGGAACGACCATGTCGATCGGTTTCGGCTCGCCGGGCATTGCCTGGACAGGCAATGGCGGATGTTCGGGCGGAGCGATCAGCAGTTCGAATTCGGGCAATTCGCGGACAATCAGTGTCGCCACGACTTCGGTCACGCCCTCCGGCGGCTGGAACCCCGTCACGACGAGGTTGTCCATCGTCGTCGAGTTCGACGGAATGGCCACGCCCTCGGGAGTCGTGATCTGGATCTCCATGTGATGGGGCAGATACGCCGCGCTCCCATATCCCGGATCGGTCGCCACGAGCGTGTAGGCATTGCCGCCGACGATCAGTTGCCGAGGCGAATAGCTGTCTCCTCGCAGTTCGACGCTGATGGAATCGGCGCCGATGTATAAATATGACGACCAACTACCGTTGTATGCCGTCGCTCCGCCGATGTTGTGGGTCACATTGGGACCGCCGATCCAGCTCCAGGAGAGGGACTTGCCGCCGGCGGTGGCGGACGCCGAAATCGGCGCGGATAACGATTCAGCCGGGAGTGTGAACGTGCCGATGGCCGCCGACTCTCCCGGCGCGAGTGGTACAGTGGTCCAGTCGTAACAGTAGCCGGTCAGATGCATCTTCCAGGCCGGTTCGCCCGGCGACAGCTTCAAGTCATAGGACTCGGACGAATTGCCCAGAGGGTCTTCCAGCCAGATGCGATTGTAACTCCAATTTGGGGCAGGTTCGCCGTTGTATTGGAATTGGACTTCAGGGTTCAATTGGTAGCGATACTGAACGACGCCATTCACCGTGGAGGAGCCGTCGATCGTGATGTTGGCTCCCGTATACGTCAACGTCAGACCGTGGTCGGTTTGAGTGACCGGCAAGGGATCGGGGGTCCAGACGTCGCTGGTGCGCGGGCCGCCGTAAGGCAGATCGAACTCGCCGACGACTTCGCCCGACGTGTTCTTGACGAGCAGATGAAACGTGTCTCCCTCGACGCGAATCGCGGGGAAGTCACTGTAAGCCACGAGAGCGTTCCGGGGATCGCGCGGATCGTAGTAGCCGAACGCTCCAGGAGGCGGCAGCGGACGTCCGCCGCCCGATGAAGTGCTGTAACCGCTCATCACCTGTTGGTACGGGTTCGAATCGGGGATCTCGCTGCCGAAAGAGTCCACGGCCGAACTGGAACCCCACCAGGTAAAGTCCAGAGGCCGGCCGGTCTCGGGATCGAAGCGTCGCATGAACACCACCAGCCGGTCACCCGCCGTCGATTGGGAGATGTCGTTGCCAAAGTAATAGCCGCCGAACAGGCCGGGTTTGGGTAGGCCGCGCAGCTCGACGTTGTGCGTCGTACCCCAGGAAACCGCTTCGACGACCAGAATTGTTCCGTCGGGCATCGTCGTCTGATACTCGAACTCGGGCAGCACGACGTCTTCTGAAATCAGGTTCAGCAACATGCCGAGCACGAGCACAACGAACAGACTGATAATCCCGCCTGCGAGCACGATCAGCCACGGAGAGCGGGACTTCTTGAGCATCGACTTCCGCACCGCCAGCGGAGAATCGGCATGTTCAGGAGGTACGAATGAGCGAGACATAGGTGCAATCAGAATGCAGGCTGGGCACGGAGGATTGAGGATACGGAATCCTGCCGCCGTCTGCCATCATTCCTTTCAGCGAATCACTTCCTCCGGCACCTGGCCGTCGAGATACCGCCAGTTCTTGAGGAACGAAATCAGGTCGGCCATTTCCTGCTGAGTGATATTTCGTTCGAGAGCCGTCGGCATTAACGACAATCCGGTCGATTGCAGTTCCTCGATCTCGGATCTTTGGAAGGTCACGACCTTGCCTTCCGGCTGCTTGAGCGTGATCGACGTCGGCGTTTCGCTCGCGATGACGCCGGTGTGAATGCGTCCCTCCAGGTCGACCACCGAATATCCAAAGTAATTGTTGTCGATCGCCCGGTTGGGATCGAGGATGTCGGTGAGCAGTTGCAGCGGCGTCTTGGTGCGGGTGTCGCCAATGTCGGGAGCGACGTTGACGCCGACGCCCCCCACCTGATGGCACGTCGCGCAGTTGCGGGAAAACACCAGCCTGCCTCGTTGCGGGTCGGATTCGCCTGATAGGCAGGCCTCGTACTCGGCCAGTACTTCCTTGCGATCGGCCGGCGTCGCCAGCGCAATGAGTTCGCCGGCTTTCGTGCGGATCGCCTCGTTGCCGTGCTGCAGCAGTTGTTGTTGACGGACAGGGTCGATTTCGGTGATGGGAATGTCGCCGGCTTCGACAGCGGCGAGCAACGTGTGCAGCCGCGATTCGGTGGTGAAGAGTGCGTTCAGACGCGCGCGGCGAATGCCTGGTGTCTGTTGACGGAAGCCTTCCACGAGCCAGTCGACATCGGTGATAGCAGTGTTGCGGGCGACGATGTCGATCGCGGCGACCTGTAGTTCCTGGTTGGAATCGTCGAGTGCCAAGTCTCGCAGTGTGCCGGCTGCCCTGGGACTGGGGTCGAACTCCAGCAACGCCAGTGCGTCCAGGCGACGTCGTGGAGCCAATGTTGTATCGCTTACCGTGGTACATCCATTCTCGATGAAGGACATCACCGATTCTCGATCAGTTTGCACCAGATGTTCCAGCAACTCTTCCAGGCCTTGTCCGCGAGATTTGTGTCCCGATAGAAGCGATGTCAACAGCCCGATGCTCTCGGACTCCAGCCGATGCATGCGATTGATGGACTCCGGAAGGATGGCGGCCGACGCCACAGGATCTCCTGCGCGCCCCACCCATTGAGCGTATTCCATCCACGTTTCTGGGGTGACGTGGCCGTATGTAGCTTGCATCAGCAGACTCCAAAGGAGGGTAACTGCAAAGTCCTTTTCAGGCGCAGCTGCCAGACCGACTGCCCGAGCCAACCAGATATCGCTTTCGGCCGCCATAAGTTGGCTGGCCAATTCGTCCACTTCGAATGCTCCCGGCGGACTCGCGAGGAGACACTCAAATCGCAACTTGATATCCAAAGTCGTGCTTGCCAATTCCTTGATCGCCTCGATCATGCGATCATCGTTAAGCGATGTAGCGGCAAGAATCTTTACAGCCTGTTCCGCCACTCTCGGTGAAGGGTCACGCAACCCCTGGAGAAGGATGTCCGCAGGCAGCGAGTCCATTCCATGGAGGAGCCACAGGGCGTGTGCGCGTGCCTGGGCTCTGACTCCCACCGTCAATGACCGCTTGAGTGGCTCGACACAGTTGGGATCATGCCGTTCATAGAGTAGCCGATGTGCCGTCTCGTGCTGCCACACGTTGGGATGAGCGAGCACTTCGATCAGCTCATCATTCGACATCGCGGCAAGATCAAATGGTGAACGCTCGATGTCGCGATCGGCCGAGCGGATCCGCCAGATGCGCCCGCGATCGTCGCCCAGCGTGAGATCCGGTCGCGTTCGGAGTTCATCCGGCATGTACTCCGGATGCTCGATGACGGCCCGGTACATGTCGACGACATAGAGGCAGCCATCGGGGCCGACGGTAAGGTTCACGGGCCGAAACCATTCATCCCGCGAGGCGAGAAACTCGGTTCCTTCCTGCAGCGGCGTGCTGGTGAATGTCGCTCCACTGGGCGTGACGACATCACAATGCACGAGGTTTCCGGTCGGGTCGCATGTGAAGCTGTTTCCCAGGAACTTGATCGGCAAGCCATTGCCGCGATAAATCGTCACGCCGCAGGCCGCCGTGAACTGATTCGCATGCAGCGTCGACGTCGTCCAACTGCGGCTGATGGGATAGAGGCGCGATGCCTCGGCCGCCGGCGACACATCGTGCAGCACGCTGGGGACGACGACGGCCGGATTGCGCGCGAGCAGGTTGCCGTCCATCACGACGTGAATGCACGGATTGCGGTTGCTGCACTCGAAGCGGTTTCCCCAGTCGTCGAAGCAGAGACCAAACTGGCCGTATCCGGAGACGGATTCGTATTCGCCGGTCATCGGGTCGAAGCGAAAGTCTTGCCCGCTGATCGAGACTGGTCCGTCATGTGGCCAGTCTTCACGAACACCCGCCACCGTTCCATTCCGCAGACCGTTCGCGATGTAGATGTGGTTGTCTATCGCAAATGTCGGATGGTTCGCCCTGAGCTGCGGATTTTCGGTCGCGAAACCTTCGAACCAGGGAACCCTTTCGTCAGCCACATCGTCCCCGTTCGTGTCGCGCAGGAAGAGCAGCTTGCCGTCGGACGTCACCAGCGCGCCGTCGCGCCAGAGCATGAGGCTGTTGCAGAACAGGAGTTCGTCGGCGAAGGTGATCGGGTTCTCGAATCGGCCGTCGCGATCATCATCGCTGAGAATGCGAATGAGGCACTGCGGAGCCTCTCCTGGCGCGGGACCGTTCGGATAGTCGCGGTATTCGACGACCCACATGCGACCGCGCGGGTCGAAGGCGATCGAGACGGGATCGATCACATCCGGCTCGGCAGCAACGATCTCGATCTCCAGGCCGGGGTGCAGCCTGAATTCGGCCAGTGCGTCTTCCACCGACAGCGGACTTGCAGGCAGAGTCTGCGACTCGGCCAACGCCAGCGCTTCGGCGATCACGGGAGTGGCCAGTTCGTTCCACAGCGCGTATCCCTCGGCACTCAGATGCAGTCCGTCCTCAACAAACAACTCCGGCCTGGGCGTCCCCTCGGCGTTGAGCATCGCGGCATCGACGTCGACGAAGAACAGTCGCTCATCGGCGTCACAGACTTGTTGAATCAGCGCGTTCGCGCTGCGGACCTGTTCAATGAGTCCCCAGCGGGCCAGACTCGGTTTGATGCCGATATAGACGAGCGTCGATTGCGGCAGCCGTTCGCGCAAGATCGCGGCGAGAGCGGAAAAGTCCTCGGCGACCTGTTCGGGAGACTTGCCGCGGCTCAGGTCGTTGTCTCCGGCATAAAGCACGACGACCTTCGGTTCGTAGGGCGTAATGAGCCGCTGCGCGTAATGCACAACCGTAGAGACATCGGTGCCGCCAATGCCGCGATTGAGGGTGGGCCAGTCAGGAAAACTGCCTGACAAGTCCCAGCGTTCGATCGACGAACTGCCCACGAACAGAATGGCGCCGGGCGCCGGCGGTTGTTCGCGATCCCGCGCCTCGAAGGCTTCCACTTGGGGCAGCCAGCGCGATTCATCGAGTTCCGGCGCGGCGGCATCATCGCCCGCGATCCGTACGTCGCGGGCCAGAAACCTTGCGACCGCCACGCATATCGAAATCACAATTAGTGAACGCACGACGCCCTCCTGCACAGTTCCGGCTCGGGGAAAGCACGATTGTGGCCAGCGCGGCGATCCCCTGCAATTCATGCGGAACTCCCTGCTTGCATGCGGCAGACCGCTCGCGAGTGCGGAACTCCCCGGCGAAATCCGGATTCTCGATCGTGAATTCACCGATTCGCGGCGCATAAATCACCGAAGAATTCATTGGCCGGCGATCAGGGATTGCCAAGGCCGATTTGGTGTGGTAGAAAAGTTGTCAGTTCACAACGGCTGCAGGGATGCAAACTCCAGACTTTGGAGAGAGTCGCGCTCACCCCGTGGTGCACCGGATGACGGAAATAATTGGCGGACAACATCCCCTCCTCAGCCTCGAGTGGGAGGCCTGGTGGGAAGCGGAATCGTTCAAGTGGCTCGAAAGCGAACGCGCGGGCCACGATCGGGGGCATACCGCGCGTCAGGAGTGGGCCAAGCTCTACTGGGACATCTTCTGCCGCTGGCGGCTGATCGATCACCTCTACGGCCGCAAGCGCTTTAAGGAATTTCACGACCGCGCGTTCGGGTGCCTGCTCAATCCCGAGTTCGCGAACGACGATGTCGTGCAGTTTGTCCTCAAGCACTTCCTGGAAGACCTCTGGGAGAATATCCACTTCCTGGCGCTGACTTGGAACCGCAACCTGCCGCGAGAGCCGTTGTTCCAGACGCTGGACCTCTTCCGCCTCAACGACGGCAGGCACAACCAGCCTTGCTGGTATACGGTTGGGAAGATCTGAAGCCGCGGCAGCGTGGCTGGGGCGCGCGAACCGTTCTCCACTTCGTGCGATCATCATGGCCCCAGCACGCGAGGCGGCCTCGACGCTGAGATCGATTGGGTTCTCATCGCCGATGCCGAAGTCCGAATCACGCCACGCCGCGAATGCGGCCATCTTCAACCGCACTTCGGCGGTCGAATACCTGTTCGGCCGTCGAAACTGCGATAGGGATTGTCCATGCCAAGCACTGAATCTCCTCCAGCGCCGGTCGACTGGATAGTCATCAGCGGTTCCGCATACAAAGTGATCAGAAGCATCCTGATTTTTCTGCTCCTGTTTTCGATGTTCCTAGTCTTCATCTGGGCTCAGGCGACTGGCAATTGGGACAAAATCAATCCCGAGCCCGGCGAAGACATTGTGGGCAAATGGGTGTTACCCGTGGCCTTCGTCTTTGTGATATTGGTCATGCCCGGCCTCGTGGTGACGCAGTTACGCTGGCTTTGGCTGCACCGACGGTTGGTTATCGGGCCCGATCGCCTTCAGGTAATTGAAAATAGCTGCGGTGTTGATAACGTCGTGATACAGATTCCTTACCAAAATATCGCCGAATTCGGCTACGAGCCGCGCGGGTGGCCCCGATAGCTGTGCTATCGGGGACGACGAAGTCGGTGGGAGGTCATTGACGGCGACCTCCGCCCTGAAAGGATCTTTCAGGGCCACCCGCGTTGGCCCGGCGTCGCTGAGCTTGGGTCGTTCGGCCACTTCACACGTCTCGAATCTCCGCGGCTTCAGTGAATCCGTACTTCGCGACTCTGATTCTCAAATCAGAGAGTGGACTCAACTGAGCCGTTCTTCGTACAGCAGCGCCTGCAGCGAGTCGATGTGGTCGGACTCCGTCACCGGCTTGTCGCTGCGGATGACGGC
>JANNSB010000064.1:0-5851 GCA_031402175.1 Planctomycetaceae bacterium
GCAGCAGGGATTTCTCGAGAAGTCGGGAGAATACAACATCCTCAAGATCACGGAGGAAGGGGGGAAACTGCTCAAGGGAGAAGTCGCTCCGCGGCTGGTTCGCATGCGGACGAAGGAATCGCTCGGCAAGGAACGCAAGTCTCGCCAGCAGGTCGACCCGCATTCGTGGGAAGGCGTCGATCGGGAACTGTTCGACGTGCTTCGCAAGCTGCGCACGAGCAGGGCCGGAGAAATTGGCATGCCCCCGTACCTAGTGTTTGGCGACGCCGCGCTGCGCGACATGGCAAGGAGACATCCCAGCACTCCAGATGAATTTCTCAAAGTGAGCGGCGTGGGCAAGAAGAAGTGCGACGACTTCGGGGAGGAGTTTACGCGCGTCATCCGCAAACATTGCGAGTCACACGGGATGACGATGGACGTGACTCCTTCGCGGACCTCCTCACCCGCCAAGCCGCCCGCGGAACGGAAGCCCGGCGGCCCGGGTGCGAACGCCCTGGCCGCGTTCCCAATGTTTCGCGAAGGACTGAGCGTGGCCGATGTCGCCAGCCGGCTGGCCCGCGTGGATTCAACTGTGCGCGGTTATCTCAACCAGTTCATCGAGCACGAGAGAATCACCGATGCCTCCCCCTGGGTGGAAGCATCGCTCATCCCGCGCATCGAGCAATCGATCGCCGCGATCGGCGCGGACGGCCCCATGAAGCCGATCCTCGAGCATCTCGGCGGCGACGTGAGCTACGACGCGATCGGGTATGTCGTGCGATGTTGGAGGAATCGGCAGAAAAAAGGGAGTAGGGAGTAGGGCGGAAAAAATGAGTGATGAACGCCAGCGAATCGTCGTTTAACAAACTCACTTCCGTTTTCCCAACTCCATACTCCCTTCCTCCCACCCATGACCGCTGCCGCTCGCGCCGATAGAATCCCCGCATGCCTGCCGTCGAAGCCATCGATCTCTGCAAGACCTATCGCGTGTATCAGAAGCGGGAGGGAATGCTGGCAGCCGTGAAGGGCCTCTTTCACCGGACGTACAAGACCGTCGAGGCGGTACGGCATGTGAGTTTCTCCGTAGAGACGGGCGAAATGGTGGCCTTCCTCGGTCCCAACGGCGCAGGAAAGACGACGACGCTCAAGCTGCTGTCGGGGCTGGTTTTTCCCTCATCGGGCAAGGCGAGCGTGTTGGGGTTTACTCCCTGGGAACGCAAGCACGCGTTCCGCCGTCGGTTCTCTCTCGTGATGGGACAGAAGAACCAGCTCTGGTGGGATCTCCCCGCGCAGGAATCGTTTCTGCTGCATAAAGAGATCTATGCCATCGAGCCTGATCAGTACCGCCGCCGGCTGGATGAACTGACTGAGTTATTGGAAGTGCGAAACCTCGTTTCTCAACCAGTGCGGGAACTGTCACTGGGCGAGCGGATGCGCATGGAGTTGGTCGCAGCGCTGTTACACAGCCCGGAACTCCTGTTGCTCGATGAGCCGACCATCGGTCTCGACGTCGTCTCGCAGCGCAAGGTGCAGAACTTCCTGAAGCACTATCAACAGCAACAGAAGATCACCGTGCTGTTGACGAGCCACTATATGAAGGACGTCGAGGCCCTCTGCCGGAGGGCGATCATCATCCATCAGGGCGAGATCAAATACGACGGCCCGCTTGCGGGAATCGTCGACCGCTTCAGCCGCAACAAGGTGATCCAGTTACAGTTTGCGGGTGATCAGGTGCCCGATGACCTCGCGCGGTTTGGCACCGTGTTCGACGTGCATCCGCCGAGCGCCAAGATAGAAGTCCCCAGGCAGAAGATTCCCGAAGTCTTGTCAGCCGTGCTGTCGAGTTACACGGTTGAGGATGTGAGCGTGCTCGAACGACCGCTGGAAGAAGTGATCGCCGAAATGTTCACGGCGATGGAAACGGTGATCGACCCGATGGCGGCCGCATCGGAGCCTGTCGTAACCTCGAAAGTTGATTGAATCGTCTTCGGAAACCAGAGACCACGGCACGCTTCCCTTTGGTCAAATGCGAAATCCGAAGTCCCCGCCGACTTGATTCCAGACGATCCACTGTGATACCCGGTGTCCGCGCGTTACGATGCGACGACATCGATTTTCTCCCTTATATCGACGGATTCCTGCAAACATGGTCCGCATCGGCATCATCGGCATCGGCTTCATGGGGATGACCCACTTCGAGGGGGCCAGGCAGCTTAATGGCGGGCAGGTGACCGCCATCGCCACTCGCAGCGAGAAGAAGCTCGCGGGGGACTGGTCCGATATTCAGGGGAACTTCGGTCCTCGCGGCAGCGCGAACACGGACTTGGCGGGAATCAAGACGTACCGCGACCATCGGGAACTGCTGGCCGATCCCGAGATCGATCTCGTCGACATCTGTCTCCCCACCGATCAGCACGAGCAGATTACGCTCGAAGCCCTTGCGGCCGGCAAACATGTGATCGTCGAGAAGCCGATCGCCATTGAACTCGCGGCAGCCGACCGCATGGTCGAGGCGGCCCGTCAGCACGGCAAGCTATTGATGGTGGCCCAGGTGCTGCCGTTCTTTCCGGAGTTCCGCTGGGTGCGCGAGACAGTCACCGGCGGTGAGTACGGCAAACTGCTGGGCGCCTCATTCCGCAGGATCATCACGCCCCCCGACTGGTCGCAGGACATGCACGACTTCCGCAAGCTGGGAGGGTGGGGGATCGACCTGCACATTCACGACAACCACTTCATCGGCCTGTTGTGCGGCGTGCCGAACGCTGTGTTCTCGCGGGGCATCCTTAGAGACGGGCTCGTCAATCATGTTTCGACGCAGTACGTGTATGAGGATCCGCAGTTGGCGGTGAGTTGCATCAGCGGCGGCATTGCCGCGCCGGGCATGAAGTTCGGCCACGGCCTGGAGGTCTTTCTGGAGCGAGCGACGATCCAGTTCGATGCCGGTACCTACGGCAGCGACTGGGTGGTGAATCGCCCGCTGACACTGATGACAGCTGACGGCCAGATCACCAAACCCGATCTTGTCGGCGGCGGTGAATGGTGCTCGGCCTTCACCGACGAACTGCAGACCGCGGTTGATGCCGTCACCGCCGGTCAAGCGCCCGCGATCCTGAGCGGCACTCTGGCCCGCGACGCCCTGCGACTGTGCGTGGCCGAAGCCGAGAGCATCCGCACGGGAAAGATCGTCAGCGTTTGAAGGGAACGAGGTCGCCCGTCGTCGCCATTGCGGCAACGGAACGGTACGTTCGTACCTTCGGCTTCGAGCGCTAGACGACTAACCGCGACCGGGCTAAACCACGGCACTACGGCACTATTGCGAATCCGCTGGATCAGCAATAGTGCTCGCTACGTGGCCCGTTGTCGTGGGCTGCTCAGCCTTCCGAATGTGTCAGATCTAGATCGGTCGGACGTTTTCCGCCCGTGGCCCCTTCGGTCCACGTCCTTCGGTGTACGACACTTTCTGTCCTTCGCGGAGTTCCTCGAAACTCACTCCGTCCAGATTCGACATGTGGAAGAACATGTCCTTGCCGCTGCCATCTTCGATGAAGCCGAAACCCTTATCCGTCAGCTTCTTGATCTTGCCTTCCGCCATTCTTCGTCCCGTTTTCTAAAGTGATCTCGACAACTTTGCCTGATGCAAGCTGATCAGGCACTGATACTGCTGGCCGTGATTCTAGTGTCCGACGTGTCCAATACAAGCCGAAGTGCGACCTGCGACACTGCGATTGAATTGCAGCATTGCGGCTGCGCTCACAGAGGCTTCAGGCATCTCGCGACCACGTCGATTATTCCCCGTCCTCGAATAACGGTCGCTGCCTGGACTCCGCCACCGACTGAGCTGAGGCAAGGGACTACCTGGTTCAGGCACCAGCGTTGAGCCGATACGATCGGGCAGCGACAATGATCGCTCAGGGTCAGGCTTCTTGTCCCACGCAATCCAGCCAAAAAGCGCCGGGCCAACCGGGGCTACCCCGCTGCGCAGCCTCGACAGGGGCGATAGAGAATAGCCCAGGGCGCCTGGCCCTGGGTTCACTCCCACACGGTGTGCCACGGCCGTGTCGGCCGTGCGATTGCGGGCACGGGGATCGAAAATCTGTGGCGAGTGGATCGGGACACCAGCGTCCATTCGCACGGCTCGCAAAGCGCTCGCAAAGCCGTGGCACAACGCCGGGCCACTCGCCTGGGATGATGTGAAGTCGTTTCAATGCTCCGCAGCCCCGACAGGGGCGACAGAAAATAGCCCAGGGCAACGCCCTGGGAACCCGATCACACACAAATGCCAAAGCCCTGAAAGGGCGACAGAAACCGCGTCCAATATTTCGCTGCAGGAAAAGCCGTAGACCGGATGAGCAATTCGGTGCATGCCTCCGTGATACGCGACGCAGGGTGGCCCAGCCGCTTGTCGGCTGGGTTGCGTTGCAACCAGAAGGCTCCCCCTCGGCGATAATTGTCGTTGGACGATCGCATCGGCTCTACGATGATCCATCTTTCTCCCCTCGCCTTCCGGGAGAGGGGTCGGGGGTGAGGGTAACCGGCGTTTTTTACCGACACGAGAAACAGGTAGGCACGTCCACTCACCATTCGCACTGGCGGACAAGCTGTTCAAGGAAGAGACATGGGTAACAGGTGTGGAAGAGACATGGGTGGCGCGTGAATGTCAGACTGGACCTCCGAAAGGAGGTGCCCCATGCCCTGGAAGGTTTCACCCGTGTCCGAGATTCAGTTGGCGTTCCCCCCTCGTCCGCACCGTCCGGTTACCCGCCGCGTCGTACCCGGTATGTTCTCGAGGGGCCTGGTTTTTGGGCTCGGAATGTGTGGGACGATTGACAGCGGTGTGTGCGCGTGGTGTCCTGCGCGGACCGGGTCCGGGGCGAGGTCGTGGGAGCAGTGGGGACGCCGTGCGTGGCACGGGATTGCTCCTTTCCGTCGATCAGCACGGTGTGGCTTACACCGTGTGGATCGATCACACGTTCATCAACTTTATCAACAACCACAGCAGACCACACACAGCAGGGACCGATCACGATCTCGGGGGCCGCTCGAGTACAGCTATGGGCTGTGAGCCCGCCGTCGTAACTGAGCCCCCCGCGGCCCACCCGGTTGAGCTTCGAGCTCGAAGAGGTAATTGCCGTGATTCGGCCCTCGTCTGGGCGGAGTCGTGACGCATGTGCACGCGCTGACCGCAATTCCCGCACTGACCGACATGGATGTCGAACTGCCGCACGATCGGCCGGCGGGGGATGTCGGTCTGATACTGCACCACGACCGCGGTCTCGACCAGCTTCCGCCCGCCGCAGTCGGGACAGCAACTCGGCAGCGGAACCTCGTGAGTTTCATCAATCTGGGCGGGTGCCGCGCGATGCCGATGCACGCCGTGCTCGTCCCCCGACTTGCGTCCCGGCGTCTTCGGCGCCGCGGCCGGCGACCCCTTGGAGAACGGCGCCGCCTGGCGTTTGCCGGCCCGCTGCGGCGCTTCCAGCGCCTGCGTCAACCGCTCCACCGTGGCCGTCAACCGCTCCACTTGAGCTTCCAATTCCCGCACGCGGCGCTCACAGTTCGGACAGCGATTTGCAACATCCTCCGCGGCCATGATCGCGGAAACTACACCACGTTCACAAAACGCCCAAGACCAATCCGCCAAGCGGCGGTAATCAATTACACTCTCATCTTGTGCTGACATCGGACGAAGTCAAGTCTTCGCAGGCTACTGATTTGCCGCAAGTCGCCAGTTCCGTCAAACTGATCTGACCATGCGGTGCAAGCGAGATGTCGCGGGGGCTACGAGCAACGTAGCGACTGATTCGCAGTGTGATTCCCGAAGAATCGATACAGTCAACAACGGTATCTTCGCTTCGCTAGAATCACACAGGTG
>JANNSB010000065.1:0-4748 GCA_031402175.1 Planctomycetaceae bacterium
GAACGTGCCCGGCAAATGGGTATTGTAGTTGTCCGCATAGTTGTGACACGCCAGACCCAATTGGTGCAAGTTGTTCTTGCACTGGGTGCGGCGGGCGGCTTCGCGCGCCTGCTGCACCGCGGGGAGCAGCAACGCAATCAAAATCGCGATAATGGCGATCACCACCAGAAGTTCAATCAGCGTGAAGGCTGATCGCATAAAACGGCGACGCGGCATGACAGACTCCTACAAGAAAGAAATGATCAGAAGAACAACAATCGCCCGCAAAAATGGCTCAACTTTTATCAACAGTCGCCACCGACTCTGCACTTCAAGAATGGAAAAGGCCGAATGACCACCATTGAGAATAAGCCTTTTCCAATGTGATTGTCAACAATACCGCAAAAAATTCATGAATTCGTCGAACGCCCCCTGGCAAGCGCGGTCGACGCCCACTCTCCGCGAAAAGACGCAGCTTCGCGGCTTTTCGTCCAACGTCGCTATGGGGAGGCCCAGCAAAGCGCCACTTCCTCGGATATCTCGCCCATTTTTCGCAGATTCCCGGCCTGTTCGATCTCGATTTTCCGCCAATCCGGGTTCTGTGACGCCAGGCGAAGGTAGACCGATCGCACACGCTCCAGATACTCGGCATCTGCTTCTTGAAGATCGGCTTTTCGGTCGGTGTAGCTTCGCTGCGACTTGAGCGCGATCAGTCTTTGGGCCGATTCTGCCGGGAGATCGAACAGCAAGGTCACATCAGGACGCGGCAACTGGTGCCGGCCGTACTCGATCTCCTCGATCCAACTTTGAAGTTCCCGCTGCTCGTCCGCCGGCAGCTTCGCGCACTGATGGGCGATGTTCGAGGCCACATAGCGGTCGAGAATGACGATTTCGTGGGCATCGAGAGAGTTGAGCAGCGTTTCCCGCGACTCCAGGCGGTCGCCGGCATATAGCAGCGAGACCAAAAAGGGGTGAATCTCGTCGAGCCCGCCGAACCGGCCATTGAGGAATTCGCCGATACGTTTGCCGAAAAACGTGTGCTCGTAGCGCGGAAAGCTCAGCAGGGCGACCTTTTTCCCATCGGCGGCGAACCGGTCTCGCAGCAACGCGGCCTGAGTCCCCTTCCCGGAGCCGTCGATCCCTTCAATGGCAATCAGCTGCGCCATGTCACTGCGGTGAAAGAGCCGCGACCGATAGGGAGCGGACGAAACGAAGGAACAGGATCGCGTGTGCGAGGCAACCGCTACGCCGAACCCTATCAAGTGGAGCCGAAGGGATTCGAACCCTCGACCTCTGCATTGCGAACGCAGCGCTCTCCCAACTGAGCTACGGCCCCTGTGCGGGAAGTGAATTCTAAGATGCGGGGCGGATCAAGGGAAGCGGATCGTGGTGTTTCTCCAGGGAGATCACAGATCAAACAGTTTTGAGAAGTCCCTGCGTCCGTGAACAATTCGCACAATCTCAATGTCCTCGTCGGCGAGCCGGTAGAAGACTACATACACCTTCCGAACTACCACCAGCCGCATTTCAGGAATGAGGTGGTCACATGCCGCGCCCATTCCAGGATGCCTTCCAAGTTTCTCACAGGCTACCTCGAGATCGTCCAGTAGTTGGTCGGCTGCATTCAAATTGTCGTCAGCAATATAGTCGTGAATCTCATCGAGGTCCGACCTCGCCGCCGATGAGAAGGTGACCTGTCTCATCCGTTCGACCGCCGTTGTCGAAGCTCCGCGAAGATGTCCTCGGCACGGTGCCGCTCTCCGCGATCGAGTTGTTCGATCCCCAACTCCAATCTCGCTCGCAAATCATCGCGCTGCCGCAACAACTCGAGCGCCTCGTCCAGCACATCTCGTTCATTGGAGAATCGTCCCGACGACACCAGAGCGTCGACCACTGCCTGCTGTTGTGAAGTCAATGCGTGAACCATACGTGAATACCTCTTTCGCGGAAGTCATCACAATCATAACCATTCGAGTTGCATCGATACACAGCTGGGGCCACTGATTACTACTCCCCGCTCCCCGCCAGATCCTCGCGCTCCTTGATATGCAGCAGCACCGGCTGCGTCGCGAGATTCCCCTCGACGGCCGCGTTGATGAAGAACAGCCGACTCTGCGGGCGAACCCAAGGCGAAGCCGTTACGAAGAACTCGCGCTCGTTCTGACCTTCGAGCAGCAAGAGTCCGTTGAGGCCGAGGTTGTCGATATAGACGCCGAAGGGGAGGTTGCGCCCCGCCCCCGTGGTGCCGAAACCGACGACGCCGTCGAAGCCGTTGCGCTGCAATTCGACGCCGAGCATGATCGTCTCGCCGGGGTACATCTCGAATTCGAGCGGACCATTTTCCGGCGTGGCCACCGGCACGGCTCCTCCATCCCGCGGAACGATGCGGGCCAACAGCGTCGGCGCCGGAGCAAGCTTGATCTCACCTAAGTTGCCGGCATCGTGAGTCACTTCCTGACCGTTGATCGTGGCCGCCGCGGTGACAGTCGATGAGGACGCATTCTCCGGCGTCGGCGCAACAGCATCAGCCGGCGCGGTGATGACGCACAGCGCCTCGATCTGACCTTCTTCGATCACGACCGGCGTGTTCACTGTGTACCCCGGCGGCAGGCCGGCGATGTCGACGCGAATTGGTCCCTCGAAGTTGTCGATGCGCTGAGCGGTGACGCGAAACTCCTTGCCGCTGCCGGCGTTCACGGTCGGGCCGCCGGCATGCACCGTCACTTGGAAGTCGGGCTGTCGCGGACGAACCGTCATCGAGTAGGTCAGCTCGGCTCCCTCGAATCCGCGAACGTCGCGAATCCGCACGAGATAGTCGCCGTCGGCCGGCGCGGTGAAGTACAACCGCGAGTCGGCACCCAGTTCGCGGCGGCCGTCATCATCGTTTTCGAAGTAAATCGGAAAGACCGGCAGACCATTGGCAATGAGTTCCGTTCCCGGCGGAAAGGGTTCGACGATGTAGCACGGCTCACCGAGGGCATGAGCCAGCGGCGTCGTGTCGAACCAGCCCCAGCGATTTCCCTGGCCGGGGTAGACCATGAAGCCCGAATCGGGACCGCGGGGATAGAGCCACAGCTTCACCACTTCGCCGTTCGAGTAGAGATATTCATTGAGATCCATCTCTTCCCAATTGAAGACGCGAAAGTCGTCGACGGTCGTGTTGTCCTTGCCGCGGAACGTGTAGTACGAATCCCGCACCGCCTGCAGCAGCACGCGTTCGATCTGCTGCCCCTGTGCATCGAGCACTTCGATGTGCGAGTCGAGTTTGGAACCCGCGCGGGCGGCGTTCACCTCCAGCGCCCACTCCTCGCCCGCCTTGGCCGTGAAGAGGAAGAGGTCGCTGTCGATGGTCCCTTCCACGTTGCCCTGAATGATCCCGGTGACCGTTGCGGGCAGAGTGAGTGCGTTCGCCTGTTCGGGCATCTGATTCGGCTCGACTTCAGCCGATTGCGTTATCGCGGCACCGGCCGTCATCGGAATCACTGGCGGCATGGTGACGGCTGTGCCTGGGCCGCCTGCGGCGTTGTTCGTGACGGCGAGCAGGCTCACGCTGCCGTCCATGCGGCCGACGAGGAACTGGTCAGCTGCCGGCATCGCGGCCAGCGTCATGGCGATGGCCGGCTCGCCTTCCCAGACTTGCCGTTCGGTGTAGCCTGCGGTTTCCCAAGCCTTGAGCGTGCGGTCCTCGGCAGATGAATACAGTGTCGAACCGTCGGCGTTGAACGTCAGATCGAGAATGGACCCCTCGTGAGCGAATCGGGCGTGCAGCAGCGGATTGATCTTCGGTTCCTCAGTGGAAATGAATCGCCAGACGCGGATGCGGTTGTCGGCACCGCCGGCCACGATGAACTGCCCATCGGGACTGAAGACGCAGGCATACTGTTCCTTCGTCGGCTGCCCCAGGGTGTCGAGCCGTTCGCCGTCGCTCACGCGCCAGACCTTGCAGGTGTCGTCCGCGCTCGCGCTCACGAGAAACCGGCTGTCGGGGCTGTAGCCCACGTCATAGACCGCGCCATTGTGTCCTGCGAGAGTACGCAGTTCGCCGCCGGTCGCGACATCCCAAATGCGGATCATGCGATCGTAACTGCACGTCGCAAGCGTCGTGCCATCGGGCGAGAGTTCGGCATCATAGAGCGTGTCGCGATGCCCCTTGAATTCCTGAATCAGGCTGCCGTCAGCCGCATTCCAGATGGCCGCGACGCCGCCGAGACCCGATACTCCCGATGCCGTGATGATCCTGTTGCCGTCACTGCTGAAGTGAATGCTGTTCACCTTTCCGGGGAACGGACCCAGCGCGAGCACTGATGGGGCGAGAGTGGCATCGGCGAAGATCTCGACGCTGCCGAACTTGCCAACGGCGACGCGCCCATCAGTCGGCGAAACGGCCAACGCAGTGACAGGTGTAATATCCGACTGACTGGCGATGTCTGGGACGTTGAGCAGCAGCGGATCGATCGCGGCACCCGACGGTCCGATCGCGCCGGCATCGATCCAGGCGACGATCAGTGCGATCTCTTCTTCCGTCGGCCGCGCTTCCCCCTCGGGCGGCATGGAAACGTCCGACTGCCCAGTCAGCACGCGATTGATCTGGCTTCCCGCGGGGTCACCCGGCAGCACGGCCGGCCCCTCTTCGAGGCCCTGCTGCAACGAATCGAAACTCGAATGGTTATGATTGTGATGACTTCCGCGAAAGAGGTATTCACGTATGGTTCACGCATTGACTTCACAACAGCAGGCAGTGGTCGACGCTCTGGTGTCGTCGGGACGAT
>JANNSB010000066.1:0-7148 GCA_031402175.1 Planctomycetaceae bacterium
TCGTTTAACGGCAAGCTGCAGGCGACCGTGACCATCCCAGATGCTTCAAGCATCCGGGATGGTGCTTCCCTTCTCCGTTCTCAACTTCCCAGCGAAGCGCGCGCAACCGCGACGGGTTCGGTAGACAAACCGTTCGTCACCGAATTCGGAGCGCGTCATGCAGTTTCTTCCCGGCGATATCGCCGCGTGCTTTGGGACCGACCTAACCGGCCGGGCCATATCGTGGGGCACCGCGTCGCTGCTCGCGCCGCGCGGGTTGCGAGTCGCGCCATCGCATGTCGCCCTCTGCTGCGAGTTTGAGGAACAAGTCGTGTGGGTCGAATCGACCACGCTGTGTCCACACGCCTGCCTGATTCGCGGCATGCCGGTTTCCGGCGTGCAAGTGCATCGGCCGCTGTTGCGAATTGAGGATTACATCCGTGCCGGCGGGCGAGTCGACATTTATCGGCTGAGCGAAATTCAGCAGTTGTCATCAGCCGAGTCGCGCCTACTCACGCGGATTCTCATCGATCACTTCGCTCGACGCGCGGTCAGCTACGACATCGGCGGCGCGATGCTGTCGGGGACGCGAGTGTTTCAACTCACCCGCTGCTTTCCCGCTGCCAGTCTCGATGAACTCTTCTGCTCGGAACTCGTCGCCGCCGTGCTGATGCGGCTGGGGCGGATGAATCACGCGAACCCGACGCGGTTCCATCCCGGCCGACTGCTGCGCGAGCTGGTAAGGCAGGGAACGTATCGCCGCGTGCGCCGCTTCGCGGGCACAGCAGGGAGCAAGGAGCAGGGAGCGCCTGTAGGGAACGCACTCCGTGGCGTTCCGGCTTGCGGGAAGCGGCGTGATGGGCCGCACGCAATCTCGTGAGTGAGGACGCAGGCAGTTGGGAGTTGGCAGCAGGCAACAGTGATTCGATCCATTCATCCAGGAGTTACCGATGCGGCATCACTCGCTTCACAACCTCATCATCACTCGCAACGGCCAGCGCGCGGAACCATCCCGGATGCTCAAAGCATCCGGGATGGTGGCGCTGCTGGCGTTCGCAATTCAGTTCCTCGCTCCGACTGCCTTCGCGCAGAACTTCACCTGCGACGATGCCGAGATTATCGCGCGGGCCGAGCAGGCGCGGAGCGAATCGGCCATCTACTGGTCGGGGGAGGAACTGCCCGGACGCTGGTCGGCTGCGTGTCCCATCGTCATCACGCCGGCAGACCACAGCGGCGGCGGGGCGACGACGTTTCAGTTTGCTGGCGGTGAGGTCTACGGCTGGCGGATGCAGATCAGCGGCCGGCGCGAGGCATTGCTGGCCGACGTTGTCCCTCACGAAGTCGATCACATGGTGCGGGCATCGCTCGTGCGCCGGCCGATCCCGCGCTGGCTCGATGAAGGCTGCGCGAGCGACCGCGAATCGGCAGCATCGCAACAGCGGCTGAGTGACGAAACCCGCCGACTGCAGGCCTCCGTCCGCCTGCCCGTCATCGACGCCGCGTGGCTCGATGCGATGGACTACCCGGCCGGCAATGAAGAAGTCGCCTCGCTGTATGCCGTCGGCCATTCGCTGGTCGAATTTCTCATCGAACGTTCCGGTCCGCGGAGGCTGCTCGATTTCCAGTGCGATCCGCGTCCGCCCAGTGCGAAGCTGAATGATTTCTACGAACTTGATGTTGCCGCGCTTGCTGCGTCGTTTCGAGAATGGATGGAGGCAGATCATTCCAGTCGCGACAGTGCCGCATCTGCCGTCGAGGACGCGACGCACGCTGTTGAATGTCCGCTGCTGTTCCCCGGCCGTCCGTGCGATTACGACGGCCCCGATCTGCTGACGGTCTTCACATCGCGATCGTGCGGCCCCTGCAGGCAGTTCTGGTTCGATCTCGACAGCGATGTCGAGTTTCGCGACGCGATCTGTTCGCGGTTTCATCTGCATCGGGTCGATGTCGACCTGCAGCCGATGCTGGCAGCACAAGCGGGTATTGAAGTGGTGCCTACGTTCGTCACTCGGCAGGGCCGCATCACCGGCTATCGCGGCAAGGCGTGGCTGCTGGAACAGTTGACGGAGTTGATGCCGACGGAATCAATCAATGATGCATCCGTCGACACGGAGCCAGACGCTTCATCCGACGCCGTTTCCTCCATCACTCCGCCCACCTTATCAGTCGCGGTGAGTGAAACGGTTCCATCAAGTGAGGCGACGGCGGCCGACACGAACGCTTCGTCCACCAGTGAAGGGCCGGCATTCAACCCGCTGCCGATCGCGTTCACGTTATTACAGTGGGCAGGCATCATCGGCGGGTCGGCGGCCACCGGCGGCGTCGGCACCATCGCCATCTGGGGCGTGCTGCAACTGCTCAAGCGGCGCAGACAACGCCGGTCGGCTCAGTCGGCAGGCGGCACGACCATCGCAGCGAGCGCGACCGACGACATGCTTGATGCCGCAACGAGCGAGGATGCCGGGGAGGCGTCCCCGCGGGCCCCCTTTCCCCGCCAGTTGGATGAAACATGTGAGCTACTTCGACTCGGCCGATCAGAAGGGCGTGTGGCGGTACTTGACACGCTCCGCGGCATGTTCCTCGACGATGAACTCGACAAGCTCGCGGAAGGGAGCGAGGAGCAGGGAGCGTGGAGCAAGGAACTGAAAGACGCGATCGACGCGCGGGTGGATGAGGTCGCGCCGTTGAGTGTGAGCGGCGGCTCTCCGACATCAAAGCTGAGTAGGCCTGATCTTCAGGCACTTTCCGCATAACGTACTTTGATTGACGGGACTTGCGGAAGTTCATCTGAAGTCATCGTGTCCGTTGCGTATCAGAATACTCTGAGCCGATTGGCACATTGTGTCATTGAAGACGAGGACCTCCAGAAAGAGGTCTTCGATGACTCTTCCTGTTGATCCTAAACCAAACCGCTTCTACAAGGAACGCGACGTCCTCCCTCGTGCCCTGCGCCGTCACCGGCGAGCGAAGGCCGATCGCGGTCTACCTCCAGATCAGGAACTCAAGAACCTAGCCACCGCTTACCTGGAGCAGCAACGGAAGCTTTGGCCTGAACTCGCCGAGTCGGGCGTGCTCCCAGAGCCAAGCGAGGCCGTAATCGGCGCCATGCTGGACGATTTCAAAGCCCGTCACCGCGGCGGCGCAGTTGCCAAGATCGATCCACGGCTGAAATCGCCCAAGGCGGGTGGCTGCTACGCTCGCTACAGTTCTGAAAACAGTAATCCGAAGTCGATCATCGACCAGATGGTCAACTGCCTCCGCAAAGCAAGAGACGAAGGCCACTTCATCAGGGCCGGCTAGTTCGTCACATTGGTGTGAGAGTACGTTGGCTGAATCTCAGCGGCTTTGGCGGTGAGCCAAGGACTTACGTCGAAAAGGCGAGGCGTTACAGTTTACCCCACTTCACAAACTGACCGGCCCTGGCCACTTCATTCCGTGGTCGTTCGTGTTCGCCGACTACGCCGTCAGCGGACTGGTCGCGTCAAGGCCGGGCTACTGCTCCTACAAGTCGCTTCTCGAAAGTCGCGAACATCATGTCGAAACCACTTACATCGACGATTTCACTCGCGCGTCCCGCGACCTGCGGGAATGGCTGAAACTTGCGTCGATCTTCAATCGTTTGAAGAAACGGCTGATCGGCGTATCAGACAATTTCGACGTGAACAATCAAAACTCCGAGATGATGGTGGTGGTGTTTGGCCTGGTCTCGAACATGTTCATCAAAAGCACGCGAGAGAAGGTCTTGCGCGGCATGAAGAGTACCGCCGAAGGGCCTGGCACCCTCGGCAAACCTCCGTTGGGCTTCACTCGCCGTGCATGTAGGGATGACGCAGGCAATGAGATACTGCGGACCGATGGACGCCCCAAGTACCGATACCACGTCGACGAAGTCACTGCGCAAATTGTCGTGGAAATCTTCGATCTCTTCGTCAACAAGCTCTGGTCGCCGTATCGAATTGCTCAGCACTTCAACCGGCGAAAGGTTGACGAAGGCGATAGTTGGACTGACGGCGGAATTCGAAAGATTCTTCGCAATGCCAAGTATACCGGTCATTTCATCTGGAACCGGTTTCGAAGTGAGTACAACGTCGAAACCGAAAAGAGTGAGCGGATTCCCAATCCGGAGTCGGAATGGCGTCGCTTTTCTGACCCGTCGCTGGCGATCATCAGCAATGAGGTTTGGGAAGCGGCCCAGCGGCGTCTCGATGAACTGAGCGGCAAACATCCTCGCGCTGGGAAGGCGCGTAGTCGAAACGAGAATTCCGCCACCACGTTGTTCAGCGGAACCCTCTATTGCGGCAGCTGCGGCAAGGAGTTGACGTTGTTTCGATCAACAGAGAAGTACAAGGTGATGGGCTGCCTTAACGGCGCTACTGGTCGACACGGGTGTGAACTTTCCTCATCAAAAAGCACCCGCATCATCGAAGAGTTTCTGCTCGGCGTCATCTGCAATAGCCTGTTCACGGAACAGGCCATTGAGGATCTCGTAGTCAAAGCCAACAGGTATCTGGCAGAGGAGGCCAGCAAGCCGCGGGTGGATCTGCGTCCCCTGCAGCAGAAAGAGAAGACGCTGGGGGCGACAATTCAGAAGTTGCTCAACCGCATTGAGCAGACGGATGACGAAGCCCTGATGGCAAACTACGATGATCGCATCAGAGAACGGCAAAAGGAGCTTGATGCCGTCCGAAAGGAGATTGGGGCGGCGCGTGCCAAAAACAGCCCTCTTCCTCCGCCTCTCGATGCCGATCGCCTGAAGGGATGTGTGGGCGATCTTCGCGACTTGCTGAACGGTGAGATCCCCAAGGCGGCGGCCGTGCTCCGCAAGATCACCGGCCCGATGAAGATTCGCCAGGAGAAGCATCCCAACGGTAAGCGTGGTGCCCGGTGGATCGCGGAATTCCAGCCCAATCTCACGGATGGACTGCGGCATTTGGCCCTGGAACGTGGTTATCCAGATTCGGCGACTCTGGAACTCCTAAGTAGTCGAATCTGGATACACCGCGAGAGTGTCGAAGTTGTCGTCGACCAAGTGCCCAAGTACGAGCAATTGGCCCCGAAATTCAAGGAACTGCACGACAATCGTGCCAGCCTCTCGACGATCGCCAGCGTGCACAAGATGTGTTGGGCCTATGCGGCTGAGATACTGAAGTTCGCCCTGACGGGTGAACGACCCAGTTGGGGACCGAAGGGGAAAAAGGCAGAAGGCTCGCCGAAGAAACGAAGGTACGTTGAGATCGCCGATGAAGTCGTTCGACTTCATGACGTTGACTTGCGCTCATTCGAGCACATTGCCAAGCAACTCCGGGTCAGGGAAAAGACTGTGCGACGGGCCTGGGACTTCGCACACCACGCAGAGATCCAAGCGGCGGCGGCACACGGAACCACACCGAAACGTGGAGGAAGCCGCCGGCTGCCGATCGACAAGATTCGCAAGTTGCAGCAGGCACTCAGTTCCGGCAGACGGGATTTTTCCGACATCGCGCTTGAGGTTGGCGTCAGCCAAAACACTGTTCGCCGTGAACTGGAACGCATGGAGGAAGCCGAACAAAGTGCTGCGTAATACGGGTCGCGTCGGAAGCGTCTCTACCGTTCCTCAAACCCAAAATCCTTGAACTTCAGCGTCCGGCAATTTTCGGTGACGTCGCGAACGAGCTTCTCATCGGCTCCGCTGGGAATCTCGGCTTGGATCTCCAGCGTGATCTCGACCCGAGTGCCGACGAGACCGGTCAAGTGCTGCACGATCTCTTCGGCGATCTTCGAGGCATCCCGCCCCATGCGGATTGCATCCAGTTCCACCGAACCGTGAAACCGACTCAGCTTCCGCTCCAATGGAGGCACACGTGTCACTCCGTCTACCTTTGGTGCAGCATCAACGTCACCGTCCGTTTCAGGTAACTGCAAATCTCGGGTTTCTGTTGTTCGCTCCGCGGCCGCCTGTCGTTCTCGTTCTAGCTGAGCGTTGGCCACATCGGACTTCACGAGAACCGAACGGTCATCAATCACGATGCGCGTCTGGCCACCTGCCTTCAGGCCCAGGTAGCGCCCGGCCTGTTCGTCGAACGATTCCGCGTATGCGAACGAATCCGACATCCACACCAGACTGGAAACGCCGTCCTGAATCGCCGCAATCAACACGTCTTCATCGCGCAGCCTCGGCAGATAGAGATATCGCCCCATGTATTCGCACAACTGCTTGATGCTCACATGGTTCCCTGTCCAAAGCGGGATGCGATCCAGTTCGGCCCGCAGGCGCACTCCCCCCATCTGAATCAGCAGCGACTCTTCATTCTTGAGCTTCTTGGCCGCGCGCGTCGCCAGGGCCTCCGATCCCTGCAGCCGGATGTCGGTCCACTCGATGCCTCCCTTCGGATCAGGTTGTCCCGGCACGATCAGCCATTGATACGCTTCAGGAATGCGCGCCTCGACCGACTCATCGGCATTCTTGCGCTTTGTGCTCGCCTGTCCCGATTGAAACTGATCGAGGTTCAACGCCTCTTTGTCGTTCCAAATCGAGGACCATGCGAGATACTGCCGGACGGCGTCTTCCAGCTCTCGCAAGCGGGCCACATCGGCAGCCAAGAACACGAGTGTGTTCTTGTAGTTCCTCGGTGAACTGCCCCGCGAATCAAGAATAGCGGCGGCCTCTTTGCGAGCAGCACTGGCTTCGTCCCGAGCTGTATGAGGAAACTCGGGACCGAGAATCACGAGCCGCGCTTCCCGGTCGTCGGGAATGTCGCTGCTCGGGACGCACGGATGAATTCTGGAGAAGTCCGCCCTGGTTTGAGCCTGCTTCTTCACTCGTTTGATGAGTTCATCCGTGATCTGGTCGTCGGCAATCTGGCCGGCACGGTCATCGGCAAGCCGTGTCACCGTCGGCTGCGTCGAATACCAGTATCGCCGGTTGTCGACATAGAGATAGGTGGCGCTGTCGGTCAGGCGTCGAAGCCCATCGCCAAACGTAGCCACCGATTCTCCTGGCTGCACACAACCGAGTTTGATCTGCCGATCTTCGATACCCCGATGCGCCGCCCGCGTCGTCGGAGCAGACCCCATATAGATGGTGCGGGCCACACGTCGGCAGGCCGAGTAACGCCCCAGGTTGGGATTCTCCCGGTCGAGCGACAAAGGCAGCGAGTTCGAGCCATCCACGTCCTTCTCGATCACCGGCA
>JANNSB010000067.1:0-8533 GCA_031402175.1 Planctomycetaceae bacterium
CTTGCCGATGCTCAGCAGGTTGTCATCGCAAGTTACGGGCGAGCAACATCGATGCAAGGCAATCGTCAACTTGACGGGAGAGCGGCTCGCGTGGCGCTGTGCGATCTGGACGGAGAAACTGCGTCAGAAGTCGCTCTTGCCCCCGGTCGCTATTTCCAATCCGCCGTTGTGAGTGCTGACGGACAATGGCTGGGAAGCGTGGAATCAACGATTGAAGTGTTGGCCTCCAACGCACGAAGAACATATGAGGTTCGAATTCGTGAACTTCCATCAGGGCGAGTTGCCTTTGAGGCCGACGACTTTGGTAACGTTCCGCCGCCGCCCGTCTTTAGCGCAGATGGAGACCGCTTTCTAGTCGCCGGTTCCAATAGACAGTCGTCAGCCAAGCTCTACTCGACCGAGACAGGGGATCCGGTTGGAGAGCCTCTCAGACTGGACGGACCGCTTGCCTCCGCGTCATTCAGCGCCGATGGAACGCTGCTCGTGACCGCCGACGGCACTACCCGGGTCCGTATTTGGAACGGCGTTGACGGGGCAGCAATTCGTTATCGATACCTGGACGGCAACGGGGGGATGCCGCTCAATTGCCCACTTGAAGGTGCAAACCCCGATCGCATTTCGGGCTTGATTCTCAGCCCCGATGGAAAGAGGCTCGTCACGTCGAGCAACTTGGACCAGACAATTCGCGTCTGGGACGTTGACCAGGGCATCCAGATTGGGCAGACGATGCATCGTCAACCGGCGTCATGTACTTTGCGCAACGATGGAGGCGAGTTGCTCGTGGAGAGTTATCCCGTTCAAGTCTGGAATCTCGCGGGAGCTCCCGCATCTCCGGAAAGTGACGCGCCACCGGATTTCTTACATGCTGATGTGAATCAACTGCGCAGGTGGATGGCGGTCAGCACGGGAACCCAAGTCACGGCGGACGACACGCTCCGCGTGCTGCCGCTGGCCGATTGGGAGAAGCTTCGCGCCGAGTCGACTTTCCGCGAAATCCCGACCGTGGAGGACACACTGCCGCCGATGCGTGAAGTAGCAGCGGTGTCGCTGGCCACATCCTATGTCGCGTCGAGTCAGTTCGAAGTGCTGCAAGTGCGCACGCATGCTGAATTGTTGATAATCATGTCCATTCCAGTAAGCGACGTCGGAATTCAATTCAGTCCCGACGCCTCGCGCGTGCTGCAGTGCCCAGCGAATTTCCAGTTGCAGCTATTCGATTCGAAAACCGCAGAGATTGTGGGCAATCGAATCAACGTCAATCCGCTCGATCCGCTCTGTTTTCTGCATGACGTGCATTTCAGTCCCGATTCCAGCTTGATTCTCACTGGGAGCGGAAACGATATCAATTCCGGAGCTGTTCATCTTTGGGATGGAAGCACAGGAGAACTCGTCGGCGGGCCACTCGTCCACGACGGCTCGGTTGGAGCCGTCGAATTCAGCCCGAGCGGGGAAGTCTTCGTTAGCGGCTGGGGAGACGTTTTTGATCGGGAGTTGACGCACGACCCTCGAGGCTACGCACAACTTTGGGACACGGTGACGCGAGTCCCCATCGGACCGCCGCTGGAGGCAGATGGCCGCGTGACGCAGGCCTTGTTCACTCCCAACGGGCACACGCTCTTCACCGCGTCTACGCTGGGCGTGAATGCCAGGCTCTGGAATGTCGACACGCTGCAATCCATCGGACAGCCGATGGCGCATGGTGCTGGCGTGTTGTCCGCCGCCATCAGCCCCAACGGTCTCTTCATTGCCACGGGTAGTTTCGACAACATGGTTCGGCTCTGGAACACGGAGACCGCCGAGCTGATCGGCGAGCCGTTACCACACGCCGGAGCAGTGCACGTCCTGGCCTTCAGTCCCGACGGCAAACATCTGGCAAGTGGCAGCTATGATGGCCATTTGCATCTCTGGACGGTCGAAACTCGCGAACTTGTGGGGACGCCACATCCTATTGGGTCGCCGGTCGGATGTGTTGAGTTCAGCGCCGACGGACGAGTGCTGGTGGCGGCCGGTGAGAACAGCGCGCCTGCGTTCATCAACGTAGTGACCGGATTGCCCATGACTGTTCCGATCGATACGTCGAATGCGAGTGGCTACGTCGGCTTTCGTCCAGATGGCGCACTACTTGTGCGCATGGACAACGAGATTCGTATCTTTGATGAAATTGATTGGCAATCGGTGCTTCGAGGGACACTTCCGATGGAGTCACAACCATCGCTCACCGACGCCCGTCGATTGGCAATCGCGGCCAATGCACCCGACTTGAACGAGTCAAGATCGCTGACTGAGCAACAACAGGCTCGTCGACAGCGTCTTTGTGAAGTGGCTGTGGAATGCATCAAAGACGTTGTTGGGACAGGATGGAAGGACGTCATGAGCCTGCGAGAGGATTCTGACTTTGCAGTCTTGCGAGACAATCCTGAGTTTCAACGAATCGTCAACGAATCGACCACTATGCCGCTTGTCGGGCAGCCTCCGCATCGCGACTGGCTCTATCGCGTCAACGTGCTGGAGAATGCCGTTTCGGGAAACTGGAGTATGGAGGACGGTGACCTGGTCTCACCGAAACAGCATGGCGCAAGAATCGAGTTTCCTTCCGCGCCGGAAGGCGAGTATCGCATGACGGTCGTCGCCGAACCGATGGATGAGGTCAACTCATTGATTCTCGGGCAGGTGATCGCGGGAAACCGTTTCATCGCGTTGCTGCATTACGGCGGCAATTACGCCCTCGAAAACGTCGACGGGATGAATCTGCAAAACAACCCCACGACCGTGGTGTCACCCGAACTGATGCAACAAGGCCGTCTTTCGGTCATCGACTGCGAAGTGCGCCACGGCTCAGTGCGCGTCATGGTTGACGGCACGGAGATCATCGATTGGGAAGGTGACCCCTCACAGCTCAGCCTGAATGAATACTGGGCGACTCCCAATCCTGTCTTGTTTCTCGGCGCGTATGACTGTCGCTACCGGTTTTGTCGCGTGACCGTTCAGCCTCTGGAATGATGAGTTACTGCAGATGTCTGACCTCCAATAGCTAAAACAAAGCCACCCCCTTGGCAGCGCAAATGCGGGGGTGGCTCGTCGTGAACTTAACGCCTGCGCTGTCGGCGGCCGGCGTGGTATCCCTTCTGACTGCCGAGTCGCTTGCCCTGGCGGTACACCGCCCACGCGATGACGCCCACGATCAGCCACGCGCACAGATCATCCATCACATCACCTCCTTTCATGGATTGAGGATCGGAACAAGAATCAGACCGATTCAGTGTCAGACTCGACGCCGGCAGCGATCAGCGCACCGGCATCTGAGCTTCCGGAACCGTGAGTTCGGCGGTAAGCAGGTTCAGCGACAGGTCACACTCGGTGGGGATGCCGCGTAGCCAACGGGTGAACTGCTGCAGCATCAGGCCGGCGGCGATGGCGGCGGTGTAAATCACTCCGCGCGACGTACACTCGCCGGCCTGCGCTTCACGCGCGTCGAACAGCGTGGTGGGATAGTACTTCCGGCCATAGGCGTTCACGACGGTGAGTATCCGCATCACTTCGCCGAGCATCCGGCCATCGCACCAGAACTCGCACCTCCGGCTGACGGACTTGAAGATCAGCGACCGAGTGCGGATCGAGTCGACGCAGCAGAATACGACGGGCCCCAGCTCCTGTCGTGATCGCCAGCGGTCGGGCGTGAGCGTCAGCACAATGTCGCGATCGATCTCGCCGACCATCGTGGCGGCGGCTGAGACCTTGGGGAGTCCGAGGTCTCGCGGGAGGTATCCCTGCGTCGTGATGTTGGTCTCTTCGACATGATCGAAGTCGACAACCTGCAGCCGGCGGACGCCCAGCAACGCGAGCTGGCGGGTCACTTCCCGGCCAATGGCCCCGACACCGATCACGCTGACTTGCAGCTCAGCCAGTCTCTCCTGCGGCACAAGCCCCTGTTGCCGGGCGAACCGATCAGAACGGTGGGACAATGATTTCCTCCTGTGGCTGAAGCAACTCGGATCTGCTGGCACCCCAGATCGACTCGCTGGCGGGGGGAACAGCGGGAGGCGGTAAAGCGTCCACCTCTTTCACGCAGGCCAGGTATTCGGCATTCCAGGCGTGGAAATCGCAGCCGGGGAACTCATACTCGTAGTGCACGTCGACCGGCAGCTCGACTTCGCCTCCCGGTCCTGCCGAGAACCGCAACCGCGCATAGGTGGCGCCTCCCTGCGCCAGTATGAACATGATGGCCCAGTCGGCGCTGCCGAAGCACCTGGCGAACGTCTCTTCGTCCTTCCCACTGGGGTAGGGCGAGTGACCAGGGTGCGTGTGGCACCAGATCCGTCCAAACTGCTCGGGTACCCGTCCGCCATCGACCTGCTCGTCGAAGAAGTCGGCGACGGCGGCATCGTCGAATGCCACGCTGCACCAGGTCGACTGCTGCAGGATGAGGCGGAACTCGGTGACACACAACAGGTCCTGCAGCAGTGAGATCCCGAACCCGCCGATCTCGGTTCCCCCGCGGTCACGCAGAAACAAGAGTTTCGCCCACACATCGGGCGTGAACCGGAGCGTGGGTCGGCGGCATTTCCGCCGCCGTCGTTTCCTGGGCATGGGATGATTCCTCATCGGTCTCCTCGGTGGTAGTGAGGGTGGTGGTGGTGGATGCTTCGGCGTCGGCCTCCTCTTCAATACAGTCGCGGCAACGGCGTGACGTTCGATCGGCCGAGACTTCGGAACAACCCCGACAGACTGGTTCCTCGCAGGCCGAACAGGTGTCGGAACATTGCTGGCAGAAGACTCCGTTGCAGACGTCGCAGATATCGGAGCAGTCGCTACAGATCTGTGAGCTGCAGCGTTCGCACGAATACCGGGTGTCCTCATCCAGGCAGCAGCCGCAGTCCGTGCACTCTTCGCACTCGGACTCGAACCACTCGTCGAGTGTCTGGTAGGCGCTGCTCGAGTCATACGTCCTGAGCACCTGCCGCACGAGGATGAAGAACTCGAACAACTCGCCTCGTTTGAGGGCCCGAGCGATCGGCACTTTGCCGTCTCCTTCACACAGCACATCATTCCGGACGTGCGGATGGGTCACACGGGAATCCCCGTCCGCTTTCACGGGATCGACCGCGATCACGCTGTAGGCCGCGAAATCCCGGCCGATGTCGGTCCAATGCAGGGCGATGTCAAACGGTCCCAGATCGACCCCCTCGAGTTCAATCGGTTCCGTGCGGACGGTGAGCATGTGGTTCCGCCGGTCGATGCGGACTTCGTCGAATTCGTCTTCCAGGTGTACGAGGTCGTCGTAGATCTCGCGACAGGAGTTAATGTGAGCGGACTGCAAGCCAGCGAGGTCCAAGTGACTGCAGAAGTCATGCAGCTCGCGAATCAGCTGTCGGGCCGACGCCCTAAGTTCCCAGTGGACTTCGGCGGCGGCCGCGAACAGGTGGCGCTGACTCGCCTTCATGCTCTTGAGGCGGAGGTGTTGGAGCTGTTCCCACTGCGCATCGGTTGTATGCAGTGCGGGCAGCCTGAACGCGTTGAGCGAGGAGACCCGACCATGGATGTCCCGGGCCGCCCGCAGCAGCAGGGATTTGGTGAGTGGAACAGGGGAGTCGGTCGGCATCAGGCTCCCTCGATCTTGACGGGAGTGATGCTGATGCGGTCCATCTCCTGGAGCACTTGGTCCTTCGCACTCGGCAGGCGGTTCACCCTGATCAGGTAGTCATCGGGTTTGCCTTTGATGCGCTGTGTAAACAGCTGGTCAACCGTTGTCCCCTGCGGGATGTCGACGTAGTCGGCAAATCCGCCGCCGAGGTTGTTGATCAGAAGAATACGTGGCATAAGAGTTCCTTTCGTGATTGTGGGAATCGGACTCGCCGGACAGACATTACGCCGGCGGCTAACTGGCACGTGGATCCTCGGGATGAAACAGGCCGAGTTCGCGGAGCATGGCCGCCGCATCGGCATCGCTGTCGTAGCGCCGGCACAGATCGCAGCGCTCGACGGCGGCATCGACGGGTACTACGCCTCCGACGAGCCAGGCCAGAATGCCGGGTACTCCCGTTTGATACGCACCTGGCAACTCGCATTCGCAACGTTCGTCAGTGGAACCAGGTTCCATGGGTAAATCAGGCATTGCGCGCTGCTGAGGAAGAGGTGAGACAACAACACCCGCCGAGGCCGACATCCCTGTCGACACTCAGCGGACGGTGGAAACATCAGGCGCAGGCGAGTTCGCTCTGCAGCGCCTGGTGGACGGCGAAGGCGTCCCAGTCGATGACGTGGGGACCGAGGGCCTCATGGTCGGGATCGGAGAATTCGGTTTCCGGTTCCGACAGCAGGAACCCGAGCCGTTCGATCGTCCGGACCGATTCGCCCGTCTGCCGGGCCACCGCATGGTTCAGTTCACGTTGCGTCATGACTTGGACTCCTTCTCTGGGGGTGGAAACAAAAAAAGCCCCGTGACCGAGAGACGGCGAAGTCTCAGGGGCACGGGGCGTGACGACGTAAGTGGTTCAGTCAGTCAGTGGAATGCGGTGTGATACCTTTGGCCGGAGTCCTCATGACGGCGGGCGTTCCGGGTCGGTCTGAAAGTCACCGTCAGGATGGGGTGGGTCGAGCAGTTCGTAGGGGTTGTTGTCGAACATCAGGGCGAAGGGCACGAACTCGAATTCCCCGGCCACCTGGTTGACGGCCACGATCACGGGAACCCTTTCGCCGGTTGCGATGAGGCGGCATTCCAGCAGAGCGGCGTCGCCGCGGCAGAACGCCTGCTGCAAAGTGTCAAAGTTCTGTCGATGTCCTGTGGCAAGCATGAGGATTCCTGTGGAAGGGTTCGTTCGCGTCGCGGCACGACGTCGACGCGCTGGTGGAAGGAAAGTACCGCTGTGGAGCCGTCAGTCGGCGGTGGTGCATCGCGGCAGCCAATGCATCTCCAGCCACTGGACCTCAGCAGCGAGAGCCTCTCTCCGCGTGTCAAAGGGACCAAGCATCGGCCCGTCGACGGGTGAGAGATCGGCCCACCATTGGCCCGCTTCGTCCGGTTCGACGTGCGATCCGCGCTGAATCTGCAGACGGCCGAGTGTATTCAGCGGAATCGACTCGTCATACAGGCAGCGGCCTGCGCCCTCAGGCGTGATGATCAACTGCATTGTCATCCTCCTCGGAATTGGCGGGAGCGTTGATCTCGATGCCGACCGTTCGTTCAATGCCGTCCACTGCGAAGCATTCGATCGAGCGCTCCACCAACCGTTTCACGGCAGCCAGCATGTCATCGAGATCTGCGTAATGGTCGAACGACTCGCGACCATGGGGTTCGCTTTCGAGCACGACGCACAGCGAGGGCACGCGCATCGATTCGGTCTTCGCAGTACACACCACTTCGATTTCGGCATGGCGGTGGAGGACGTCACGGATGGGCTGTTCCAGTGCTGCCAGGCGGTCGACGACATCCGCTCCACTGACGGGAGAGTCCCCCTCTACGCGGTGGCCGTTGGCATCATGCGCGTACGTCGATTCGATGATCTCGGCGACCAGTTGCAGTTGCTGCACCATGTCGTCGCGGCAGCCCAACTCATGCAGATCAAATGTCTCGGCCGTGCTGAAATCGACCTCGCCGGTTCCCTGATGGAGGGCGACCTCCAGAACTGGCCGATAAGATTCGGGACTCACCATGTACCCGTAAGCTTGGCGGGCCGCCGCCAGCGGGTTCTCGACGTCCAGATCGATTTCGTATCGCACCCGGTATGTCTGAAAAGCCGGCTGTGCCTGGCCGCCCTGCACTTGCCAGCGCGTCTCGCGGCCCGCCGGTTCCAGCACGACGCCAATGCCCCCCTCCGGCTCATCCAACGGCGACACGACGAAGACGCTGCCGTCGGGTGGTGTCGAGCAGGTCTCATTCCAGAGTTGCATCACAACCTCTGCCGCCTCCCCGGGGGATCGGGCGCGTACGAGTTGCGACCCTGTCGGCGAGGCTGCAAGTGGTGGGCCATCGATACGGAACAAACCGACCACAGCGTCCGCCACCGCTGTTGGACCGCTTCCATCGACCGGGGAGACGTCGTCCTTCACATGCACCTCCTCGATGTCGCGGATCGAGGGGATGACGTCGGTGAGCTCCGTGATACCACTCGCCCAAAGCTCGGCGATGAGGTCCGGATCCTCCTCAATCGAGATGCCATACCTGTCGGCGACTTCGATGAACTCCTGCGTTTCCTCGATGGCAGTGCCCTTTCCATCCAGGACGAACTGAATCGCCTCGGCTCTGCTACGAGCCTGGACACGGTATTGGGAAGCATGCAGTTCGTACTGCTCAACCTCATAAGTGTGAGTGGTCGGGGAGTTCAACAGAGTGATACCGGCGATGCCGGGGATCACGTCGTCGAAGTTGTCGATCCCCCGTTCGCGAAGCTGTTGCACCAGTTCGGGGTGCTCGCTGACGAGCAGTCCCCGGTCGGTGTCCATGCCCTGCCGTTCCAGGCTCCCCTCGATGGGTGGCCAATCCGCGGATTCGAAGAGCTTGGCGATGGCCTCCGCCTCGTCGGCCGCGTCGACGTGG
>JANNSB010000068.1:0-8268 GCA_031402175.1 Planctomycetaceae bacterium
GCCGGCATTGTTGATGAGGATGTCGATCTTCCCGAATCGCTCGATCGTGGAAGCGACAAATCGCTCGACATCCTCCGGCTGGGCAACATCCCCTTGCAGGCCGATCGCCTTGTGACCGTGGTCGCTCGCAATCTGCCTGGCCACTTCGGAGGCCTCGGCTTCATGCCGGCTGACAAGGACGACGTCCGCCCCTGCCGACGCCAGCCCCGCCGCCATCGCGGCACCGAGTCCCTTGGAGCCGCCCGTGATGAGGGCGGTGCGTCCGGTGAGATCAAACAGTTTGATGCCCGGCAACATGGGATATTCCTCGGGTGAACGGCCAAATTGATTGTTGAATCCGCCTGCATCCTCCCGGTTATTAGTGCGTGGGTCAAATGACCTGAGGGGGAGGTTGAGCCTCGGGGACGGTTGCTGGGAATGGAGGGAGGCTCACGCGGAGGCGCAGGGATCGCACAGACAGGGAGAGCGTTTAAGGAATAGCCAATCAGTTGTTATCTCGTCCTCTGCGATCTCAGCGCCTCCGCGTGAACCACTTTTCGTCCCCCATCAGCTAGACTCACCAAGGCAAATCTTACTTCTCATTCGGAGAGCCGTCATGTGGATGATTCGGAGCTTCGCATCCGCACTCGCGATCGCGACCCTGGTGACGAACGTGTCGGCCGATGAGCAGGTGCCACCGGCCCAGGAGCAACCAGTCGCCGAGCCGGCAGCCGTCACCGAAGAGGTGCCGGAGGTGGCTTACATCGACCCCGCCGACTTTCTGCCCAGAGCGTTCGGCAGAATCGTTGAAGAGGCGGTTGTTGACGTGCCGCTGACGGATGTCGTGAGTCACATCGCCGAACTGGCCAAGATGCCTTGTCGCGTGGTGGAGTATCATTTCGAGAAGGAACGGATCCCACTGGATGTTTTGGTGACGCTGCGGGCCGGCCTGCCGCTCTACATGTCGCTGGACAGAATGTGCTGGGAAGCGGTTCAGCCGGGAGGCCAACGAGGAACACGAATTGCCTGGGTTATCAATCAGGGCATCCTGACGATCACGACGCAGCCCAGCGCCTGGGACTGGATGCAGAATCAGGCCTGGAACATTGGCGATGTCCTGGACCGTTGCGGTCACAATACCCAACTGGTCATCGACATCATCCAGGCGCACACTCCGGACGCCGAATGGATGGATATCGACGGAATCGGCGGAGAATGCGACGCAGTCGGGGACGTGTTGATGATCCGTCAGACGTTCGCCACACAGCGGAAGATCGCCAGACTGCTAGAGGCGATGCAGAGCGATGCGAGGATGATCTATGTCAATCGTGCTCCGCAGACGGCGCGCATCGAGGCGGCGATGACTCAGCCGATTCATGGGTCGCTCGACCGCGTCGCGCTGGCCGATGTCTTGCGGACATTACAGGACCAGTCGGGTATTGAGTTTCGTTTCGATCCCATATGGCAGTTCGACCAGGACTTGCCATTCGACTCCCCCATTTCGTACACGCTTGTTGATCGAGATCTGCAGACTACGCTGGGCACAATGCTGCACAACATTGCCGGCCAGTCGCTTGATTACTACGTACGCGATGACGCGATCTGGGTCATGCATGAGCTCGACGCTTACGCGCATCAGGAAACAATTGTCTACCGCGTCGACAACGTCATGCCGAACAATGACTTTCAGGCAATGATTGACCTCTTCGAGGCGCAGACGTCGGGGGAATGGATCGACATCGATGGCACTGGGGGCGAAATCGATCCTGTTCCTCCGCACAACCTGATCGTAACGCAGGCGCCGAGCGTCCATCGCCAGATACAAGCGATACTGGCGATGATGCGACAGACGCAATTATCGGTCGCGTCGAATCCCGATGACATCGTGATGCGCTGCTACACCATGAGTGCCGAGATGGCGATCGACCTCACGGATGTCCTGCCGAAAGTGATCGCCAGCGACACATGGGCCGAACCCGCTGACGCCGAATCAGGCAAGGCTGGACGCATCTACTCCGTGAGACGCGACGGCACTTCGACGGTGCTTGTGGTCGTTCAAACACGAAGAGTGCATGAACAGATCGCAGACTTGATCAGTCAGATATCTCCTTCTTATGGGGCTGGGCCATGCGGGTTTGGGATAATTGGATTCACTCCAGAGGAGTAGACCGCCATGCGCTTCGTCCTTCCGCAAATCGCCGCCGCGTTGCTGCTCGTCGGAGCCGTGGCCGCCGTCTGGCAATTGGCAGGGCGCGACAGGGTGAGTGGCGCGCCGGGAGATGCGGCCCGCTCGCCGTCGAACTTGCCGGCACATGCGCCTCGGATTCGCACCTCGCTCCCCGCGGCGGCCTACGTCGATCCCGCCGAGTTCCTGCCGAAGCCGTTGTGCCGTATCGTGGACGAACTGCGTGAACAGGTTTCGCTGCGAGAAGCGGCCGAGGCCGTCGCGAAGATCTCGGGGTTGCCGTGCCGCATCAAAGAGTATGACTTGGCGGACCAGGGTGCGACTGCCGACGACCTGGTCACGCTGCCCGGAGGCGTGCCGCTCTATCTGGCGCTCGATCAGATGTGCACGAGGACGGCATGGGCCGACCGATTTGCGACGCCGCTGGCGTGGTACGTGGAAGACGGCATCGTCGTCATTACTACGGAGAGCGCGGCGGTGGACAACCTCTTTGTGCAGGCATTCGACGCCCTCCCCGCGCTGCGTCACTGGGATGGCGACTGGCAGGCGTTGATCGATGTCCTCCACGCCCACTGCGAAGGAGAATGGGTGGATATCGACGGCATCGGCGGCGAGATCGACGTCGCGGCGAACGCGCTGGTGATCCGACAGACGTTTCCCATGCAGCGCAAAGTGGCGGCGCTGCTCGAGGCGATGCAGCAACAGGCCCAGACCATCTACGTCGATCAGTCTCCGGCCAACGCCTTACTGATCGCGACGCTGGAGCAACCCGTAAACGGCTACTTCCAGAATGTGCCGCTGGAGACCGCGGCGGCATCACTATCGGAGCAGACGGGCATTTCCATCGAGCTGGCGATCGTCGACCTACACGACAACGGCATCGCCGGAGACAGCCTCGTGGTCAGCGATTTGCAGGATCAGCCTCTGAGGGTGGTTCTGGATGCCATGCTGTCTGATGTGATGGGCGCCTCTCTGGATTACGTCATCCAAGACGGCGTTTTGTGGATCACGACCGACTATGCCGGCCTCTACCACTTCCCGACCATCTTCTACAACGTCGAGGATCTGCTGAGCGTGATGGAGGCCTATCAGCTTGAGGATCTGGTGCTCCAGCAGACCAGCGGCGAATGGATGGACATCGACGGCATCGGCGGCGAGATCGACGTGATGCCGAATGGCTACCTCATCGTGTCGAACACCCGCAACACGCACGAGTCCGTGCGCGAGATGCTGGCTAAGCTGCGGGAAGTCGTCCGCATTCCGGATGCAGACGATCCGCACGCACTCGTCTCGCGAACCTACCGGCTGTCGGCATCGCTGGCCGAGGATCTCGCGCCTGCTCTTCCGAACCTCGTAGCACCCGAGTCGTGGCACGATCCGTTCCAGGCATCGGGCAGCGGACGGGGACGGGGACGGGGACGGGTCTACGCTCTGCGACTGGATGACGAACACACTTCGCTCATCGTCCATCAGACGCTGGAGAACCATCGCAAGATCGAACGGCTGCTGGACCGGATTGATCCGCGCGGATTCGGGCATTGATGACGATTGACCTATGCGATCCGATCTCGTCGGCACCTCACGTGACAGACGATCGCCATGCAGTCAAGTTCAAAAGATTGATAGAACACTTCCAGCGGGCCAAAGCGTAGCCATCGCAACTCTGCAGGCATGGCGACGGTGCGAGTAAGTATTACTGTCAAGGACTCGTCTTCCAAGTCAGAGATTGGTTGTCCCTTAGCGGACGGGTCGATTGAAATCAGTGAGTCGATCTCGTTCGCGGCTCGTTCTATGAGTTGGGAATCCACCGAATTCATCCAGATCGACGCCAAGTCGCTTTCGGCGGCTTTACTCCAGCGGACCGTGACCCGTGCCATCAGGTGGTCCGTGATTTGATTCGCTGGAGTACCTCTGCGATTGGCGAGGCTTCGTTCGGATCGTCACCCATGCGATCGAGAAGGACCTCCAATTCCTCAGGACTTATCGACAGGGGGGATTCTGAAACATCAGTACGCGTCAATACTGCAACCTCGCGACCCGACGTATCCCGCACCGTAACCGGACCGTCGGCTGCTGCCAAAAGCGTACTCTGTTCCTTTGTCAGGGTGATAGCGACCATTAAGGCTCAGTCTTCGTTGGAGAGAAACTCATTCGGATGATCGATTATAGAATCCAGGTGCCGCTTGACTCAAGAACTGTTCGGTTTGCCAGGATGAATTACCGGCTAACATAACAAGTATGAAAATCACCCGCATCTCCATTCATCAAGTCGATCTGCCGCTGGTGGAAGGGCGTTATGCCTGGTCCGGTGGCAAGTCGGTCGATGTGTTCGATTCGACCATCGTGCGTATCGAAACCGACGCGGGTCTCGTCGGTCATGGCGAGGTTTGTCCTTTGGGGCCGGCGTATCTGCCTGCGTATGCCGCGGGAGCGCGAACGGCCATTCAGGTGCTCGCGCCGGCTCTCATCGGCCAGGATCCACGGCAGGTGGAGAAGATCAACCGGCTGATGGATAAGACTCTCAAGGGTCATCCCTACGGCAAGTCGGCGCTCGACATGGCGTGCTGGGATCTCCTGGGGCAGTCCGCGGGTATGCCTGTCTGCGAATTGCTTGGCGGCCGTTATGCCGACAGCGTGCCGCTCTATCGCGCGATCTCGCAAGCAGCACCGGCGGAGATGGCTGAAAATGTTGCAGAGTACAAGCGTCAAGGCTATCACAGCTTTCAGCTTAAGGTCGGCGCTGATCCGGAAGACGATGTCGAACGCATTCTCGCGGTGGCCGAGATTCTGGAACTCGGAGACCGTCTCATTGCCGACGCCAACACCGGCTGGCTGATGCATGATGCGCTGCGAGTCATTCGCGCTGTGCGGGATGTCGACATCTACATCGAGCAGCCCTGCGCCAGTTACGAGGAGTGCTTGTCGGTGCGGCAGCGCTGCGATCATCCGTTCGTGCTGGACGAAGTGATGGATGGGCTGCCGGCACTGTTGCGCGGCCACGCAGACAGGGCGATGGACATCGTCAACATCAAGATCAGCAAGTTCGGCGGTCTCACGCGGGCGAAGCAGGCCCGCGACCTGTGCGCTGCGCTGGGGATCGCGATGACGATCGAAGACAGTTGGGGCGGTGATATCGTCACGAGCGCGATTGCTCACCTGGCGCAGAGCACGCCGCCGGAGATGCTGTTCACCACGACCGATTTTAACAGTTATGTCACCGTCAGCACGGCGGAAGGTGCTCCGAAACGCGAGCAGGGGCGCATGTCGGCCTCGACAACGCCCGGACTGGGCGTGACGATGAAAGCCGACATCGTGGGTCAGCCGGTGTGGGTTTCCGAATGACGTCTCCGAATACCGCGGCACTCTGGATCTCCTCTTGAGACACGATCCCCACGGTAGTACCATTCCGCGCCCAACGGGGTGCCCTAAGCAGAAACAACTACGGAATTGGATACGTAACACGATGGAATTCCCGACAAGGATTGACGGTCCAGTGGCAGTGATTGGCGACGTGCATGGGCAGGTCGATCAGTTGGAGGCCCTGCTGGGTCAACTGCGGGATATGCCCGACATTGAACGCCGTTGGATCGTGTTCATCGGCGATCTTGTCGACCGCGGCCCCGATCCCAAAGGGGCGATCGACATCTATCTCGACCTTTGCCGCGAGCATAAGCGGACCGCGGCGATCGCGGGGAATCACGAACTGGCAATGGCCGCGGGACTTGGTTACGTCCCCACTCCCGATTACACCGACTGGCCGGCCCGTTGGATCGATCATTACGGTTCGCACTCTACGTTTGCTTCTTATGGCGCGGAGTTCGGCAACCTTGAGGCGCTGCGCGGCGAGGTGCCGCAGTCGCATCAGCACTTTCTCGCGAACCTCCCCTGGCTGATCGAACACCCGGAATTCCTGTTCGTGCATGCGGGGCTGGACCCTGACGCCGACCTCGCCACGCAATTGGCGATCCTGAGGGAAAGAGACTTCACGCTCAACCGCCCGACCTGGCTGTGTTCGAAGTCACTCATTAACGGCCGGTTGCCCGAGGGCTGCTATCAGACGGTCGTGTCGGGACACGTACCGGTTCCGGAAGTGCAGTTCTTCCCGAAACGCATGCTGATCGACACTACGGGCGGCGTCGGCGGCCATCTGAGCTGCGTGCTGCTGCCAGAAGCCTATGTCGTGACATCGGCCGGCGACGGCATCCGGCAGCCCGTAGTGCGTCAGAATCAACCCGCTAAGAAGGGCTGGTTCGGGGCGCGGAGGTAATTGCGATCGCTCGCCGTCAATACATGCGCAGGGCGTTGCCGCGCGGGCCGCGCCACACGGGCTGTAGTTGAATTCGTTCATTGCGGCGGACCCATCGCAAATAGGGGCGCTTGTTCCACCAGTAGTGCGCGCGATCCCAGGGGAATTTGCCAAACAGCACCGGATCGATCGTTCGCCAGCGACCGCACATCGCCTGAAATGCCCGACGTTGCCGGGACTGGCGAATATGAATCGGGTCGGCCGAGTACCATTTGCCGCGTGGGACGACGACCTCCAGTCCACGGGATTCGGCAATGCCCCGCACCGCGGTGTCGAGATCCGTGGAAATCGTGCGCACGTCGTTCCAGCTCAAGGGGCACTCTGGAAACAACAGGTTACGGGCCAAGGTAAACCGCAGCGCGCTCATCGACATCACGCTCGACATCGGCAGAGTGGCGACGACTGATTCGAACCCCAGACTCGCGAGTCGTTCGAGGCACTCATCGAGCCAGGAGATGACTTGCGACAATGACACCTGATAGAGCAGGTCGTTGCCGATATCGGTGACCAGCGCCACGCGCGGGCCAGTGGCATCGCCGTGGGACCGGACATGCGATTCGAGTGCGGGCCAGAGCCCGCATTCGAGAACTCCCGGCAACTCGCGGCTGAATACCGTGGAACGCATGCCCAAAGAGCGGCCGTGTCCATGAGCGGTGAAGACATCGAAACCGCGACGCACGAGTAGCCCTTGAGCCAGCCGCGGGAAGGCATACGCCACATTGCTGGCGCCGATCAGCGCGACGCAACTTCGCTGAACTGCGTCGCCTTGCGGATGCGCAGCGCCGTTTTGCGATCCATCGGGAGGAGTTTCCAATTCGAAATGCTCAGCCCTTGGCAGCCGTCAGGCAGGCGTCGTAATCGGGATGCTCGACGATCTCGCTGACGTACTGCACATGCTTGACTTTGTCATCCGGTCCAACCACAAAAATCGCCCGGGCCAGACAGCGATCGAGCTTGCCGCCGCTGATCAGCACGCCGTACCCCTCGCCGAAGCTGGCGGCCCGGTGATCACTGAGACATTGCACCTTGTCGACGCCTTCGTTTGTACACCAGCGCTTCTGGCCGAACGGCAGGTCGGTGCTGACGACCAGCACCACCGCGTTGGCGAGTTTGGCGGCTTCGTCGTTGAATCGCTTAGTTTCCGCGTGACAAACCGGCGTGTCGAGCGAGGGGACCGTGGCGATGATTCGCGTCTTACCCGCCGAACTGGCGAGAGTGATGTCCGAGAGATCGCTCCCCTGCAGTTTGAAGTCGGGCGCCTTGTCGCCGACTTTGACTTCCGAACCCTTGATGGTGACGGGATCCCCCTTAAGTGTGATGTTTGGCATGGACTTGCTCCAGTGTCGATTGAGTGTTTCCGTGAATTCACGACCTTCGTCCAGGCCGCTGCGTCGGAAGTATAAGGCGCGCCGGTGCGAGATTGCCAATCAAAGGCGTTGATGTTTCCCATTTGCCGGTAGCGCGGCGAAGGTGCTTCACTTCAACTCCCGGCGGGCAATGCAGACAACAATCGAGCCGAGGTCGACTGCGGCCAATGTGGCGACAACAAGCGTCATCCAGCGGGCGGCGCGGCCGCCCACGACGTCGCCCGCAGCGGCAAGCACAGCCCACAGGCCGGCCGACACGAGCAGCGCGAGTGTCAGCCCCCAGAGGGTCCACAATAGCAGGCGGAGTTGGTCGCGGTACTCCATTGTTCTCCCGGTCGGTTGCACAGGGATTCAACCGTGTTTCATGGCAATGATGATGTCCACGATCGCCTGCTTGCCATCGGCGAAGTACATCAGGGCATTGTCGGCGG
>JANNSB010000069.1:0-6314 GCA_031402175.1 Planctomycetaceae bacterium
AAACCGAAACCGCCGAGCGCGCCCCCGCGACGGCGTCAGACACTGGAGGTTCCTCGGGAATTGGATCCTTCCTTGACTCCTTTGTCCAACAGGAAGGCCAACCGGCGACCGGGACTGCAATCACAAACGATACAGAAACACCCGCATTATCCGCAGACCCAACAGGGACGCCGGCAGTCCCAATGGCCCTGGATTCGACTACAACCGCTGCGCCGGCCAGCGAGCCGATCGCATCCACCGACGAGCCTGTTGGGGAAACCGAACCCGCCGACGACAGCGCATCGTGGCCGGAATTCCCCAATGATGTGCCGATCTATCCCGGTTCAGAAAGAGGATCGGGATGGGCGATTGAGGAAGAGCGTCAGATTGATGGCGGTTGGTCGACGACAGATAGTTTTGACGTGGTTTGCGAGTACTATAGGGTACAGCTTCCGGATCATGGATGGACAAGACTTTCGGGCGCTGTTCAGGTCGAGGGAGAACTCGCCGAGATGGAAGGATGGAAAGGCAACCGCCATCTCGTTGTGACGTTTTCGCTGATTCCTTTTTCCGACGAAGGCACGGTCATCCACCTGACTGAGCGCCTCGAAAGCCAGTAGCAACACCGCCGTCAAGTTCACTCCGGGGCAGGCAGATGAACTCCAACACTTGGCTCAACTGCGCCGGGCTTCTGTTGCTCTTGGCCGCCGCCGTGGCCTGCAGTGACGGTCGATGATCCAGTCAATATCTACGAATTCGATTCAAGTTCCGAGCAACTTCACTCAGCCAGTAACGTCTTCGAGTTTGACGCCTCGACCTTTTCTCAGGCTTGCGCGCGCCTGTTCGATTCGCTGCAAGAAACGAGGATCGTTTTGGAGTTGATAATCGAACCATTCGTCCTCCGAGGCGAAGCCGACGAGGATGCCCGCCGGCCGTCCATGCCGTGTAATGACGATCTGCTCCTTCTCCGCCAGACGCAGATACCGGGACAGGTCGTCCTTCAAGTCGGTGAGCGGGACTTTCTTCATGACTTTTTGCTCCATTTTGTCAGCCAGTCGTTCGCCTCGGACTTTGGCACAATGGCCAGAACTTCAACTACATCGTCGGCGACATCATAGAAAACGCGAATGTCGTCTCCGATACGCAGCCGGTATTGTGGTCGCAATACCCCGTGGAGGCGCTTAATGCGAGATTTGCTCGTCTTTGTCGGCTCGTGCCTGAGATGCGTCTCTAGCGCCTTTACGATGTCAGCTCGGCGATTCGCCTTGAACGAACGCAGGTCTTCGATTGCCTCGGGCGACAGGAGTATCTCGAACTTCATTCTGGCCAGATTCTAGCCAGAATCATGACTTGCGGCAATAATACTCCCTGTGATCCGCAGCATGTCGCAGTCTTCGAGTCCAACACTGGCATCCCTGCCGGGATGCGGCCTCTCTTGATATCGTCCACCGGCGGTGTCGCTCCGCTTAACCGCCGGCTAATGGCTGCGAACCCTGTCGGGTTCTGAGTTTGACGAATCAATTGATCGAGTTTCCATGTCCATCCCCGTCATCCTCAATACCGCTTTTGGACTCGAAGCCGTCGTCGCGCGTGAGGTGCAAGCGCTGGGGTATGGGCCGACGACGGTCAGTGATGGAAAGATCGAGCTCGCTGCCGAACTGAGCGCGATCCCGAGGCTCAATCTGTTTCTGCGGGCGGCCGACCGCGTGCGGATTCGCATCGCCAGGTTCATGGCGTTCGATTTCGGCGAGCTGTTCGACCAGACGTTCGAAACGCCGTGGGAAGAGTGGATCGGGCCTCGCGATGCGTTCCCCGTCACCGGCAAGAGCATCAAATCGCAACTGCACAGCATTCCCGACTGCCAGCGGATCGTGAAGAAGGCGATCGTCGAACGCCTGCGCAAAGCCCACGGCGTCGAGACGCTGCCCGAGGAGGGCGCGAGCTTCTCGGTCGAAGTGGCCGTCCACAAGGATGAAGTCACGCTCTCGCTCGACACTTCAGGATCTGGTCTCAACAAGCGCGGTTATCGCAAGGGGATCGGCCCCGCGCCATTGCGCGAGTCGCTGGCCGCGGGCATGGTGCTGCTGTCGTACTGGAATCGCGACCGGCCGTTTCACGATCCGTTCTGCGGCTCGGGGACGATCGCGATCGAGGCCGCGATGATCGGCCGCAACATCGCTCCCGGTCTCAACCGCGAGTTCGCGGCCGAACGCTGGAAGCGTATCCCGACAGACGCCTGGAAGCAGGCCCGCGAAGAAGCTCGCAGCCTGATACTGCCCTCGGGATTCGAACGGCCCTTCATCGCTTCGGACATCGATCGCCGCGCGCTCGGTCTGGTTCGGCAGCATGCGGATCTCGCTGGCGTCGGGAAAGACATCCACATTCAGCAGTTGGATGCCACCGAACTCAAGACCTCGCGCAAGTACGGCTGCATCATCACCAACCCCCCGTATGGCGAACGAATGGGAGACGATGGCGAAGACGGCGACAGCCGCGACATCGAGGGCCTCTACCGCAAATTCGGCCAGGCCATCGACGACTGGGACACCTGGTCGACGTACGTGCTGACCACGCACCCCGGCCTCGAACGCCTCTGGAACCGTCCCGCCACCCGCCGCCGCAAGCTCTTCAACGCGCAGCTCACATGCACCTACTACCAGTTCGTGGGCCCGAGGCCGCCGGTGATTAAATGTGAATCTCAAGTGGAAGAGAAGTAGAAGGAAGAAGAGGGAGACGGGAGAGACGGTCATTCACTACTGACCGGCAAGCACCACCATTCGCTCACTCAGTCGTCCTATCCCTACCACCGCGGTTGCGCGGGAAGGGCTTTGGGAACAGCTCGTATTGGAGATTGAAAACGGACGCTGGATGGTTGACATTGTCATCATGGCGTCGCATCGATTGGCGGCGTATTCTGAACGTCGCCATGAGCGACGTCACTCACATCCTGCAGCAGATGGAATCAGGTGATCCAGCGGCCGCGGACAAGTTGCTGCCGCTGGTCTATGATGAACTGCGCAAGCTGGCGGCGGTGCGATTGCAGCAGGAGCAGCCGGGTCAGACACTGCAGGCCACAGCGCTCGTGCATGATGCCTACCTCCGGCTGGTGGATGCCGAACAGGCCGAGCACTGGAACGGCCGCGGACACTTCTTCGCGGCGGCGGCCGAAGCCATGCGCCGCATTCTCGTGGAGAATGCCCGTCGCAAGCGCAGCGCGAAACACGGCGGGGATCACCGGCGGGTGAACCTCGATCAGGCCGCCACGCTCGCCGAGACGCCGCACGACGACATTCTGGACCTCGACGAGGCGCTGCAACGGCTGCGGCTTGAAGATCCGGTCAAGGCGGATCTCGTCAACTTGCGGTACTTTGCCGGGCTGACGCTGCCGCAGGCGGCCGAGGCGCTGGGCATCTCCCGGGCAACGGCGGAGCGGTACTGGTCGTATGCCAAGACATGGCTGTACGTGGCGCTCACCGAGGGAGCCGATTCTGCGAATTCCTGATCTTGCCTGCGGAAAGACTGAGGTGCGCCGCGGCGATTTCTCGCACTAAGGTTGTTCCTTTTCCTACAGGGCTGATTCATGGACCCCAAGTCCGCCGAACACATCTTCTGGGAAGCCTCCCAACTCTCGTCCGACTCCGCGCGGGCCGAGTATCTGGATCAGGCCTGCGGCGACGACCAGCCGCTCCGGCAAAAGGTCGAGCGACTGCTCTCCGTCGGCAGCGCTGCCGATCAGTTCCTCGAATCCCCACCTCATCTGGAAGGAATAGTCGCCACGCTGGTGGCGCCCGAGCCGGAACCTGGACAGCCAGCGCTCGTTGTGGAGCAGGCCGGCACGCAGATCGGTCCCTACAAGCTGCTGCAGCAGATTGGCGAAGGGGGGATGGGCGTCGTCTACATGGCCGAGCAGGCCGTGCCGGTCAAACGCCGGGTGGCGCTCAAGATCATCAAGCCGGGCATGGACAGCCAGCAGGTGATCGCCCGCTTCGAGGCGGAGCGGCAGGCTCTCTCGCTGATGGACCATCCCCACATCGCCAAGGTGCTGGATGCCGGCACGACCCCCAGCGGCCGTCCCTCCTTCGTGATGGAACTGGTCAAGGGACTGCCGATCTCGCAGTACTGCGACGAGCACCATCTCACGCTGCGGCAGCGGCTCGAGCTGCTGCTGCCGGTGTGCCAGGCGATTCAGCATGCCCATCAGAAGGGGGTCATTCACCGGGACATCAAACCCTCGAACATTCTGGTGGCCGAGTACGACCTGAAGGCAGTGCCGAAGGTGATCGACTTCGGCGTGGCCAAGGCGATCAGCCAGTCGCTCACCGAGAAGACGCTGTTCACCGCGTTCGGACAGATCGTGGGGACGATCGAGTACATGAGTCCCGAGCAGTCGAAGGTGAACCAGCTCGACGTCGACACCCGCAGCGACATCTACTCGCTGGGAGTGCTGCTCTACGAACTGCTGACCGGGACGACGCCGTTCGATCGCCGGCGGCTGCGGACGGCGGCCTGGGACGACATGCTGCGGATCATCCGGGAGGAAGAACCTCCGCGGCCGAGCACGCGGTTGAGCACGATCAACACGCTGCCGAACGTCGCCGCCAATCGGAACATCGAGCCGGCGAAACTGTCGCACCTGCTGCGGGGCGAACTCGACTGGATCGTGATGAAGGCCCTGGAGAAGGATCGCTCCCGCCGGTACGACACCGTCTCGGCACTGGCGGCCGATGTGCAGCATTATCTCAACGACGAAGCAGTCGTGGCCTGCCCCCCCTCGGCGGCCTATCGCTTTCGCAAGTTCGCGCGGCGAAACCGGGCCAGTCTGGTCACCGGGGGACTGGTGGTGGCGGCGCTGTTGCTAGGACTGGCGGGAACCACCTGGCAGGCGGTGCTGGCCAATCGGGCGAGCGAGCGGGCGCAACAGGAACGGGACAACGCCCGCCGCGATCGTGACGAAGCGAGGCTACAGACGGGCATCGCCGAGCAGGCCCAGCGCGACTTGGAGCTAGCGATCACCCGCGAGCACGAGGCGCGCGAGGAAGCCGAAGACCAGCGCGACGCGGCCCGGCGGCAGAGCGAACTGGCGCTGTCGACGCTGACGTCCGTGATCTTCGACCTGCAGAGGAGTTTCGAGAACCTGCCCGGAGGGGGCGAGGTGCGAAGACGACTGCTCATCACATCTCTGGAGAAGTTGGAACAGGTGGCGACCGAATATGTGGAGCAGGCGGAGGTCGATCGCAACACGCTGGTCGCACTTATTGAGATGGGAGACGTGATCCTGCAATTCGGCGTTGGGGCGGGGGAGACCGGCCTGGCGGCGGATGCAACAGTTGCCGCAGAGTTGTCCATCAACGAACGAAGCACGGTCGCATTGGCGGAATCGATCTTTGCCCGGGCGCACGACATTGCGGCAGACTTGGCGGAGGAGGATCCGACCAATGCCCGGGCACAGCGGGATCTGGCGGCCTTGTACGAGAGGCTGGGGAACATGAGCTTGAATCTGGGCGACATCGCGGAGGCACGCGGGTTCTACCAGCAGGGACTCGACACGACCGAGCGTCTGGCGGCAGTCGATCCGACCAATGCCGAGGCGCAGCGGGATCTGTCATACTCGTACGAGCGGCTGGGGGACGTGAGCTGGCGGCTCGGCGACATCGCGGCGGGCCAAAGGTTCTACCAGCAGTCACTGGACATTCGCGAAGTGCTCGCGGCGGCCGATCCGACCAATGCCCGGGCGCGGCGGGATCTGGCGGTCTTGTACGAGAGTCTGGGGGACGTGAGCCTGCGGCTTGGCAATGCCGCGGAGGCCCGCGCATTCTACCAGCAGGGACTCGACATCAGCGAAGTGCTGGCGGCGGCCGATCCGACCAATACCCAGGCACAGCGGGATCTGTCGCTCTCGTACGAGAGTCTGGGGGACGTGAGCCGGCGGCTCGGCGACACCGCGGAGGCCCGCGCATTCTGCCAGCAGGGACTCGACATCAGCCAGGCACTGGCGGCGGCCGATCCGACCAATTCCCATGCGCAGCGGCGTCTGTCGGACTCGTACGAGAGGCTGGGGGATGTGAGCCTGCAACTCGGCGACACGGTGGCAGCGCAGGACTTCTACCAACAGTCACTCGACATCCGTGAGCCGCTGGCGACGGCCGATCCGACCGATGCCGATGCGCAGCGGGGTCTGTCGTACTCGTACGCGAAGCTGGGGGACGTGAGTCTGCAGCTCGGCGACACGGCGGCGGCCCAGGGGTTCTACCAGCAGGTACTGGACATCCGCAAAGTGCTGGCGGCGGCCGATCCGACGAATGCCCAGGCACAGCGGGATCTGTCGCTCTCGTACG
>JANNSB010000070.1:0-4433 GCA_031402175.1 Planctomycetaceae bacterium
CGCGCCGCGTCTACCGCGCCCCCCTAAGTATTCCGAGGTCGCCGCATCTTTTTGTTTGCTATTCTGGGGGTACACAGCCGTCCGGGGGGCCCCACGCGGTCCCGATGGCGGTATTGATGTGGAATCGAAAGAGGCCGTCGTGCAGGTCAAGGCCTGGATGGTGCCCATCGGGTCTCCCGATATCCAGCGCCTTAGAGGGGCCGCGTACGATGGGCGGAAGGCCATCTTCTTTTCGCTGTCGGAGTTCACTAATGCAGCGAAGATCTTTGCTGAAAGGGCTGGCGTCGCGCTCTTCCGTTTCGCTGGATACAATGGCGAGATTGAGCCAGTCAATGCGCTAGCTCAAGAGCTTCTGGAGGAAGTCGCAGAAGAAGACGACCTACTGTCTGAGGAAGCCAGTCGAGGTGAAGCAAGACCATCCATCATCAGGCTTGTACGAGAGACCCTCGACATCGTAATCGAGTGGAGCAACGCTTTCGCGACATTGGCAATCAATCGATCACCAAGGTTCGTACAGTTCGTAATCTCGGACGGATCGCTCGTCGTGGAGTCCGTTGGTCAGTACTTTCTGGAGGCGGGTGACCTACTGACAGAACAGGAAATGGCCCTTCTCATAGAGTTGGGATGGCCGCCCCCAGGTTCTGAAAACTACCAGTTGCTCTTCGAAGAGGATCCCCTGCCCCTAGACCGGATTGCCGAGCTTCTCACTTCTACTCTGATGCTCGTACACTACGCAAGGGGCGTGAGCGACATCGAAGTGTACATTGACAGAGCTAGGCCGGCCCCGAAGGCTACGTCGGGACAACGCTCGAAAAAGACCGGGAAGTAGCAAGTGTAGTGGTACATCTATCGCTCAATGTCAGGTAGCGGATAGAGGGACTTGAGCGAGTGTAGGTCAGGCTGTGCCTGACGGATCGAACGCTGGATCCTCCTTCGCGACAGTTTCTGCGATGGAACAGTTGCCTCGCTACGGTTTTGCATGCGAGTCCCGTCCGCTCTGTGGTTCGTCAGGCACAGCCTGACCTACGGAATGCTGCCAGGTGCCACTGGCGAAATGAGCTGACTCTGCGTGCCACTGGCTTTGCCAGTGCGAGCGGTAGATTGATGCGACCATTAGCACTTGTGCAGATCACCGACGACGCGACCGATGAAGCGAGACTTACATGGAGCGCGAACTCGCCCATCGCACTGGCAAGGCCAGTGGCACACTCTTTGAATGACAGTGTCACCCATCGCTTCCTGCTCGGCTGAACCCTCCATGCGTATCAAGACGGCACCTCTTCCGGGAGGGGCGGCCGGACGTATTCGGCCATTCGCTCTTTGCAAGCTCCGAATTGTAAGTAGTTGTCCCGGGCCTTTGTCAGGCTCAGTCCACCGTTCGGGCCGCCTCGGACAACATCGGCATCATGGTCATCTTGTCCATCATCTTCCCAAAAGCATACGGGACAAATCTCGAATCCTCCGCGCTCGCTGAGGGTCAGGCATCCACAGCAAGGACAGCGCAGTGGCAAGTCTTTCGGCTGGCGATCTAATTGCGCGGTGTACTCTGCGAACCACGCGAGTCGCCTGGCATGCTCTTCAGGGGTTGGGATGCTGTTCACCGCTTGCGCCCCATCTGCCGTGCCTTAATCCGCGAACGCCGCATCAAACGCCCTACCCGACGGCGCGAAGTCGATGTTCTTGCAGAACTGGCAGGCTTCGGCGGCGCCGGCTTCGCGGTCCATGCCGCTGTCTTCCCATTCGACCGACAGCGGCATGTCCTGCGGATAGCCTGCCGCGTTCAACGCGCGGATGATCTCTTCGAAACGCACGCCGCCGCGGCCCACGCTGCGGAAGTCCCAGCCGCGGCGCGGGTCGCCGAACCGCAGATGGCTCGACAGAATTCCCGAGCGTCCGTTGAGCGTGACGGCCGAGTCCTTCATGTGGACGTGGTAGATGCGATCGGGGAACTCGCGAATGAACTCGGCCGGATCGATTCCCTGCCAGATCAGATGGCTCGGATCAAAGTTGAAGCCGAACTCGGGCCGATGGTCGAGCACTTCGAGGGCCTTCTTCGCCGAGTAGATGTCGAACGCGATTTCGGTCGGGTGGACTTCGAGCGCGAACTTCACGCCGCATTCCTGAAAGACATCGAGAATCGGGTTCCAGCGATCGGCGAAGAGTTTGTAACCGTCGTCATACTGCGACTGGATGATCGGCGGGAAGTCGTAGATCAGGTGCCAGATGCTGGAGCCGGTGAATCCGTTCACGACGCCGACGCCGAGCTTCTGGGCGGCGCGAGCGCTGTTCTTCATCTCTTCGATGGCCCGCTTGTTGACGCCGGCCGGATTACCGTCCCCCCAAATGTGCGGCGGGAGAATCTGCTTATGCCGTGCGTCGATGTTGTCGAGGACGGCCTGACCCACGAGGTGGTTCGAAATGGCAAAGAGCTTGAGGTCGTGCTTCTCGAGCAGATCGCGCTTGCGGGCGCAGTAGGTGTCGTCCTTCAGGGCCTTGTCGACCTCGAAGTGGTCGCCCCAGCAGGCGAGTTCGAGGCCGTCATAGCCGAAGCCGGCGGCCTTCTTGCACATGACTTCGAGGGTCAGATCGGCCCATTGGCCGGTGAACAGTGTGACGGGACGTCCCATGGCGCTTGATTCTCCAAGTGTTCGGCCGCTTCGTGTTCCGTGTGAGTGGGCCTGGCAGACCCCACTGGATCGCCGTATCCAGACTTGTGGACTCCGCAGGTGAACAATCACAAACGGAGTGACGAAACGTATTTCGATGGATGGCCCCTCGCGAACTCGGATGAATCCGCGAATGTGTGTGCATGCACATTAGTTGGAGCGGGAGGGGAATTCAAACGAGCGTGAAGCACGCGAGAGTGAGCGAGTGCAACCGTCAATTGGTGATAGGTGAAGGTGCTGGCGGTTTGGGCGGCGCTTAAGCGGTGGAGTGGACGCCGCCCCCGCGGGGCGGATGGTCTGTAGCCACGGGTGGAGCGGAGTCCGCGCAGAGCGGACGAAGCGTAACCCGTGGAAATGATGACGTGAAACAGGGGTCGCCCCGGCAGGGGTGATGGCAGCGTTCCTCCGCCCCTGGCCGGGGCGGTCATTGATCGTTACCACTTTCCACGGGTTCCGCTGCGCTCCACCCGTGGCTACATCCCGGCGCCCCGTTGGGGCGAGGCCAGACACACAACCTGATTGCAGCGTCCCACTCAAAACACCTCTTCGAAATCGCAAGTTTTCTTTGCTCCCCCGGCGCTGGTATGATTCCCTGAGGCCGTTCGCCGCCTGTTCCCTGAGTCACTTTTCATCGGCATCCCATGAGTTCTCCCGCGAAGTCCGCTCCCGTCGCCGCCATTGCTTCCGCCGACGAACTGGGTCCGTCCAAGAAGGTGGCCGACCCCGAGATCAACAAGCTCTTCAAGCTGCAGATCAAGCACGATGCTTCCGACTTGCATCTGCAGGTCGGCAAGCCGGCGATCCTGCGGATCAAGGGGTCGCTGCGCGAACTCAGCATGCCGCCGATCAACGAAGAGCAGTTGTGGCGGATGTTCTACGAGGTGATGGACGACCGCAACAAGCGCATCATGGCCGAGACCGGCGGGGCCGACTTTGCCCACGTCGTCCCCTTCGAAGGCAACAACTGGCGGTTCCGCGTGAACCTGTTCAAGCAACTGGGAATGCCCGGCATGGTGGCTCGTAAAGTCGAGCAGAACATTCCCAACTTCGAGGGCCTCTATCTGCCTCCCGTAATGGAGGAGCTGTGCAAGTACGACCAGGGAATGGTGCTCCTCTCCGGAGTCACAGGGTCCGGGAAGAGCACCACGATCGCCTCGATGCTCGACTGGGTCAATCACAACGAGCGCTATCACATCCTGACGATCGAAGACCCCATCGAATTCGTCTACAAGCCCGACAAGTGCCTGATCAACCAGCGCGAGATCGGCATGGACGTGATCGACTTTCCCGTGGCCATGAAGCATGCCGTCCGCGAAGACCCCGACATCATGCTCGTGGGCGAAATGCGAGACCGCGAAACATTCGAAACCGCCATTCACGCAGCCGAGACCGGGCACCTGGTGTTCGGAACCATTCACGCCTCGGGCGCGCCGTCGACGATCGGCCGTATTCTCGACCTCTTCCCGCAGGACATGCACCAGGCGATTCGCTCGAGCATGGGCTTTAACATGCGCGGCATCGTGGGACAGAAGCTGCTCCCCACGATTCGCGACTTGCCCCGCCGCGTCCCGATCGTCGAGATCATGCGGTTCAACCCCATCGTTCGCAAGCTCATCCTCGAAGGCGAAGACGAAAAACTGTCGTCGGCCATCCGTATCGGCAAGGAAGAGGGGATGCAGGTCTTTAACGACAGCATCTATTACTTCATCCAGAACGAATTCATCAGCCGTGCGACGGGCTTCGAGGTCTCCACGAACGTGGAAGAGC
>JANNSB010000071.1:0-3878 GCA_031402175.1 Planctomycetaceae bacterium
CCAGTCCGCACTGAATCTCATCGAGGATCAGCGGGAGGCTTGCTTCCCGAACGGCAACGAACCAGTCGCGAGGGACTTCAAAGATGCCTCCTTCTCCCTGAACCGGTTCAGCGATCACCGCGATGATCGCCGGGTACGACACCTCGTCAATCTCGTATCCATCACCACGACGTACGGGCCGGCGTAGCTGCAGGATCTCGTCGGCACACAACTCGGCGAGGAATTCACGCGGGGACGCGAGGTGCGAGCGAGGAACGAACTGCACTCGTGCCCCCAGGATCGCGTCGAACGGCGATCGTTGTGCCTTCTCGGACATCACATTGAGTGCTCCGGTCGTTTTTCCGTGATATCCCCCCTCCAGGGCGACAAACAGCGGGCGCGCAGCGTTGAACAGTGATGCATTGTGTTGCCGGCACTCGCGAACAAGATCGGGACACAAAGTTGCAAACTCGTGCGTCAGTTCCCGGTTGAAGGCCGAGAAACGCGACCGCCAACTGAACAAAGCGTGCTTCAGCGCCGTTTCGACGCTCTCAGCGCCAGTGGAATGCAGCAGGCACACGTATCGACGACCGGTGATCGCTCCCACACGGGCGGACAATGTTCTCGCCAGTTCCCCGGCGGAGGTGCGCCGCGACCCCTGATCGAGAAGCGGCAGGCCCTGCATGGCGTCGACCGCAACGTCCTGCAGTTCCTGGCGTCCGTGGCCCAGCAGATTGGCGCCGAATCCGCCGACCAGATCCAGGACGCGACATTCCGTGCGGTCGCGGCGAACGAGATGATCACCCTTACCACCGATGAATTCGACGTCAAGCTTCAAGGCCTGCATTAACTGTCCTACATGGGGAGAAAGCTGCTGATACCACGCATTCTCTCCCACACAGGCCTGATCAATCTCGATCACGTGCGGATGTCGACCTGTCGCACTATTCAGCGAGTCGAGCACAACCCGGTGTTCGTTGTCGAGCGCACGCTGATCGATCTTTCCCAGTCCAGTCCGCCGGGGAACTCCTGGAATTAGCCCGATGGCAACCAGGCGCTCATGACGAACTTCGAAGTCCTGCTCACCCGTGCCCATGCGTTCGTGAATGGATTGCACCCCCTCGCGAATCTGTTGTTGGAGCCTGGGACAGTCCGGGAGGCGTTCGCCGCAATAGACAAGGGCGACGATTCCCAGACGGCCGGCACTGTGGCGGAAAATAATGGCCGGGAGTTCCTCGAATACCTGGCCGTAGCGAGATTCCAATTCAGTGAGCGAAACCTTCAACCCGCTGCCGAGATTCACAAAGTCATCCGCCGCGCGGCCCCAGTACTCAAGTTCGCCCTGGACGAGGCGCACGCAGTCGCCCGTGTCGAACCATTCTTCGAAGGGCCGTTCACCCACGTATCCGATCGCATTGAAGGCCGACTTGATGAACAGTCGGCCGACCGACTGATCAGCATTCGTGAAACGCACTGCCGCCGTCACTCCGGGCAATGGGCGCCCCAGCGACCGTTGTGTTGTCGAACCATCGAAGTTCAATGACTCCGCGGCGACAAGCGTCGAGAGCGCCTGCTGCGTTTCCGTCATCCCGAAGGCGTTGGCCAGTCGCGCCCTGGGGAAACTGTGTCTCGTTCGGGAATCCCATGGCGAACCCGACGAGACAACGAGTCGCATTGATTTCAGCGCCTTCCGTGCCTCGGGAAACACTCGTGCCAATTCCGCCAATGCCTGGATGAGTGCGGGACCACCCGTGAAATGTTGAGGAGGCCAGGCCTGCAGCAGTTCGACGACGCGGTGGGGTGCCTCGTCAATCCACTCCGGCGGTATGAGCAGCGTCGCCTGTCGAGTCCAGATGGCGTGCAGGACGTTGCGGAGCCCCATCGAATGCGAGAGCAGCGGACACAGCGACGTACCACCGAAATTCCCTTCATCAAACAGGCCGGCTGCGCGCCATGCCTCCGCGACAGTGAGCAACACCCGGGCTGTATACCTCACCAGTTTGGGCGGGCCAGTCGTCGATGACGTGGTGAGAATGACGGCTTCCTCATCGACGCCGTGACCGTGCCGGGCGGGCAGTGGCGGACTCTGTCGTCGGACTTCGATCGGCAACTCGACAGGAATCGGCAATGGATGAATTTCCGTTTCATCAAGTACTCGGCAAATCGCCCGATGGGCCGTCGCGGCGGAAGCATGATCCCGCAGGATGTCGGCTTCCACCGGCATCAGCACGTGTCGGCAGCCGGTCCTGTGCAGGAGATCGTGCACATCGGCCGGCCGACAGCTCATGGGCAGTACGACACAGACTCCATTGGCCATCAACGAGATGGCGTTGACGGCCACGAGCAACTCCGATGCATAAGGGAGCCGGAAGACCGCCACTCTCGTGCCAGGCTCGATGTGATGTTCCTCGAGCCAGTTCTGGACGAGCCCGGCTGCTGCCTCCAGATCCGCCAGTTTCACTGCGATGGGACGCTCACCAACGACGCCTGCCAGCACCGATGAATTGGCCTCGGTCGCATCCTTGCTGTGCAACATCTCGCGCAACGACCGAAATCGAAAGTCGCGCCACTCGGGTAGGACGTGCGTCGAATTCAGAATCCAGTCAAAGTCAGGAGTCATGATCACCCGCCGTCGGTGCGTAGACCCGGAGGTTTCGTCGCCGACTCAATATCCCCAGTTCGTGCGACGTGAAATCCAGGATGTCGGGTCGATGCCGCTGCAGCCAGGCATGAACTCTGGGCAGACTGCGGTACGGCACTTGAGGGCAGATGTGGTGCTCCTTGTGCAGGTTGAAGTAGAGCAACAGTCCGCCACACTTCAGCCGAATCGATCGCGAGAAGCCGTGCTGATCGCGTGAGTGGCAGTCTCTTTCCTGCGGAGAATCAGGCAGCAGCCCGATATGCTGATTCTGAGTGAACAGGTACTCGTATAGCATGGCTGAGACCCAGAATGCTCCCGCCAGCAGCAATGCATAACGAGCGGCTCCCAACTGCCAGGCCAGCACGAGATGCAGCCCGGCGATTGACGCCAGATTGAAAGCATACAATGCGAGGCGTTTCGGCGACCGCCGGCCCTCCGAGCGAAGGTCGAACGTGAAATAGGGCCAGAATACCCCACCCAGATACAACACCGGAACGAGCCGCGATCGAATCAGAAGCTCGACGATGCGCTGTCCGCGTTGGCTGCCACGAGGAGCGGCCGTGGGATCGTGGACTGTTCCCGCATGACGATGGTGCGCCACGTGGCCGCGACGGAAGCTGAAGAACGGCGTCAGTACCCAGAGTCCTATCAGCCACCCGGCAACTGTGTTGAGGCGGCGATGCCGTGTCGACGTCCCATGGGCGCATTCATGCATCAGAATCTGCAGCAACAGCATCGCAAATCCCAACAACAGAGCGCCGACAGCGATTGCCCCTGAATGAAGCCACCGCAGTACGCCATAGCCGGCAGCGGCGAAACAGACCGCCGTCATCAGCGTCAACAATCCCCACGGAATCCGGCCGTGATCGACAGCCTTAGCATGGTTGAGCAGTTGCCGATGCTCTTGAGACGTCAAGACAGGGCACAACGATTCGCCGGCCATGGAAACGCATCCTGCGGTATTAGCGTTACTTCCTTGAACCCGGTTAGGTGTCGCGGAGAACCAGCAACCACCGGGGATGATGGATGGTAACTGTGCCTACTGGACAGTCAATTCGAATCGACGGACTTGCAGCGCCCCGCGGGCATGCATTGGACCAGTTCAGTTGTTCGACGGATCCGCCACCACTGCTCGGCGCTTCCGTTTGCCCGGTGCCGACTGATAGATCCCGCCGGAGTCGGCCGACAGACATCTCCCGCTGGCCCATTCTCGCAATCGGCCGACTGATTCCGAGGCCGTGACCGCCACGGGGACGAT
>JANNSB010000072.1:0-29248 GCA_031402175.1 Planctomycetaceae bacterium
CGGAGTGCCGCCGCGACTGGACTGCGACGAACGGCACGGTTACTCGCCGTCAGTCGCGGCGGCACTCCGAGACGCCGAATTCGTGACGATGCGCGTTGACAGTACAATTACGCTTGTCGGCGGGTTGCCGCAAAGTAACTGTGTGCGAGATTGAAGACGGACTTCCATCAACGGCGGTGTCCCGCAGGATCGCATTGATGGCAGTTCATCGTTGAGTCTCGGCCGCGGCGTCTCGGAGAGCCAGCGCAGGTTGGGAGTAACTTGGCATTCCAGTGAAAGAGTTATGGCTGGAATGTTACTGCCCTCCGGCGCGGCTTTTGCGGAGCGAAAGGCGACTATGTCACGATCGTTGATCACCAGAATTGTCGCGCCCATTCTCGTGGTCGCCACATTAGGCCGATGTCTTGTCGCTCAAGACGCTGTTTCGTGGCAGAAACTCGTCCTCACCGACCGCTACTACTGTGATGGCATCACCTCCGGCGACATCAACCAGGATGGAATTGTTGACATCGTGGCCGGGCCGTTCTGGTACGCGGGGCCGACATTCCAGGAGTCGCACGAGTTCTACCAGGCTGTGCCATTGCCGCCGGAGGAGTCGCCGTCGAACAGCATGTTCAGCTTCGTGCACGACTTTTCCGGGGACGGCAGGCTCGACATTCTGGTGCTCGGGCGCGTGCATCTACATGCCGCGTATTGGTACGAGAACCCGGGCGGGGAGCGAGTGGGGCATGATCTCTGGGAGCGGCACTTCGCCTTCGAGCGGGTCCGCGGAGAGTCGCCGACGCTGGTCGACCTTGATGGAGACGGAGTTCCTCAACTCATCTGCCACTGGGACAACCGCTGGGGCTGGATCGAACCCGCGCGCGACGACCCTTATGCCCCGTGGACGTTTCGTCCCATCGGACCCGAGCAAGAGTGGGACGAGTTCTATCACGGTGAAGGGGTCGGTGATGTAAATTCAGACGGACTGCTCGACCTCGTCATCAACGACGGATGGTTCGAGCAACCGGCGACCGGCAGCGGCGATGAGTCGCGAGAATGGGAGTTTCATCTCTATCGCTTCGCCGAGGGACGCGGCGGCGCGCAGATGTTCGTGGATGACATCGACGCCGATGGGGACGCCGACATCGTCACCGCGCTCGACGCGCACGGCTGGGGCCTGGCCTGGCTCGAACAGCTCGATGGTTCCAATGGTACGCGATTCGAACAACATCGCATCATAGGAGATCGCGGCGAGGAGGCGGAGTTCGGCGTCGCCTTCAGTCAGCCGCATGCGCTGGATTATGCCGACATCAACGGCGACGGCCGGCGCGACATCATCGTCGGCAAACGCATGTGGGCGCACGGCCCAACCGGCGACATCGAGCCAGACGCCGCACCCGTCGTGTACTGGTTCGAGTGGACACAGAAAGACTCAGGCGACGTGCATTTCATTCCCCACCTGATCGACGACCACTCCGGCGTCGGCGTGCAGATTTGGGTGGCTGATGTCAACGCCGACGACCGCCTGGACGTACTCGCGGCGTCGAAGCTGGGGACGTTTGTGTTCCAAAACCGACGTTCCGATTAGTCTGATTTCACTCCGCGAAGGCCGCGTCGATTCTCAGGGAATCCGTTGAATAACAAACCACTTGTTACCGCGGCACCTGCGGCACCTGTGACTGTGCGTTAGGCAACGTCGGGTTGATCAATCATCGCGGGCGACTGTCGTCGCGGCGGGGTTAACATGAACGTCAGCATTACGCCGGTGCCGAAGAGCGAGTAGAGGAGCGTGAAGACCCATGGAGGCCAGGAGCGGAAGAGGACGCTGCGGACGAGATTCGTGATGAAGCCCCCCTTCGTATGTGCCTTCTCCCGCGAGTTGGCGCAGGCCTTTCTCCCAATCCGTCAGCGGGCAGGTCATCCCTGCCCAGGCTTCGGCCACGACGATCAGGATCGCGAAAAGGTGCGCGTAGCGAAACCAGGGATTGCGAACCCAGGTCCAACCTCGGGCGATGCCGATGAGAATCAGCAGAAAGCCCAGCACGACGAAAGTGACGTATCCCAAGTGGGAGAGCATCACGACATCGGCGGCGATGGAGTACAGGGCTTCCAGACCATAGCGGAGACTTCCGCGCGATAGGCTATTCCCGCAATCCCGCGAACTCTCAGGCGGAAGGCTCACGCGGAGGCCGCAGAGAAAAGAGAGTAAATGCGAGTCACTCCTCGGCTGCGCCTTCATCAGGCCCGCGCAGCTCGACGGGGATCGGCGTTCTGCGGACGAGATAAGCGAAGAGATCGACGAGATCCTGATCCGTCAACTTCTGCGTCAGCGCATCGGGCATGATGGACACATCCAGTGCCTGCAAGATGTCGATCTCTTCACGATTAACGATCGTGGTTTCGTTGTTCGCCCCGCGGATCGTGACCGTCGTCGGTGTCTGCTCGTCGATGAGGCCGGTGAGAATCAGGCCGTCGAGCGTCGCGATCTGGTAGTTCGTGAACTCCTCGCGAATGGCGGCTGAGGGATCGACGATCGCCAACAGCATGAAATCGAGATTGTCGCGCTCATAACCGGTGAGATTCGGGCCGGTGCGGCCCCCTTCATCGAACAGCGTGTGGCAGACCGCGCAGTTCTTCTTGAACACCTGGTAGCCCCGCACCACAGGCGAATCGGCTGCCGAGTCCGACGCGCCGGCGGCTTCCGACAGACCGGCACGCAGCAGCGAAATCAGGCGTTCGATCTGCTGCTGCTTCTCTTCGGGCGTACTGCGAGTCCGGCCCCAGTGCTTGTCGAGCAGTTGCTGAATCTCCTCATCCTGATGCAGTCGCATCTGCTGCACGACATCCCCCGCGACTTCTTCCGCCTTGATGCGAAACTCTTCGACTTCACGCAGCAGCATCAGCGTCCAAGTCGGGCGACTGGCGAGAACGCGTTGCGCCGTCTCACGCAGGCCGTGCTCATCCTGAATCGACGATTGATACTGGCTGCAGATCGTCGAGCCAATGACGTCGTCGGTGTAGTTCATCAAGGCGAGCATCGCCGCCCGCTTTACTCCGCTCGACGATGAGCCCAGCAGCCCCAAGAGGGGCTGCATTGCTCGCGCTTCGCCGATCTGACCGAGTATTTCGATATAGAGCAATCGCGTGGCGGCGTCGGCCGACTCGTTGCCGACGACCTGCAGTGCCTGATCGACCGCATCGCTTTGACCCAGACGCAGGGCGAGAGCGACATCCGACTGGCCGATCGTTGCCTGGTATTCCTGAATAGCCGTCGCCAGTTCAGCCGGCAGATTCGAGACCTCGCGCCCCTGGTAGGCTTCGAGGAATCCGGCCATCAGTCGCTGCGTGTGTTCCGGACTCGGAGACAGCTTGAGAAATTCGGCGCACATCGTGAGTCCGTCCAATTGCGGCATCTCTGTTGCAGCGTCGCGCGGCAAGTCGACGCCAATCGAACGGTGGGTGGCCTGTGCCACCTTATCCATGGCGAATCGCTGCATCAACCGAGAAACGACCACGTCTCGGACCATCGGGATGTCCCACACGGCAGGATCCTTGAAGAGTTCCAGCACCAAGCTACGATCGTGTTCGCACTGCACTTCGAGCGCCCACCAGAGCAGTAGCGGCTGATGCAGATCGCCTTCATCTTCGCTCCGCTGCCACAGTTCACGAATGATCGGGAGCGCATACTCGGCCGGGAACCTCTGGGCCGATGAGGCCAATTGCGTTCGCACCTGAACGTAGGCTTCGGTTTGCGCCAGTGACGTGAGCTGCAGTCCAAGTTCATTATTGATGCGGCGCTGATCGCCGAGCAGACGGATTGACCAGCGGCGAACATGTTCATTCGGGTGAGCGAGCGTCTCTGCTGCCAGTTCGAGATCGAATCCGCCTCCCCATTTCAGAGCCCACAACGCCTCCAGAGAAACACTCGATGCCGGATCGCCGGCCAACTCTCGTAGCGTATCCTTCAGTCCAGCATCGGAAGACTGCAGAAGTCGGTCGCCGAGCACCTGCACGGCATGCTGCCGGACGACCTTGTTCGGATGCTCGAAGTGCGCGATCAATTCATCGTCGGTCATCGCTGTCATGTCGCCGGGAGAAGCCGGCAAATCGCCGGCGTCAGACTGTATGCGATACACGCGCCCGCTGGTGCGATGCCAGTTGTCGCGCGGATCGACATGGGTCAAGCGCGTGTCGTACCAGTCGGCGAGATAGACGGCTCCATCGGGGCCGACCTTCACATCGACCGGACGGAACCAGCGGTCGGGCGTCGTGGCCACGGGTGGCAGGTCTACCGTGCGATAAGTGGACGTATCGGGAATCATCTCGCTGGCCCAGACGCGATTGTGCAGCGCATTGGCCGCGATCACGTTGCCCCAATACTGCTGCGGCAGCGTGCCTCCTTCGTAGATGACGAAGGTTTGCGGAAAGCGGTCGGCATCTCCTTCATGGCGCATGTGCTGGAAGAATCCGAATGCGAACGGATTGGTCAGCGGCCCATGCTTTCCCCAGCCTTTGATGCCGTAGGATCCCTGCGGATAGAACATGCCGCGCGTGCCGCCGTAGTTGGTGCCGGAAAAGACTCGCCCCTCGCCGTCGATCTCCAGCGAGAACGTATTGCCGCCCCCCTCGGCGAAGATTTCGAAGACATGCGAGATGGGATGGTAACGCCAGATGCACTGGCCTTCCCATTTAATGTTCTGCGAGACGCTCGATGAGACGTTGCCGGTTGTCGTTGAGCCGTTGGCGCCGTAAAGCCAGCCTTCCGGTCCCCAGCGCAGGCTGCTGGCGACGGAATGCGTGTCTTCGAGTCCGAAGCCCGACAGGTGCACCACGGGATCGCCATCGGGATTCGCGTCGCCATCGGCGTCGGGATAGAACATCAGATAGGGGGGATTGAGCACCCAGATGCCGCCGTAACCCGTGAGGACCGCGGTCGCGATGTTCAGTCCGGTGATGACGTCGCGATGCGCGTCGTACATTCCGTCGCCGTCGGTATCTTCGAACACCGTGATCTTGTCGGCCCCTTCAAAGTGATTCGGCGGTGGTGGCGGCACTTGATCGAAGACCGCACGCAGATGCTGGTCGTAGTGAATGACCCGCAGTCCCGCGGGGAACGGATACTGCCGATACTGCACGACCCACATTCGCCCCTGGGGATCGAAGGAAATGTAGAGAGGTTGCTCGACGACCGGCTCTTCCGCGACCAGATCGATACGCAGCCCTTCGGCCATCTCGAACTGAGTGACGGCAACATCCGCGGCGGTCGGTTCGGAGTCATCACCGACCTCGCCACGTCCGGGGAATGTCTGAATGATGCGTTCGACCTCGTCGTTGCCCGCGAGGTCATCCGGACGGCGTTCGCGGGGATTCTCGGGTGTCGCGGGATCGGCGGCCTGTGCGTCCGCTGGGGCATCATCGGCCGCAGTATTTCGCAGGGTGGGGATCCCCCCGATTGCTGCCAATGCGGCTAATGCAAGAATCAGGTCGCGGAACGAATGAAGGTATCGTTTCATCGGCGCGGCTCTATCCACTCTGAAGACGGTGAATCGAACGAAACTGAATCGACGATTCTGAGCCATCGAATCAAGGAAGTCCAATGCTTGCACAAGTTTGACGCCGACACTTTTTCGAAGAAACTCCGGTTTCCGGCCGCGATGCAACTCCACAAGTTATTGACGCGGCGGAGTTTTCTTTGACTCTGTGAATTCAGCCGGGTATCCTCAAAACCAAGGATCCAGACATCTACACCCTTTCCCTTCTGCCTTTCTCGGGCAACAAGGGTCGTTGATGTCGTTACCAGCGTGCCAGGAGACTTGCCATGTATCGATTTCCTCCCGAGGCAGCAGCGCTCCGACTGCGAGATTGCGCCGAACTGGTCTACATCTTGATCGGCGACGTGCGCGACGTGCTCGAGGAACCACCTTCCGACGAGAATCGCCATTGGCTTTCTGTGTTGCTCGACACTCTGCTCGAAACCGTCCCCGAGGAGTTTTCGCTCAAATCGGACGGCGGCTATCTCAGCGATGTGCTGGATGAGTTCCCCCATTGGGACACTCGCGTCAGCGACCTCGAAGATCATTACTTCTCGCTCTACCTGCAACTACGCCGACTGCGCGAGCAGCTCGAATTGCAGGTGACCTACGAGGAGACCGCCGAGTCGTTGCGAGAAGATCTCTCGGCATGGATTGCATCGTTTCAGGAGTACCGTTCGGAAGAACGTGACCTGGTGCAGACGGCGGTGAACCTGACGGTCGGCGCGGGGGATTGATCCTCGCCAACGACAAGGATTACTTCGCCGCCTGCAGTTCGCGCAGTTCCCTCGGAAGCGCAAACGTGACGTGTTCGTCGCGCGTGGTGACTTCGTCCACATGCGCGCCGTATGCGTCGATCAGGTGTTGCAGGCATTCCTGCACGACGACCTCCGGTGCGCTGGCGCCGGCGGTGACGAGGACACACTTTACATCCTTGAACCATTCCGGCTGCATGTCGTCGCGCCCGTCGATGAGGTACGCCGGCTTGCCCTGTGCGGTGCCGATTTCCATCAACCGGCGGCTGTTGGAACTGTTCTGGCTGCCCAGGACCAGTAGCAGATCGGCCTCGGAAATCAACGTGTGCACCGCGTGCTGACGGTTTGTCGTCGCGTAGCAGATGTCTTCTTTCGGCGGATGCTCGATGGTCGGGAACCGTTCTTCCAGCCGCCGAATGACGCGACCGGCTTCCTCGACGCTCAAGGTCGTCTGCGTGAGATAGGCGATCTTCGCTTCCTCGGGAAATGTCAGCCGATCAACGTCTTCGGGCGTTTCGACCAATGTGATGCTCTCGGGAGCCTCTCCCATGGTGCCGATGACTTCGTCATGCCCTTCGTGCCCGATGAGCACGATGTGGTAACCGGTCCGCGCATAGCGCACGGCTTCGACGTGCACCTTCGTCACCAGCGGACATGTGGCGTCAATCGTCCGCAGGTTGCGACCTTTCGCCAGCCGGCGAACTTCGGGGGAGACGCCGTGCGCGCTGTACAGCAGGATGGCCCCGCTTGGCACCTCCGACACTTCATTGACGAATTTCACGCCGAGGCGTGTGAAGCGATCGACGACGTACCGGTTGTGAACGATCTCGTGATAGACGTAGATGTCGCTCCCGAACGCCTCGAGGCATTGCTCGAGACACTCGATCGCCATGTTCACGCCGGCACAGAAGCCGCGCGGATTCGCCAGCAGGATGCGCATTAACTCCTCAGTCCTCAGTGAGCCGCCTGCCCGGTGAAATAGGTCGGCTCGTTGCCGGGTTTCCATTTGATGTTGCAGCCGATGCTGGCCTTCTGGCCGGTCTTCACGGGCTTGCCGGCGAGCACAGAGTCGCAGGCCGCCTTCAGGTCGGCTCCCGTGACCTTGATACCGCAATTGGGACGGCTGTCATCGAATTGTCCGCGATAAACGAGTTTGCCGTGCTTGTCGAACAGGAAGAAATCAGGCGTGCACGCCGCGTGAAAGTCCTTCGCGACCTGCTGCGTCTCATCGAACAGGTAAGGAAACGTGTAACCGAAGGACGCGGCCTCGGACTTCATCTTGTCGGGACCATCCTGCGGGTAGTTGGCGACGTCGTTGGAACTGACAGCGACGATCTTCAGTCCCTGTTCGCGATAGGCATTCGCGAACTTGACGAACTCATCGCGAACATGAATCACGAACGGGCAATGGTTACAGATAAAAGTCACCAGCGCCGGGCCGCCAGCCAGGCTCGCCGAGGAGAAGGTCTTGCCGTCGACGACGTTGACCAGCGAAAACGCGGGGAGCGAACTTCCGAGTGGAAGCATGGTGGATGCGGTTTTGACCATGACGACATCTCCGGGGGAATGGGGTCCGCGACGAACGATCGCACCCGTATTGTAGAGGGCATCGTCCGCGAAGCGAATCCGATTTTTGCTGTCCCTCACTGCCGAGACTCTGCCGGGAGAATAAACTCCGCGAATGCAGCAATAACGGCGGCAGAGCCGTCAGTCCTCATCCGCCTGCGGCTGGCGCTTGACGGTCATTCCCGCTGATACAACGGCATCCGCGACGGAGACCACGATGCCGTGACGTGCCGAATAGGTGTACTGCAACAGACCTTCGGCGCTGCCCCCACCGCCAGCCTTGTTTTGGAGCACGTCCCGCAGTTCCGCCAGTCCCGAGACGGGTTGATCGTCGACAGTGATCCGGTCGTTGGCGTCGATCGCGATGATCACACTGATGTCGGCCGATTCCTCTTCCGAATCCATGGACGAAACCGCTCCGACACCGTCGCCCGCTTCTTCGGGATCAGGGGCCGACGTCTCCATCACTTTCTGAGCGGCGAACGACGCGGTCACCATGAAAAAGATGAGCAAGAGAAACGTCACGTCGACCATCGCCGTCATGTCGATCGCGTCTTTTTCCACGTGCGACTTCTTGCCATGACATTCCTCCTCCTCCTCCTCATCATCGTCGTCCAGCGCGTGATGTCGCGATGCCAACGCGGTGACACCTGTAGGCTTCGCTTGCTGGCGCGATTGTTTCTCGGACGGCTCCACCTCAGGAATGGGAGCGGCGAGGCGACTCTCGCTGAGCGGTTCCGGTTGCTGTTCGGCAGCCGGTGGAGGTACTGCCGGCGCCGGGGGAGTGTCGAGTTCCGGAACCTTGATCGTCGCCTTGCACGCGGGACAAGTGAGCGTCGCACCCGCCTTCTTGCGGCTGACGCTGAGCACTTGCCGGCATTGGGTGCAACGAAATTGAATGGGCATAGGACGATCCGCGACGACGCGCGCTTACTATTCTGGTGGTTTGTCGACGACGGCAAAGAAGAACTGCAAACCTTCGACATTCGCCGCCGCTCTGGCGACCTCGTCGACAAAGCCGGACGCCACGTCTCGATCCGCCTTGATCAGAAAGATATTCTTCCCGGTGTTGTATCCTTCCTGGACGTAAGGGAGGACATCGTCGACGGAGACGGGGCCGTTCTCGCGCTCCCCATCGGACAGGTACAATTCCGGTCCGCTCTCGGAATGGAAGATCGTGACGGGAATGGACTTCGTAAGGTCCGGCGCCTGGACATTCGTGGCGGCCGGCATCACGATCGCCGTCGCCATGGCAATCGTCGAGGTCACCATGAAGAAGATTTGCAGCAGGAACCCCACGTCGATGAGCGGCGTAACATCCAGCTCATCTTCAAATTCCAGGTGATGCTTACCCTTGGACATGATGCATACCCGCGGCGACGGCGGTTGGCTCCCTTACTCGTGCGCGACCGGCTGGCCCTTCAAGTCGATCAGGAACTCGGACATCTGGCCATGCACTTCGTCACTGAGCCGTCCGATGCGGACCATCACATAGCCGCCCAGCAGCGTCATCGGGATAGCGATCACGAGGCCGAACATTGTGGCCATGAGGGCCAATCCAATTTCCTCCGCCAATTTGTTGGGATCCTTGCTGTCCCCCGAGATTACGCTGAACGAGCCAATGATGCCCGTCACCGTGCCGAGCAGTCCCACCAGCGGAGCGGTCTTCGCCACGACCGCCATACCAAGGTGCAGGTAGGACAATTCCGCCAGAACCTCGCGTTCGAATCGCTGCGTCACCAGTTGAGTCAACTTCGACAGCGAGAGCTTCCGGTTGGCCATCGCCACCAGGATCAGTTGCGGAACCGCCTTGGCCCAGTAGGGGGGCGAATCGCACAATTGCACGATGCCGTCGTAGTCTTGTTCGTTCAATCGAGCGCGCACGTCATCGAGAAACTCATTGGAAGCCCTCTCGCTGCGAAATCGCTTTTGCCCGATCTTGCGAAAGACGAGCACGACCAGAAAGATTCCCATAAGGCCCAATAGGCCTAGCGTACCGAAAATGACTGGCTCGGCGTAATGCAGAATCGTGTCAAACATCTCACGGATCCAGTTGAACGGAAGCTGGGAAAGGTGGTTGCAGCATATCCCCGGTTCTGGGGGTGGTCAACTTGCGGCGCAGACCCGAAGACAAACGCATTTACATGAATTGGCGTCAGCGCACGCCGATCGGCACTTGCCGCGTGACTCTGAAGACAAAGCCGTCTCCCCCGCGCTCCACTACGAAGTATGTGCGCCGGATTTCTTGCTGACGCCTGCCCGCGTATTGTTGTTCGATCGTCATCAGCAATTGTTCCGTCTCTCTCGGATAGAAATGGAAAATCGTCCCCTGACTGGCGTCGACCCCCGCTCGCTGAAAGAGCTTGACATCGGCTTCCCTCCGTGTCCCGCCCCCCTGCCAAGTCATATACAGCCGCTCCTCACCATTTCCCGTGTTGACTTCGCGTGTCATTGGCGTCGTCGACATGTTCGACACGAAGATCAGTCTGCCGGGCAGAAGCACGCCCAGTTCGATGCCGAAGAAATCGAGCTGCCGCGCGTATTCGTCGATCGAGCTTCCCTCGGCAAAGCGAATGACCCAGCGTTCTTCGGTGGGAGTACCGCCGTAATAACCACCGCCTGTCCCCAGCGGTCTCCCCGTGCCGTGCGAGCTGCCTGGCGTGCCGCTGTTGTAACCGTCATTTCCGACCGCGAATTCCGACCCGACGACATTTGCCGCGCGCGTGCCGGCCGCCGAGGAGGTTTCCACGACGTTGTCCAGCATTTCCTGCATGCTCACTTCGTCAATCATTTCTTCTGCTGGAGACGGGTTCGGCGTCTCCTCAAAAGGTGACTCGACGAGCAACGTTTCGCCCGCGACACCGTCCTCGTATCCGCCGTCCGATTGAGAGAATTCCATGGGCACGAGTACTTCGTCCGCTTCCCACTTCACTCGCACTCGCGTCAGCGTGAATACCACGAACAGAACCAGCATGATCACAGCCGCGTACATGAACGAAGACACTCTGTCATAGCGTGTCACCCTCATGTGCGGGTCAGGCACTCCCTGAGTTGATGTGCCAGATCGTTTCGCTGCTGCCGGGCTCTTTGTAGCGGTGGACATAGGTTCGATTGTCGAGTGAACCTGAGGGAGAAACTAGAGAGGGCGCACCGTCATCTTGGCGACGGGGCGCTCGCTGCCGCAAGGTCGAAATAGACGCGAATGCCATGCTATGAGCCGCGGACCGAAGTGTCAACGAGGCAGCGCGGCCTCGGCAGGGCCGGCTAGTTCGTCACATTGGTGTGAGAGTACGTTGGCTGAATCTCAGCGGCTTTGGCGGTGAGCCAAGGACTTACGTCGAAAAGGCGAGGCGTTACAGTTACCCCACTTCACAAACTGACCGGCCCTGGCGGCCTCGGCGATCAAACAGTCGGGAACAAGCGATTTCACTGCCGTTACATGACTGAGAAGTAGTTCTCCACCGCGAAGTCCATGGCTTCGGGAGTCATGCGGCGGGGCGTCTTGCGGTAGACGCAGTAGTTGCGAATCTGCAGCAGAATGTCGCGCGGCTGGCAGGCGCGAAAGGGACGATTTACGGCCTTGTAGTGCTTGTCAATGAGATACTGCACCGAGGCCGCGTCGTAGACCACTCCCGTCTTCGGAGCCATGATCTCGAACAGCTTCTGGAAGTGCTCTTCGCTGGGGTCGGTGACTTCGATCTTGTAGGGGATTCGCCGCAGGAACGCGCCATCCACCAGATCACGAGGCTCAAGGTTGGTCGAGAAGATGATGAGCTGATCGAAGGGCACCTGCACCTTCTTGCCGCTGGGCAGGTTCAGGAAGTCGTACCTCTTTTCGAGCGGCACGATCCAGCGATTGAGCAACACGTCGACGGGCATTGTCTGCCGACCGAAGTCGTCAATCACCAGCGTACCGCCGTTGCTCTTCAATTGCAGCGGAGCCTCGCAGATCTTGGTTTGCAGATTCTGCGTGACTTCGAGTTCGGACATGGTCAATTCGCCGCCAGCCACGACGGTCGGGCGCACAATCTGCACCCAGCGCTGATCGACGCCGGACAGATCGAAGATTCCGTCGCCGGTGTTGATGGGGACTTCCTCGTGCACCCCGGGATCGAACAGGCGGATGATGTCGCCGTCGATGCCCAGGGTGCGTGGAATCCAGATCGTGCTGCCGAAGCAGGAAGTGACTCGTTCGGCAATGCTGGTCTTACCGTTGCCGGGCGCGCCGAACAGGAACATACCGCGACCGGAGTTGAGGGCCGGGCCAAGACGTTCGAGCATCTTCTGGTCGATCAGCAGATCGCGAAACGCGCGCTTCAGGTCTTCTTCAGTTGCTTCCTGACCCGCGATGGTTTGCGCGGCCATCGCCTGCAGGTAATCGCGCAGTTGCACGGGGGCAGAACCGAAGTACGTGCATTCTTCGTTGTAGCGTCGGGCGCGTTCACGTCCGTTGTCGGTGATGGTAAAGAGATAGTCCCCCATCTCCGCCGTTCCCTTGAACGCGACCAGCTGGCGTTGCTTCCACTCGCGAAACAACGGTTCCAGTAGCGCGAACGGAAGCTTGACTTGCGCGCACAGGTCGCGGCCGGAAGCCACGCCTTTCTGCAACAGAAACTTGAGAACAAGGCGCTCGACATCCTCGCCATTGAGGCCTCCTTCCTCCAGGCTGGAGGGAACACTGGGGAAGTACGCAGATTCCGATTTTCCAACCGCGTCTCCGAGCAGTGAGTGAACCCGTTGAAACAGCGCCGACAGGCGGCCCTCGGAATTCGGAACGTCTCCGAGTTCGATGATCTGTGTGTCGCCGGTGCCTCTCTTTGGCACCACGGCATCGCCCGAGGAACCGGACGAGTTGTCGTGTTTCGCGGCAGACGGGTGTTGGCTCATGGATGTCTGATGGATTGCGGCCCGGAGGAACGGAGCAACTTGTTACGACAACAACGCGGAGTCACTTCCCGTCTCGGCGGGAGTTCGATCCTGCTTGTCCTTTCTGGGAACAATCGGGGCGGCTGCGGGGCGGCCGAAGAAGTAGCCTTGACCATACGCCATGCCGAGTTCCTTACAGATTTCGGCTTCTTCGCTGGTCTCGATCCCTTCGCCGAGCGAAAACGTGTTGAAGTCGCGTGCGATGTCGGTGAGAGTGCGAATCAGCCGCTGCTGGTGGACCGGCGCCTCGTGCAGTCCCTGAATCAGGCACCGATCGAACTTCAGATAGGTCGGGGGAGCTTTGACGAGTTCGAGCAAGCGGGACTGTCCCGCGCCGAAGTCGTCGTAGGCAACGTCGACATCGATCTCCTTCAGTTCCGCGATGATGCGGAGCATTGTTCGCGGATCCTGAACAGCTCCTTCGTGAACTTCGACGACCAGGTTCACATCGGGCATGTGTTCGCGCAGAATCGCCAGCGAAGGAATGACCTCTTCCTTGAGATTCTCCATGGGATGTGTATTCAGGAAGATCCGATGGGGGCGCGCCAGACGCGGGGCCTGTTCGACCGCGCGCTGACGGCAGACTCGCGACAGGTCGGCGGCCATCGCCATCTGCTCGGCTGCCTCGAACATGGCCTTGGGACTTTCGAGTCCCGCGACCAGGCTGCGAGCCAAGGCCTCGTAGCCGATGATGATTTGCGGATCTTCCAGCAGTATGATCGGCTGATAGTGCGGTACGATGGCGCGGTCGGTCATCAGCTCGCGGAACTTGCTGTGGATCCAGGCCGACTCGATCGCGTCGATCGCGGCGGCCGTCTTCTTGAGGATCGGATCGACCGCGGGCCTTTGCATGGGGGCGGCGCGAAACTCGACACAGAATTCCAGGTCGGCGATTTCCAGCAGGTCGCCGTCCGTCAACGGCGTGACGGAATGAATCCGATTGCGATTGACGAACGTGCCGTTGGTGCTCTTCAGGTCACGCACGAACAGCGAACCGCCGATGACGGACAGCTCGGCGTGCACTCCCGAGACGCGCATCGAGTGCAGGATGAGCTGCGTCTCCGGTCGACGGCCCACGATGTATGTGTGGCTGTTGATCGGGTTACGGCAAATGGTCGCCCCGGGTTCCACTGAACCCGTGAGATACCATCCCGTGGCGGACTCGCGCTCGTTGGGGCGCTGCGCGACGGTTCTAATGGAGGTACGCATGTGCCGATGGGGGTAAACAGCGAAAGGGGATTCTCGCCAAGGCACTCTTCGTATCCTTTTCGGACTGGCCGCTTCAAACGGCCGCCGACTCACCGAAGCGCGAGAAGTCACGAATGCAACTTCGGTAGAGTGCCACATCACCCTAGGTCGACCCAGACCGGGAAGCCGTCTCGGCAAGCCGGGTTCGACGATTCCGCAATGCAACAACCACGGGAAATGGCGAAAACGCCGATCGATTCAATGGTTGCGAATCTCCCGATTAGTCGGGTCGAACCGTCCGCGAGGCGTCGGTCGGCTGCAGTTCCCAATCGCCGACTTCGAGTTGTCTCGGTTCGGACGAAAGCAGTTCGTGCGGCATGAAGTGAGCCTTGTAGCTCATCGATGGGCAGCGTTCGATCCAGTAGCCGAGATAAAGGTATGGATTGTTGAGTTCCCGCGCCCAGTCGACTTCACGCAGGATCGAATACGTGCCGGGCCCGTTCGGCCGCCAGGCGGGATCGTGATAGAAGTAGACGCTCGACAATCCCGTCGGAAGCACATCGACCAGACCGACGCCGATCAAGTGGGTTCCGCGATAGTACAGGGTCTCCCACGCAAAGGAGATGGCGGGATCGGCAAACTCGGCACGATATTCCGCCGCCGTGATTTGATGTTCCGGCCAACCTCGTCGAACCTGCATATCGCGATGGTAGGCATTGAACAATGCCACATGTTCGCGCGTGACACTCGCCGGCTGCACCCGCAATGTGACATCTGTGTTTCGCGACAAGCATCGACGCTGGCTTTTGGAAGGCCGGAACTTCGTCACGTCAACACGCAAACTGCGGCAGCTGGTACAAGTCGGGCATTGCGGACGAAAGACCACCCTTCCGAAGCGCCGCCAGCCGCGCTCCAGATACTCCTGGTAGCTTTGCGGAGTCAACTCCAGCAGATAGCGGTATTCGAGCGAGGCGGTCTCTTCCGGCAAATAGCCGCAGGTCCGCGGCGACTCACGAAAATGTAACAGCGGCAGTTCCTCTTTGAGGGAATTCAAGCCGCTGTGCAATTCAATCGGAGTCACTGCTCGTTGCTCGCGCTCACTTACGCCCAGCCCGTCAACGGACCGGTGCTATCACCGAGGCGATCGCAAGAAACACCCATCCAGTCCAGCATGGTCAGATACAGGTTCGTCAACGGAGTCTGTTCGGGGAAGATGATGTGCCGACCCGTGGTGATCTGTCCCCCGGCGCGGCCCGCCATGACGATCGGCAGGTTATCGTGATTGTGTGCGTTGCCGTCGCCGATGCCACTGCCGTAGACGACCATGCATTGATCGAGCAGCGTCCCTTCCCCTTCCTGAACGGACTTCAAACGATCGAGCAGGTACGCGAACTGGCGGACGTGGAACTCGTTGATCTGCTGAATCTTCGCCTGCTTCTCCGCCAGGCTCTCGTGATGGCTCAAGTCGTGGTGTCCCTCGGGAACGCCGATGAACTCGTAACTCTTATTGCTCCCTTCGTTGGCCAGGACGAAGGTCGAGATGCGAGTCGAATCGGTCTGGAACGCGAGAACCATTACGTCGGACAGCAATTGCAGATGCTCTTCATAGTCATCCGGGATGCCCGTGGGAGCTTCGGCGTCGATCTCGGGCACGACTGACGACTGCTGCAGCCGGCGCTCCAGTTGACGGACGGCCGTCAGATATTCGTCGAGCTTCCGTCGATCATTCGTGCCAAGCTGCTGATTCAACTGGCGAACGTCTTCCTGCACGAAGTCTAGCAGGCTCTGCTCGGTATGCTCACGGCGGAGTCGGGCTTCCTCTGATTCACCCTGGCGACCGTTGCTGAACAGGCGGTCAAAAATGACGCGGGGGTTGTTCTCCTTGGGCAACGGCTGCGTGGAACTGCTCCAGGCGATGTTTGAGGAGTAGGCGCAACTGTATCCCGAATCGCAGTTCCCGGACTGGGCGCCTTGTTCGTGTCCCATTTCCAGCGAAGGAAACCGGGTATTGAGACCAATCTCCTGGGCGGCCAACTGATCGACCGAAACTCCCGCGCGAATGTCGGCCCCGTCGGTCTTGCGGGCCTGCATGCCGGTCAGAAACGTCGTCAGTGCGCGGGCGTGGTCGCCTCCGCCGTCTCCGTTGGCGAACGCCCGGCGTTGGGTCAGACCCGTCAAGACCGCGATTTCGTTTCGATGGGCTTCCAGAGGAAGCAGTGTCTTCGGCAGCGTGAAGCTGGTGCCTTCCTCCTGCGGAGTCCAATCCTGCATGTGCATCCCGTTCGGGACGTATAGAAAGGCCATTCGCAATGGCGAACCGTTGGCGGCAGCCAGTTGGGCCGCGGATTCAGCGGCAAACGCGCGCCGAGGGAGCATCGCATCGAGTACCGGCAATGCGATCGCGGTTCCCAATCCTCGAAGTACGGTTCGCCGGCTGAGGCCTTGCCTTCGCATCATCTACCCTCGTCTTGAGTGTTTTTCGTAGGTTGAGGAACGCCCCCATACAGGCTCATAATCATATCCATTGATTCGTGTGCTGGCGAGATACGTCTTGCGTCGGATCGACGATTGTCGCGAATTCGTGATTGTTTCCTGATTGGAACATCTGATTGTAATTTCAATCCGGGAAAAGAATTCCAGCCGAGGGAGTGACCAGATCATGCAGGCTAGGTCGATTGGCATTTGTTGCAGTTGCCAACTTGCGCTGGTGTGCGCCCTTTACGTTCCATTGTTCGACTTCGCTGGCTCTGCGGGTGGTGACGACGAGCTTTTCCCCCTGGAGCTTGTGAACTTCAGTATTGGACAAGACGAGGCCGTCTTCTCCGCCGGCCCAACTGGTTCATGGGATTCCGCCCTCCGTGAGCGCGGATGGATCGAACGGGATGAGTCGGGTTGGCACCTCTGGTACACCGGCTACGACGGTACACCCAGCGGAATCCGCAGAGTCGGGTACGCGACATCAGAAGACGGAGTTCATTGGGCGCGACCATTCGATCGGCCACTGATCGAAGACCTCTGGGTCGAAGACATGACCGTCGTGCGGCACGGATCGGCGTGGTACATGTTCGCCGAAGGCTGGGAGGATCGGGCTCAACTGCTGATTTCGGTGGACCGAATCCATTGGCAACGCATCGGCCCGCTCGACATCCGCAAGGTCAATGGCACCCCAATCGAGCCGGGCGCTTTCGGGACGCCGACGGTCTGGATTGAAGGCGAGATTTGGTATCTGTTCTACGAGCACAGCGATCAAGGCGTCTGGCTGGCGACTTCGCGGGATCTTGCCGTCTGGACGAATGTTGCTGATGAGCCGGTGCTCACAATCGGTCCTGGAGGTTACGACAGTCGGATGATCGCCCTCAACCAGATCATCAAGCACGAAGATCGCTACTTTGCGTATTATCACGGCAGCGGCTCGCCAATGTCGCCCCGGCTGTGGAGTCCATCGATTGCTACTTCCGAGGATTTGATTCACTGGACGAAGTACACGCACAACCCGCTACTTCTGCCGGAAGCCAACAAGTCGAGCGGCATGCTGATCCAGTTCGAAGACGAGTTCCGCCTGTATACGATGCATCGCCAGGTGGAGATCCACCGTGCGGCAGAGTGACTCGCTTCATTCCTGACAACTCGGATGGCAACGATGGTGCGCTTCCGGAGAACTGGGGCGACCTTGCGGTCCTGAGGCCATTCGCCGAATAGTTTGCCAGGTTTCGCCAACGCTCCCAATCGGAGTAACTGCAGCGATCCTTGCCGCGGGTGAGCATTAGGGCAGGTTGTCGGCCGGGGCGTTCTCGCAGGGGAGAACATCTCCACGAGACGCCGATGTGATACATGGGCTTACAGACGCCGCAACGGACGTATGCGCATGCGCGTCATGGCGTCTGAGTACCGATCACGTCGAGTCCGAGAATCTGCGAACGCTTGGACTGTCAGGGAGGAGCAACGTCGATGCAGCAATTCTTCGATCGTCGTGACCGCTGGGGAAACTCACCCGCGGTATGGATCGTGGCGGCCATCGCTTTTGTGCTGCCCGTGGTCGGATCGTCGCTACAGTCCGTACGGATGGACAACAAGCTGGACAAGTGGTTGGCCACCAGCGATCCCAACGCTCGCACGAATCATTGGTATCAGGAATTGTTCCCGCAGTCGGATCGTGTGATTGTCACCTGGGAAGGCAGCACGCTCGATGACCCCCGCACCGACCTGTTCGTCGAAAACCTGTACGGTCATGTGGATGCCGACGGCATGCGTCGGGGTCAATCGCCCTTCGTGGACGGCGTGATGACGGCCCGCGAGGCAATCGAACGCTTCGCCGAATACGATGTCAGCGTGGAAGACGCCGTCGATCGCCTGGATGGCACGCTGATCGGCAAAGGATGGATCAAGGTACAACTCACCAGCGCGGGCTTGCAACAACGTGCCCGCACCGAACGGGCACTCCAGCAGCTCGGCGACGCACTGGGCGTTGCAGTCGAGTTCCATCCGCCGCTGGGTTACGAACTTTCCGAAGAGCAATTGACTGCGATGGAAGACGAAGCCGTCGCGGAAACAATCGGAAGCGACGAATCCTCGGGCGAAACGGAGACACTCGAACCTTCCGCTCTGGAAGCCGGCCTGCTGACGATTCCCGATCACGATCTGCAGATCACCTGGAAGGGCTATTCCGCGGATTCCAGGAATGCCGCCGATTTCGTGGCGCTGGCGTCGGATCTGCGCGGGCTGGAGACCGCTGAAGAGCCCGCAGGTCAACAGCTTGTTGAAAGCTGTTTCATGGCAATCGGCTCACCATTGGCGGTCGTCATCAAGTTGTCCGAGGCCGGTTCGGCCGATCGGCACGCTGCCGTCGCGTCGATTCGCGAAGCCGCTGATGCGGCGGGAATTCCGGCGGAGTCGCTGCACCTGGGAGGTGAGCCGATCGTGGGCTGTGCGATGGATTCCGCGGTGGCCAAGTCAGCCTGGAACTCCGACGGCCCCATCTGGGCGATTCACGATCGCTCGACGATGGCCTTGTCGGGCCTGGTCGGAATTCTGCTGGCATTCGTCTTTCTGCGCAGCGTGCGTCTTGGCTTGCTTGTGGTCAGCATCTCCTATCTATGCTCCGCGCTCACCGTGGCGCTGCTGCCCGCGACCGGATCGACGCTCAACATGGTGTTGATTGTCATGCCGACGCTGCTGATGACGATCACGCTGTCCGAGGCCATTCACTTCGTGAACTACTGGAGATACTCGCACGTCACCGATCCCGAAAACCCGATCCGATCCGCACTCGAAAAGGCCTACCTCCCCTGCGTGATGGCCTGTCTGACGACCGCAGTGGGTCTCGTGAGCCTGGTGAACAGTGATCTGCTTCCAGTTCGCCAATTTGGACTGTATTCGTCCATCGGCTGCATCATCTCCCTCGGCATCATCCTCTATCTGCTGCCGGCGTTGCTCGAGATGCTGAAACTGAAGGCACGGCCATTCCAGGAACGTGAGGGCAGAGTCTGGACCAGCACGGGAAATTGGCTCTCGACGCATCGCAGGCTCGTCTACGGTGCGCATCTGGCCGTCTTCATCGCCTGCATCGCGGGGTTGTATTACTTCCGCACCGAGACCCGTGCCATCCGCTACTTCACGCCCGAATCGGAAGTCGTTCAGGATTACACGTATCTGGAACAGAATCTGGCGGGTGTAACGCCGATTGATGCCGTCATTCGCTTCACTCCCGACGCACAACAGCGGTTGAGATTCCTGCAGCGTCTGGAGATCGTGCGCGAGATCGGCGACCAGTTGAAGGCGCACGAAGACATTACGGGCACGACGTCGCTGGCGAACTTTCGTTCCGTGTTCCATGCCCCTCCGCCGACGGCGCCGCGACTGGAACTGGTTCGCTATAACCGCACATCCAACGATGTCGAGCGGCACATCAAGGAGAACCTCGCCGAAGGGGCAGGCGAGTTTATCGCCATCCCCGAGACGGGATTCGACCTGAACACGCCCGGTGACAATCTGCTGAACGGAAAGGGTGACGAACTGTGGCGGATCGCCGCCCAGACCATCGTTCAATCCAGCGGGCATGCGAGTATTCTGACGGCCGAAATGGATGACATCATCCAGTCGCAGACCCGCTTCCATCCAGGCGTTTCGCATGTGGTGACGGGATCCATGCCGCTTTTCCTGCGCACGCAGCAGGCGGTGCTGAACAGTCTCATTGCCGGCTTCCTGGGCGAATTCGTAATCATTACCGGCATGATGATCTATGTGCTGCGGCACTTTCGATCGGGCATCGTCAGCATGCTGCCGACAGTCTTTCCGGTGGGAGTCATGTTTGGAGCAATCGCCTGGGCCGGCATGTCCATCGACATCGGGACCATGGTGACGGCATCAGTGGCCCTGGGGATTGCGGTCGACAGTGGACTGCACCTGCTGACCTGGTTCAAGGACGCATTGCGCCGGGGTGATTCCCGTGAGCAGGCGGTTGCCGAATCGCTCAGACATTGTGGTCCGGCGATGTGTCAGACGACGGCGGTAGTCAGCCTGGGGATGCTCATGCTCTGGCCGACCGAATTGCTGCTGATCAGCCGTTTTGGTTGGATCATGAGCGCGATGATCTTTCTGTCGCTGATCGGCAACGTCGTGTTGCTGCCCTCGCTCCTCGCCGGCGGGTTGGGCTCGATGCTGGAGAAAGTCGTGCTGCGCGAGGCGATGCTAAAGGCCGCGGCTGCCGTGGAATCCAACCACATTGAACTCCAGCAGGATGTCGAGGCGAGTGATCAAGAGATTGCCGTTGGCTCGCCCAGCGCCTGTCCCTCACCGCATTTCATCACGCTGAAGGAAACGGCTAAAACCGGGAGGCGAAAAAGTGCCAAGAGAGGTAAGATCGACGCGTAATGCGTCGAATTTTGCTCCACCTCCGCTCTCGTCACGGTTCGGGAATTCCCCGAGTGACGCCGATGCTCGTGGCCCTCGCGCTGAGCATCGGGGCCTCAACCGCTGCGCAGGGTCAAACGCCGCCGGCGGCCAGTGCGCTCCAGTTCGAGAACGCATTCCGCGATCGTGTCGTCCTGGGCGCGGAATTCGAGCTTGAACGGCAACTTGCTTCACTCGCGCAACTGCGCGACACCGGGCGCTGGCAGGACGCTACTGCTCTCGTCCGGCGGTTGCTGGCTGACGCGCCAGGCGCCGTCGTTGAGGCCGAGCCCCATCACTATCTCGGCCTTCGCGCCTGGCTGCAATCTGAACTCGCGACATGGCCATCTGAGGGGCTTACGGTGTATCGCGATGCAGTCGATCCAGCCGCTATGCCTCGCTATCAAGATGCGTTGTCTCGCCGCGACATTCCGTCAATGCAATCCGTGGCTGATGAGTACTTCGGATCATCCGTGTACGACGACGCGTGCTGGCAGCTTGCTCATTGGGCCTGGGTGGATGGTGATCTCGCCGCTGCCGAGAGCTATTGGTCACGACTTCTGCCAAGAAGCTACATCGTCGCCAACGCCGCTGATGTTCGTGTCGCCCAACCTGTCGACTGTGACTACCCTCCAGAACAGGTGCTGGCGCGACTCGCAATGTGCCGCATATTTCTGCGTGGAGAGTATGAAGCCAGGCAAGCCGTTGAAGCCTACCGTCAGTTGTTTCCCACGGAACCAGGAACTCTCGCCGGTCGCTCCGGCCCGCTGTCTGATTCGCTCGCCGACGCCTTCGAGAGCAGGCAGAACTGGGACCGGTCAAAAGCCGCAGGCCTTCCTGCCGGCGTATCGCGGGAATCGGCGTTCGACGTTCAGGGACTCTCCTGGACAAGAGAACTGCCGGTGTCGGTTCCAACCATCACGACGGCGACCGCCCTCCACCATGCCGCTCCCTCGCCCGCCACGCACGAGGTGATCGTGCATGGCGATACTCTGATCACTCTTGCGCCGCATCGCATTCAGGTGTTCAATGTTTCGACCGGGGAACCGCTCTGGCCGACCGGAGATGCAGATGACGACGGCTCCGTCTATGCCAGCACCATCGCGGAAGAATCGCAACATCCCATTCTGTCCGGTGAGGGAATCCCTCGAGCATCGGGAGTCGTTGTCGACGGCCGTCTCTACGCCGCAATCGGTTGGCCGATACTTGTCGAAGCGGAAACCGAGATGCGGAAACTCCCGTCTCGCATCATCTGTCTCGATGTGGTGCATGGAGAAGGGCTCATCGATTGGATCGTGGACGACCGTGACATCCTCCCCGACAATTGGAGATTCTCCGGGGAACCGGCGCTGGTCGACGATCAGTTGCTGGTGCCGACGACCACAGAGTCTGGATCTGTCTCTTTGGGCCTCGCATCGCTGAACGCCTCCGATGGCACAGTTCGCTGGCATCGCGAAGTCTGCGGGGTCATCGACACCCGCCCGGCACGAACGCATGTGTATGGACACAATCGGTTATGCGTTTCGAACGGACAAGTCATCTGGTCCACGATGTTTGGATGTGTGCTCAAGATCGAACCGCAATCAGGTCATGTGCTGTGGGCGGTCAATTATCCGAGCGTCGAGGATCACGGAGCATTCTCAAGCCACGAATCATCGGCGATCGCTCTCCCATTTGTATGGGGGGGCGTCGTGTACGTCACCGGTGTGTCTCAACATCGCGTACTCGCGATTGATGAAACTCATGGAGTCATCCGCTGGTCGACACCGATTCCGACACGCGTGACGCACCTTGTGGGAGAGCGCGACGGCATCCTCGTGGCCGGTGGCGAGTCGCTGTGGGGAATTGATGCATCCAGCGGCGAACCGCTCTGGAGAAGCGGATTTGACAGTCCCGATGGATCAGGCACCGGAACAGGCGTGATTGCCGGGGAAACAGTCTGGTGGACGAGTCGCGACGCGTTGCTGGGTGCCGATCTCCGAACCGGCGCATTGGTCGCCCGGCATGAGATCCATGCTGCATGGGGTCTGCGCGGAGGAACTCTGATCACGACGCCCGACCACTTGTTGCTGCTCGAATCAGGCCGCATCTCGGCCATTTCGATTCGGTGAGCGGGCGCCGGCATTCGTCAGGGAGCGATTAGCGCGCCGCCGTTTCGGCGCAAGTGCTCACGCCAATTGTCTGTACTGATTTCACGATGTCGCAGAGGCGCATTGGGTTGGTAGTTCTGTGTCACACCGGTGAATCTCCTGATCTGCTCGAACGCCAAAAGACGCACCGCAAGGTTGTCGTGCAGCAGCCACTCCACCAGGGTCTCGGACACATTGGTGCGCTGTGCATCGGCTGTGTCATAGCCCCAGAGCAACACTTCCAGGATGTCGACATCGCTCATTTCGCGTACATTCCGCTCGAGTTCATCGTGCAGTCTGGCGCCGTTTTCGGGATCCAATGGCAACCAGATGGAGATCTCTCTGCCGGCGGCCAGAATCGCAGTCTCCTTGTCTGAATCGAGAGCCCGTGCCAGTTGTGCGTAATCGCCGATCAGCCCCAGCGTCTCAACAGCGAATTCGACGAACCGCGGTTCGTCGTGCCGCACGATCGTGGGAATGGTCGACTCGATCGGCTGATCGATCAAAAACATCTCTTCGTACCGCGTCGCGGTCTGTTGGGCCGCACGCGTGCGCTCCCCGATTAATGCTGCGTACCAGTCTGGAGCCTGTAAGTTCTGCGGGACGAACAATCCCGTTTGCGAATGCCATGTGACCAGACCGTTCACTTCCGGAGCAAGATCGAGCGCTACGCCGTTTGCGGCAGTCAGCACACAGTGTCCCTGCGGAATGAAGGCGGTCAACATCGTCATGGGAACGAGTACCGTATCGGTCTCCCGACCCGTGGGAGGCAATCGATCGACCTGAACGCCCAGAATCGCACCGGGAAACAGTTTGAATTGCATCAGTTCGCCGGCGACACGTAGTCCGCAGTTTGCGGAAGGATCATCGGGGCCACCGGTGTGGCGGATGACAATGCCACCTCGCTCCAGCTCAAACTCGAACCCGTTGGCAGCAATCGAGCCGACCGATCGCAGTCGAGTGCCCCCGATCAGATCGATACGGCACATCGCTCCCGAGACGAGCAATTGAGCTTCGAATGGCTCCGGACACGCGATCGACTGGCCGTCGCGAATGACCGAGTTTCGCGCCAGCACAAACCACCCCGGCGGGTCCGCCAATTGATTCAGATGTAATAGTACATCCTCATGGCTGTCGTACAGCACTTGGACGCCCGAGCCTGACACGACAGCGGGCGATTCCTCGTCGCCAGGGGAAACCACAACGATGTCCGCAGGTTCTTCCAGGATCCCAGGCTCGGCGATCACAGTTTCCTGCGAGTCGATGACCGGGACATCCGTGACGACGACGGCCGACTCGCCATCTCCGTCCATCTCCACTTCGTCGGTTGTTCCATCGGCGGACAGGTCATCCGGTGGAGGTGGATTGATTTGTTCGTCGGTGAGTGTCGTCGCCGACTCTGCAACTCCCATGTTGGATGGCAGTTCAATGTCGCCGTTCGCGTCGACTTCGAGGTTGTCGCCTTCCGCGCCTGCTCCATCAGCACCTGCGTCGTCGTCGAAGGCTTCATCGGCAGCGGAATCCGGCGCGCCGTTGCCGTCATCATTCACAGCGAGAGCCGAGTCCGCATCCCCGGAACCGAGGAAATCCAGCAGGCCATGATCGTTGATGACCAGTCCGATCCATGCACCAAACACAATCAGCACCAGAGCGCCAATCCAGAGGGGGGCCTGAGAACGAGATCGAGCGAGTTCTTTCGGCAGCACCGTCGGTTGCGACAAGTTTAATACTTGTTCGGAACCGTTCTGCGATACAGGCGCGGCAACGGACTTGCCGGATGCCTGCTCGCTGGGCATGACGGCACCCAGCGCATACATCCGTTCGCGAGTTGATCGAGCAACCTCGACCGGTTCACCCAGCACGAGCGTCAGTATCTTGTGGCAGGCGGCCACTTCGGCGAGATGCACATCGGAGTCGAGACAGATCCGTTCGATCTCCTCCACGTCGTTGCCGACGAGCGTGTTGTCGAGATACTCGGCAACAAGATTCGCATTTGGCTTCGAACCGGGCCCGGTGACATCGGGCGTGCCAATTCTGCGACGCTTGAGAACATCCTTGATGCGCTCGACCAGCGAGGCAGCGACCGGGCTTTCACCCAGTTTTGCTCCAATTTCGCGGGCAGCGTTTGGTTCGAGGACATCATCCAGGTACGCCAGCAAGGTTCGAAGTGTAAGTCGCATGTTACGTTGTCCACGGAAGTTAGAACGAGCAGGCCGAACCTGCGGATCGCGGGCTGCAAGACGCAGGCCGATCCTCGATTCAAATAGTGCGACGCGGCGTTGTCCGACCGTACAGATTTCCGGTGATCTACAATAGAAATGCCGGAATCGCGCATTTGCGGCGATTCACGCAGCGGCCCGTCGCGGCGGCGTTGTCAGCACATTCGGGCCGACCCGATCGGCGGCTTGACCATCCCATTGATGCTGCTGCACGCAATTCAAAACAGCATCGGCGACTTCCAGAGCCCGCAGGCCCTCGATGCCTGAAACGACCGGGCGCGAGCGATGGCGCACGCAGTCGACGAAGTGCGACAGTTCATCAGTCAATTGATCGCGGGCGTCTGCCATCTGCTCGTTGATCGTGAAGAACCGTGTGAACATATCGGCCTTCAAGGTCGCGATGTCGCCAGGATTCGCCATCGCCATTTCATACGGAAGCGCGCCGCCCAACAGTTCGGTCGATGGCGAGATCTCTTGGACGCTGCGCGTCGCCAGATCGGCATGGCACCAGCCACGTTCCGACCAGACTTGCAACACTCGCTTCGTCTGGGGCGACACGCGATTGGCGATGAGGTCGGCTATACATCCGTTGCGAAACACGATTCGCGCTTGAACGGCGTCTTCGCGACCTCCGACGAGTGACAACCCGAAGGCCTCGATACGATCCACTAGTGATTCCGCGAGGGCCAGCACCAGATCGATATCGTGAATCATCAGGTCGTGAACAGCACCGATGTCCATCGAACGAAAGGCATACGGACTGAGTCGCTCTGCCCGGATGTAACGGGGCGAGTGACACGACTTTTGCAGATTGAGGAATGCAGGATTGAAACGCTCGATATGCCCCACTTGCAAGATGGCGTCGCGAGCATTGGCAGCCTCGACAATTCGTCGGCCTTCCGCAGTTTGCCCCGCCAATGGCTTCTCGATGAGCACATCGATTCCGTGTTCCAGACACTTCAACGCCACGTCATGATGAGCCGCCGTCGGTACGACGATGCTGGCGGCATCCACATCGTTCAGGCATTCGGAATAGTCGGAAACCCACCGAGTGCGGCACGAGTCCGCAACCGACTGCCCAAACTCCGGACGCGGGTCGGCCACTGCAACGAGTTCGACTCCCTGCATGCCGGACAGAATGCGGGCATGGTGCTTACCGAGCGCTCCCACGCCGACGACCATCATCCTCACGGCTTGATCTGCCACGTAACGACCTCACATGGTTTCAAGGTAACCCGACGCGTCAGCGAGGGAGGCCCACCACCGGTTTCACTCCAGATTCAGAGCCGGCCCGCCACAATGGTGAGCCGGCTGCTCAATTCAAGTTCCCAATTCACGTCAGCGAACAGGGCTGGGTGGCACAAGTTCCGCCGCGGGAATGGGAGGGGGCGGCACCTGTAATCCTGCGGGGTATTGCGGCACTCGTGCCGGGAACGGCTGCGGAAAGACCGGTGTCACAATGATCTGACCCGACTGCGGCATATGGCCAGGCACGGGCACATGGAAGTGTTGCAGTCTCGCGCTGGACTGATGAATCTCTGCCGACGCGGGAACTTGCATCCGCCGCGACATCACCGGAGGCGGTTCTGCGGCTGTCGGTTGCGGCGGGATCGCGTGTTCCCAGGTGATGAAGGCCAAGAGCGAGCCATCGTCGGTCAATTCCGCCAGCAATCCCTGCGAGGGGTCTAGGTCCGCGGAGAATTGAGCGGACTCTATGCGCAGTCCCGCTGCCGTCGTTGTCCGCAACTGCGGCTGCACTTCCAACCGGCAGCAGCCGTCATGCAGGATGGGACGAATCGACATATCACATGCAGCGTTTTCAGATTCGCCGGCGAGTCGTTCGGAACCCAATCGGCACTGAAACGCCGCCTGTTGTCCACCGGTGGTGACAAACTGAGGGCGCGCAACCACCTCGGCCATGCCGGCCTGCTGCAACTTCTCCATCAATTGCCGAAAGTCATGGCGGTTGACCGATCCGGCTCCAAAGCCATGGCCGTCCTGTCGGAGAGCTTCCAAACCTTGCGGACTGACACGAAAAATATCCGAATGGATTGATACCGGAGTCTGCGAATGGTCGTGGCCCAGAGCTTGCCGCAGCACCTCGATCTCCTGCTGCAGATGACGGAGTTGGGCTTCCTTTTCTTCCAGCATCCTGCGGGTGTGGTGCTCCATTTCCTGAGCGCGTTGGCGAAGTTGATTCGCTTCGCCGTGCATTCCGGCGGCTTCGAGATGGCGGGCGGCTTCGTGCAGATGAGTGATCCGGCCGCGTTCGTCAACCGACGGAGCGGGCTGGTCGATCCATCCGGGCGAGTTCTGAGTGTTCGAAACAACGAATGCGGGATGCTGCTGCGCCGGCGTTGTATACAACACGTCCTGTGGCGCAGACGCTGGAACAATAAATGCATTAATGCTCGGTCGCGTCGTCTGGTGGAACGGCACCGGCTCGCACGGGCAAGAGATGATACGCAGCATCGGTCGCTGCACAGATGTCGCGACACCAAGCTCGCGCACATGACATGCGCCTTCTGCAACCCAGGGAGATGCCTCCCCGCCGTCTCCTGTCATCGCTGCAGCCGTCGGGCATGAATAGAAGCGGCCGTTCAGTGATGCGGATGTTCCGGTGATGTTGATCACCGCGCCAGAGACCGCCGGACAGGCTTGATGAACCTGAACAGCTTGGCCTTCCGCGATGCACGTCGCCTGCAACAGTCCACCCGAGGCCGTCGTACAGCAACCCGAGATGCATTGACCACACGCCGACCGCGCGACGCCCGATTGTGTCTGGCATGCTCCAGTGGACTGACACGGAAAGCCCTCGAAGCAAACTGTGGAGAATAATGTGCGGCCTAACGCTTCGAGACCGTCGCAGCATTCGACTTCAAATTCGAATTGCAGTGTGCCGGTCGCAGTCGGCGGGACGTTTGGAGAAACCGCCGGGCGCGACTCGGGCGCGGGAGCAATCCCAGTCGGATCAGCGGCGGCAAGTCCCACCCAGCACAACACGGCCAAAGAGGCGCTCAACATTTGGATTCCTTTCCAGGTGATAGATGTCCCGATTCCGTGGACATCGCTAACGGCAAAAATCGCCGATTCTTCGGGGCGTCTCGTATCACAGGTGCGATGCAGGGGTCAATACGATTCGCCGTGATGCCGAGATGCAACAGCGGTGGATCCAGCTCCACCGCGGTTCACAACCTGCTTGTTTTCAGCTTGTTCCGCCAACAAGCCAGCGAACTACGCCGTGGCGTGTTGCGGAATCTCAACATCCGACAGCGTCGCGTCAAGAATCGTTGACGGGCCGACAGGTTTGGATCGATTCGCCGCAATTCTCGGCTCAGAAAAGAGTTGTGCCATGTTTGGCGCCACGGAAGATTGCGGACTTCGTCCTGCGGGTCGTGAATGGCATTCAGAATGCAAAACATCACGAACGTCAACGACAACAAACCTCAACACACCGAGCGCATCCATGAGCCATCTATTCACCCAACTCCACAACGACGAAGCCGGCTTTATCGTGTCGGCCGAGCTGGTCCTGATCGCCACCATCGCCGTTCTGGGGATGGTCGTCGGACTGAGTGAACTCTCCCTCAACATCAACAACGAACTCGAAGATGTCGGGTCGGCCTTCCAGTCGATCCAGCAGTCGTACCACTCCAGCGGATCCAGCGGTCACAAGGGTTGCACGTTCGGCAGCTCATTCCGCGATTGTCCCGATTATTGTGCCGGACAAAACGACGTCGAGTAGTCGACCGATCTCATCTCGAACTTGAAGTCAGTCCCACAAGCGGCGAGTTGATTCCACTCTGCCGGCAGTTGCTTGAGCCGACACAGGCAAGCATCGTGTGGGGTTGCTGCTTGCCTGAAAGACCTTCAACAGACGATCTGTTGAAGGTCTTTTTGCGTCAGTCGCCTTTCGCTCTGCGAAAGAAGCGCTGGAGATACGCTGAACTGTGATGCTTACCTGTTCAGATGGAATGTCAATCTACAGTCCACCGCTGCTTCGCGGAGAGGCTGTCAGTTTTTGTAGCCGTGTCTGTCCCCAGACACGGGGCGATGCGCATGGA
>JANNSB010000073.1:0-8879 GCA_031402175.1 Planctomycetaceae bacterium
CGAACTCATCGATCCGGAAGCCGATGTTGGCCAGTGGGTCGTTGTCTCGGTTGAGAGCCGTGAGGCGGACGACCGTCGCTTCAACAGGCGCGAACGATTCCTCAGTCAGGTATCGGTTTACCGGCGGCCGGGCCCAGGCAATTTCGATGTTCGCCGCAAGCTGGTCGGCGCGGGCATCAATCTGTGCCTGCAAAGCGTCGCGCTGTCCTTGAATCTCATCTCGCGTTGTCGTCAGCGGCAGTACGGCGGCTTGACGCTGCGCCTGCGCTTCCGGCGTGCCCACCTGCCGTTCGCCATGCTGCACACCGGCGAAGATCGAATAGAGCGTGTAGTAGTCGGCCTGCAGGATGGGATCGAACTTGTGATCGTGGCAGCGGGCGCAACCGACGGTCATCCCCAGAAATGCTTCGCTGGAGGCGCGGATGATCTCATCAATCGTGTTGGCGCGAATGATCGCCGCCTGGGCCGCGTCCTGATTGCCCACGTTGTCGTACGGGCCGCAGACGAGAAACGTCGTGCCGACCGCCACATCGGGATCGTTCGGTGCCAGCACATCGCCGGCCAACTGCTCGCGCACGAACTGATCGAACGGTTTGTCGTCGTTGAATGACTGAATCACGTAATCGCGATAGGGCCAGAGCGAATTGAGAATGACGTTGCGCTCGTAGCCGTTACTTTCGCCGAACCGCACGACGTCGAGCCAATGCCGGCCCCACTGCTCGCCGTATCCGGTTGACGCCAGCAGTCGGTCGACCAGCTTCTCGTAGGCGTCGGGCGACGGGTCGTTTACGAATGCCTCGACTTCTTCTGGTGTCGGGGGCAGCCCGGTGAGGTCGTAGGTCACACGGCGGATGAGTGTTCGTCGATCGGCAGGCGGATTAGGCGACAGGCCCCGCTCGGCAAGCCGGGCCGCAATAAATCGGTCGATCGGATTCTCGTTCCAGTGGGGCGCGGCGTTCGCCGGCAAAGCTGGCGGGTCGATCGCGATGATCGGCAGCAGCGACCACCAATTGCGGTCGATGTTGCTCGTCACTTCGAGCACCTGTCCCTCCGGCCAGGGAGCGCCTGCGGCGATCCACGCACGAATCGATTCAACCTCGGCAGCCGACAGCGGCGTTCCGTCCTTGGGCATCACGGGCTTTAGTTCACCCTCGGCCGTCGTGATGACTCCCAATAGCAGGCTCTCGTCCGGGTTTCCCTCCACGACGTAGCCGAGCTCCAGCAGATCTTTCGGCGTGGCCAGCGACAAACTACCCGCAGGTTCTTCGCCCGAATGACAGCGCACGCAGCGCGACGAAAGCAGCGGCGCGACCTGGTCGTGAAACAGACTCGCGGTAGCAGGCGCATCGTCGGCACGTACGGCAGTCGCGAGCATCGCGCAGACCGTGAACACCATGAGCGCGCGCCGTACCCGACAGGAGTACGCCTTCCGATGGAACAGAACTCTCGATCTCAGCATGAGCCGCTGCTCATTCGGGACTGGGCGCTTCGTCGGTTCCTGGCGGCTTCATCGTGCTGAAGGCCTCAGTGTCCTTATCTCCCAACTGCGTGCGGGTAGGGGGCGCGCCTTGATTCTCGACTTGCGAGGGCGGCGGCGCAGGCTCGGTGGAATTCGTCATCGACTCGGAATCGGACGAACAGCCCACGACGCAAACGCACAACGCCAACGCCCCTAATCCTCTCGTCAGACCACGCATGAGCAGGTTCCTTCGTATTAAATGGAATGGACAACTCATTGAGCCTCCGAGCCCAATCGTTGAAGGCTCACATTACGGAACTCCACCGGCGACGAATGTCCGGCGAATCCGAAATGCCCGCTCTCGCGGTCCTTACCGGGATGAGGACTGTCGCCGAGAAACTCCGTCACGGTCGCCAGATCGGCATTCAGGATCGGAAAGCCATTGAGTTCGACCTTGATAGTCGAGCCTTGGACCGTCACTTCCTGGTAGTTCCATTCGCCGGTCGGACGCAGGAAACCGCGATGAGCGGCCGCCATACCGTAGGCCGAGCCGTGGGCCTGCCGCGGATCGAGACCTGCATAGCCGGGATCTTCTGTATCGAGTACTTGCAGTTCGCACATGCCGACATAGGCGGTGTCTCCGTCACCAGGATAACGAATCGCGAGGCCATTGTTGCCGCCGGGGGGCAGCTTGAATTCGAGTCGCACAGCGAAGTCTGCGTATTCTTCGTCGGTAAAGATCGTGCCGCCGTGGCCGTCTTTGCAGCGGAGCGCGCCGTCGACGACTTCGTAGTTCTCCACTGGTCCCGACCAGCCTGCGAGGTTTTCGCCATTGAAGATGGCATCGAATCCTTCGCCGCTATGAGCTGCGAGAATCTCGTTGGCTTCCTCGCTGCCGATTTCACGGACGTAGATATTTCTCCAGCGAATCTCGCCTCCGTGGGTCTGCAACTGGATCGCTCCCTCGCGAAACAACGGAACAGTTCGGTCCCAGAAGTTCTCCATGATCGCATGCTCCACGACGCGTTGGCCGTTCATCCAGACGCTCGTACGCGCACCAACCTGCCGGATACGAAACTCGTTCCATTCTCCAAAGGGCCGATCGGCCAGCACTGCAGGATTCTTGCCCGGCGCGCCTTCGGAATTGTTCCAGAGGCCGCCTGAGCCGAAGTCGGCGCCGATGCCCCACTTCGCTTCCTCGGTCGCATCCCAAATCTGCACCTGGGGGTTGTAACGGAGATAAATCCCACTGTCGGCCAACGGCACGGTCTTGTATTCGATCAGCAGTTCGTAGTCGCCGAGCATGGCGTCGGTGGTGAGATATGCCCCAAACCCATCGTTGACGAGTTCGCCGTTCTCGATCGACCAGTGCAGCATGGCATCGGCCATCCATTCGGCCTGCTTGGCATTGCGGTCTTCCTCGCTCATCGCTGCGAGTTCGCGCGGATCGAAGTGGGGCATCGCGTGCCAGCCCTCGAAGTTCTCACCGTTGAACAGCGGCACGAAGCCATCGGGAGGTGTGAAGGCATCATCCGCACTCAGTGGCGACGCTACAGTAAACATCAGGCCGAACAGCAGGCAGGCATATCGCATCAATGACATGATCAACTCCCAGGAGGAATGCAACGGTTATGTGGTTATGGATTGTATGAGCCTGCGTCGATGGATGCCAACGTAGCGGCGTCTGTCCCAGACGCCGGGCAACGCACCTGTGCGTTCTCTGCCAGTGAGTAACACCAAAGTCTCACGAGTTCCTCGATGATCCCGCGTCTCAGAGAGACGCGGCTACGAGCTTGCCAGCGGCGGCATCCCAGACCGGCACGACATCAAACACGTCCCGCGTGACCGACCGTGCGATATCCCGTTCATAGCCGAGCGACATCAGGTTCGCCCCTCCACGGCTGCTTCGCATGGCGCTCTGCCAGGTTGGATCGTTCTTGTTGCGTTGGCGTGTGAAGTCGCGGCTGAGTTCCGCGCCGAGGTCCGTCTCGAATGGCTGGTCAGTATCAGCCATCAGTATCTCGACGAGCGAACCGGCGAACAGAATGTCCTCGGCGGTCAATTGACCTGCGGTGCCCGCACAGACGAGCAACACATCATCCGGCGATGTTCGCAGCAACCGGGCGACGGCTGTGATGTTGACGAACGCTCCGATCAGGATCTGCCGCGCCACCAGGCAGCGATTGAGCGCTCGCGTACCGTTGGTCGTCGTGAAGATGACATCCTTGCCGCGCACGATCTCCGGCGTGTACTCGAAAGGGGAGTTGCCGAGATCGAAGCCCGGAATCTTCACGCCGCCGCGCTCGCCCCCCAGGAGTCGCTGCTCCGGTGGATACCGCTCGGCCAGTTTTTGCGCGTCGTCGACCGACATGCAGGGATGAACGGCCCGCGCTCCGTTCGCCAGCGCATGAATGATCGTCGTCGACGCGCGAAACACATCGATGATGACGGCCGTCGCGGATGGGAGCAGCGCATCGTCCACCAGCTCCGGCAGCATCGCGACCGATAGTTTACGCGATGGCTGCCCGTCCGACTGGTTTCGTTGGTTAAGAGGAGTGTCGCTCATGGATGGTGGATTCCATCACGTTGACGGAGAAAACACCAGAGTCGCCTTTCGCACCGCGAAAGCAGCGTAGCGGCGGCTGTCACCAGTCGCCGAGACCGAAGGAGACGACCCGCCCCCTGTTGTTGCCCAACGTCAGGATGACGTCCACTCGCGTCGCCCCGTGTCTGGGGACAGACACGGCTACGAAAAAGGTGTCGGCGTGCCTTTGAGCGAAATACGATTCAACGCACCACGACACGCCGACGCTACTTTCGCGGAGCGAATGGCGACTATGGCTGCGGAGTTGCCACGCGCACGGCGGGGGCTTAAAACTCAGGGATCAATCATCCCGCTGAACAGGAACCGCAATGAGACTGTTGCTCGCGACGATTTCGCTTCTACTTCTTTCCGCCAACATCGCTCTGGCTCAGCCGGCCCTGGTTCAGGTACCGCTAGTTGCCGAAACCGAACTGTTGCCGCCGGAAGAGCAGCAGAAGTTGTTTCACCTGCCGGAAGGCTTCGAGATTCAGCTCGTGGCGAGCGATCCCGACATCGGACAGCCGATGCAGATCAACTTCGACGCCAAGGGCCGGCTGTGGGTGACGCATTCGGTCGAGTATCCGTATCCGGCTGAGGGTGAAGGTGTCGAACCGCGCGATACCCGCTTTCCAAACGTCGGCGAGCACCCGGCGCGGGATCGGCTGACGATTCTGGCCGGCATCGGACCCGACGGCAGGGCGACGTCGATCACGCATTTTGCCGAAGGACTCAACATCCCGATCGGGCAAGTGCCGCTCGTTTCCGAGAACCGCGAGGCCGCGCTGTGCTACTCGATTCCGTCCATCGATCTCTTCACCGACAGCAACGGCGACGGTGTGGCTCGCGGCGATGATGAACGTCAGCGGCTCTACGGCCGGTTCGGCAACCTCGACACGCACGGCAACGTCAGTTCGTTCATCCGCGCGATCGATGGCTGGATCTATGCGACGCACGGATTCCGTAACGTCTCGCCCGTTGTCGGCGGAGACGGGCAGGGCTTCACGATGACATCGGGCAACACGTTCCGCTTTCGCGAAGACGGCTCGCACATCGAGCAATACACATGGGGGCAGGTGAACCCCTACGGCATGACGATGGACCCCTGGGGCAACATTTACACGGCCGACTGCCACACGATGCCGCTGACGTGTCTGATCCCCGGAGCTTACTACGACAGCTTCGGCGCGCCGCACGACGGCCTCGGCTACGGCCCCAATATGATCGACCACCTGCACGGCTCGACGGGAATCTGCGGATGCGCGTGGTATGAGGCCGAACACTTTCCGCCGGAGTACACCGGATGCATTTTCCTGTGCAACCCGGTGACGGGGATCGTTCACCGCGACCACATCGCGTGGCATGGTTCATCCCCCTGGGTCGAGACGCAGCCCGAATTCATCACCTGCGAAGATGGCTGGTTCCGCCCCGTCGATGTCAAACTCGGCCCTGATGGAGCGCTGTACATCGCCGACTTCTACAACTGCATCATCGGTCACTACGAGGTGCCACTGGATCATCCGCGCAGGGATCGCACGCATGGGCGCGTCTGGCGCGTGGTGTACACCGGGGCAGAGAGTGAAGCCCCCGCTCTGCCGGATCTCACGCTGTTGTCGAATGCCGAACTGATCGAGAAGCTGGGTGATGCCAACATGACGGTGCGGCTGTTGGCGACGAATTTGCTGGTGGAACGCGGCAGCGATGGCGATGCGCGGGAAGAGGTCATGGAAGGCACCCGGGCCATTGCCGAAAATCAGTCGAATCCGCGGGAGATTGCCAGAGTGCATGCGATGTGGACGATGTTTCGCCTGGGTGCGATTCCCGTCGTCAACTTCAACGATCCGTCGGCGCTGGTGCGAACTCATTGGTGCAGGATGTTGGCGCAGCCGATGCCCGAGAACGAGGATTTGATCGCCAGAGTTCGACAGTTCTGGCAAGAGCATGGTGATATCGAGATTGACAATCTGCTCACGATTCCGCGCAATCCCGAAGACGCGCATGTGCAGCGGGCCTTTGTGGAATACGCCGCGCGGTATCCCCGCGCCGACTCGTTGCCCCGATTGGTGCGACTGATCGGAATCCTCCAGGAGAACGACACTCACCTCCGTCACGCCACTCTGATCGCAATTCGTGAACACATCAACCTGTCCGAACTCGACGACGAATCGGAGTTGTGGCAGGAGGTCCGTCGAATGGCCGACGAGTACCCGGAAACTATGACGCAGGTCGCACTCGGAGCGAGAAATGAACCGGGAGCCGCCCTGTTGTTCGATCGGCTGCCCTACGTCATACGAGGGAGTGAGAATCGTCTGGAACTGGTGCATCACATCGCCCGCTATGCCGATGTGTTCCAGTTGGAAAGTTTGATTGAAATGCTCTCGCAATACGACAGCCTTGACATCGCGCAGGAACTCGCCGAACTCGAAGTCGTGCGCCGTGGGCTCGAAGAGCGCGGCATGAACCCCGCCGAGGCGCTCGGCGGCTGGGGACAGTCGCTGGTCACGCGCTTGCTCGAACAGGAAGTTCCCGAAGGTCTCGATTGGGTCGACAGCCCGTTGCCCGGTAACCCGCCGCAGGAGGCGGCGTTTGCTCAGCAGGAACGATCGTCCGCCGACGGCGATCCGGCGTCGCAGTTCTTCTGCACGCTTCCTGTGGGCGAACAGGTGACCGGCGTATTGCAGTCGGATCCGTTTGAGGTTCCCGCAACGCTGTCATTCTTCATGGCCGGCCATGATGGCTTTCCGGATCAACCTCTCAAGGGTGCGAACTACATCTGCCTGCGGGACACGGCGACCGGTGAAGTGCTGATGCAGTCCTCTCCGCCGCGAAACGACCTCGCCCAGCACATCGAGTGGAACCTCGCCGACTACGCCGGACGGCAGGGATATCTGGAGATCATCGACGGCGACACGGGCGATGCGTATGCGTGGCTGGCCGTCGGGAGGTTCTCGATTCCCGAACTCAATCCGGGAGCCGCCTCGCCGTCTCGTCAAGCGGCCGGGCTGATCGCGGCTCTCAAGCTCACCGACATGCTGCCGCAGCTTCGCGAATTGGTGGCCTCGACCGATTCACCACTTTCACTGCGGCGACAGGCGGCCGAGGCGATGCTGGCTATCAGCCCCGATGCCCGGCTGGGCGTGCTGACGGTTGTAGCCGGCGAACCGACGACGGGCGAAGACCTGCGCCGGTCGTGTTTCGATGCAGTGATCGATCCGACTGAGGAAACACGACTGAACGAAACGCTGGATCTCGTGATGCGCTCGGTCCCCGGCGATCGGCAGCAGGCGTTGGCCCAGCAACTCGCGGGCGACCGCCTTGGCGGCGAAGCGTTGATGCAACTGATGGACAAGGGTGTCGCCTCCCCAAGACTCTTGCGACTGCCGGTGCTCGTCGAACGCCTGCGGGCTCTCGAACTCGCTGACTTCGATGGACGCCTCGAAGTCCTCACTCGCGACCTGCCGGAACTCAGCGAGGAGATCGATGCCCTCTTGCGCGAGAGAATCGCCGGCTTCGAGGAGCGCGGCGACCAATTCGATCCCGAGCGCAGCCTCGTGCTCTTCAAAAAGCACTGCGGGGCGTGCCATCAGGTGGCCGGCGAAGGCAACCGCATCGGTCCGCAACTGGAAGGCATCGGCAGCCGAGGCATCGCCCGACTGTTGGAAGACGTCCTCGATCCCAACCGCAACGTCGATGCCGCCTTCCGCACGAGCGTGATCGCCCTGCTGGACGGCCAGATCGTGACGGGACTCGTTCGCCGCGAAGAAGGGGCCGTGCTTGTGGTTGCCAATGAGAAGGGAGAAGAGATTCGCATCCCCATGAACGAGATCGATGAGCAGCGGGTCTCGAATCTCTCCCTGATGCCCTCCAACACCGGCACCGCGATCCCGGAGGATGAACTCTACGAAGTGTTGGCATGGCTCATCACGCAACCGAAGCGGGAAGAGGCGGAGTGAAGGCATGATTCTCGCCTGCGACGTCGGCGGTACTTCCACTCGGCTGGCCGTTTTCGAGCCGGCGGAACCGCGGGCGTCGTTGTTGGCCGAAAAGACCTACAGCAGTCGAGAGGCCGCTTCGCTCGAAGAGATCGTCGCCCGATTTCTGGCCGAGCATCCGGTCGTGGCAGGGCACGAGGCGCGGCTGACGCAGGCCTGCTTCGGCGTGGCCGGGCCTGTCGTCGAAGGCCGTTGCATCACGACCAATCTGCCATGGACCGTCGATGTGTCGTCGTTGCAAACGGTGCTGGGGATCGAAGAGGTCTATCTCATCAACGATTTGGTCGCGAACGCGTGGGGCATCGACTGGCTGAGTGATTCGGAAGTCACACTCATCCACTCCGGCAGGCCCGATCCCGCGGGAAATCGCGCCGTGATCGCGCCAGGCACCGGTCTCGGTGAGGCGGGCATGATCTGGACTGGCGGGAAGCATCTGCCGTTCGCTTCCGAGGGAGGCCATGCCGAGTTTGGGCCGAGGGGGCCGCTGGAATACGAACTGGCACAATTCCTCGAACGCAAGTTCGGCCGCGTGAGCTACGAAAATGTCCTGTCGGGTCCGGGACTCGTCAATTTGTATGCCTTTCTGCGCGACACGGCACGCGGCAGCGAACCCGACTGGCTCGCCGAGGAGATGCAGCGCGAGGATCCGGCTGCGTGCATCTCGCGGGCGGCGATCGAGGGACGATCGCCGTTGTGTGCCGACGCCCTGCGGATGTTTCTCGACATCTTCGGTCAGGAATCGGGCAATCTCGCGCTCAAACTGATGGCCACCGGCGGCATCTGGCTCGGCGGGGGCATCGTGCCGAAAGTCATCGATTGGCTCACCTCGACGCCGCACTTTCTGGAC
>JANNSB010000074.1:0-26120 GCA_031402175.1 Planctomycetaceae bacterium
CGGCGAACTCGATGCCATCGCGTCTTGGGCCAGCGGCCAAACGCCTCCAGCGATTTCGAAGGGGGGAGTTCCTCGAACGATCGAAGCAGTTCAGCGAAACGTGAGGCCGGCCACACCCGTGACGGTGGCCGATTCTTCGACTGGACCGACATCACAATCGCAGAACCGTGTCAGTCCGCCGGACAATGCCGACTTCGATAAGCCGCTTATGGCTCAGCCGGCACTCGAGGTCGAGCCACCGTCGCCCGTGAAAGTGTCGCCCCCAACGACGATCGAGTTTGCCGCCGAGTCCCTGGCGGAGTTCTTTTCACAAGTGCTTTCCAGCATTCCAGATAGGATTTCTGACCATCTGCGAAAGGGAATCACCGCAATTTCCGGGCCAAATCTCCTGGAAATCGTCTTCCCACAGAGCTACGCTTTCAGCAAGAATTACTGTGCTCGGACTGACTGCATTGAAAAGGTAGAAGCCTGCTGTTTGCAGGTTGCAGGAAAGCCGGTTCGCATCGAATTGAAAGTGGCGCCCGCCGATGGAAGCGGTTCGGCACAGGATCATAAGCCTAACAAGGAAAATACTTTACAGAGAGTGCGTACTTCCGCTGTCGAACGGGATCGTTTCGTTCAGGAAGCACTCGGCATCTTCGGAGGTCAAATTCTCGAAGTCCGCAAAGTGCAATCGGATCAGGCGGTGGAACGCGACGGTGACGGCGAAGTGCCGGTTGTCGAGTCTCTGGAAGTCGAGTAGTTCAAAGGAATCAACATGTTTCGAGGACTGGGCAACATTGCCAGCCTGCTTGGGAACGCCCGGCATTTGCAGGAGCGCATGGAAGCGATGCAGGCCAAGTTGAACGACGTTCGCGTCGAAGGGGCTGCCGGCGGAGGCATGGTCCGCGCAGTCGCCAACGGCAAGCTCGAGATCCTCTCGGTCAATATCGAAGAGTCGATCTTCGCAGCGGGCGACCGCGAGATGGTCGAGGAACTGGTGCAGGCCGCCGTTTCGAATGCGCTTCGCAAAGCGCGTGAGGCGGCCGCCACACACATGTCGGAGCTGGCGGGCGGTTTGCCAATTCCAGGACTGACCGATGTCATCAACCGGTTTAGCGGCAACGACGTTTCCGAGTGATCGGGGAAACTTGTCACACACGCCGAAAGATGCAGCGGAACGCGCATGGTTAAGAAGTCAGCATTTGACGAAGACGAACATCATCCCTTCGGCGCGCCGGTTGCGCGACTGGTGAATGAACTCGCGTCCCTGCCGGGGATCGGCAGAAAATCAGCCGAACGCCTCGCCAATCATCTTGTGATGTGTTCACGGGATGAGGCCCTCGCGCTCAGTGATGCCATTCGTGAAGTGAAAGACACCATCTCTCATTGTCAGGTGTGCAACAACCTTACCGAGCAGGAAGTGTGCGCCATTTGCAGCGACTCCCGACGAGACAGACATGTCGTGTGCGTCGTCGAGCAACCCAAGGATGTGATCTCCCTCGAGTCCACCGGCGCCTTTCTGGGAACCTACCACGTTCTGGGAGGGCGCATCGCTCCGCTGGAAGGAGTGGGGCCGGAAGATTTGAGCATCTCGGCCCTCATTCGCCGTATCAAGCAGGACGGCGTCACCGAGGTGGTGATGGCGACCAACCCGAACATGGATGGCGACGGCACCGCCCTGTTCATATCGAATCTACTCGAAGAATCGCCCGTGCGGATCACACGCCTGGCCCGCGGCATCGCGAGCGGCAGTGTCCTCGAGTTTGCCAACAAGCAGATGTTGTACGACGCCTTGCAAGGGAGACATACGTTCTAGGTTGCGCCGCCGCGATATTGCGGCGACGACCCAAGGACCGGTGAAATCATGCATCTTCACGCTTCACAGCAGATGATGATGAGCCAGCAAATGAAGCTGGCTCCGCGCATGATTCAATCCATGCAGATCCTGCAGTTGCCGATGCTCGCCCTGCAGGAGCGGATCGAACAGGAACTTGCCGAAAACATCGTCCTGGAACAGGTGGAACGGCGCGAAGAGCCGCCCGACCCCGTCGACAGCAACGGCAGTGAGGAACTTCCGCAGCGGGATCTGGAGCAGCGCGAACTGGTCGCTGGTTCCGACGACAACAACGCTTCGGACTTCGAGCGGCTCGACGAGATCTCCAAGGAATGGCCCGACGACAGTTACGCGTCGGGTTCGATGCCCTCGGCCAGCCGCATGCAGGAGGCCGGCGACCGCCACCTCGACATGATGGCCAACGCCGAGTCGAGACCGCAAAGCCTGCACGATTATCTGATTGAACAGTTCGCGTACTTCGACGTCACGCCCGAACTGCGGCAGTTCGGCGAGTACCTGATCTACAATCTCGATCACAACGGCCGGCTTCCCGCCAGCCTGCCGGAGATCGTGCAGGTCTATGGTCGTTCGATTTCGCTGCCGGATGCGGAGCAGATTCTCTCGCTCATCCAGAAACTGGAGCCTGCCGGCGTGGGCTCCCGGGACTTGAAGGAATGCCTGCTGTTGCAACTGCGGCCCACGACGCCGCTCCGAGACATTCTGCATACTCTCATTTCACAGCATCTGGAAGACGTGCTGCAGAACCGTTTGCCGCTCATTGAACGCAAGACGGGGTATTCGATCGATACCATTCGCGCGGCCATCGAACAGTTGTCGACGTTCGACCCGTTCCCCGGCACGCGGTTCGAGTCGCAAACGTCCGAGCACATCATTCCCGAGTTACGGATCGACAAGAATGATGAGGGCAAGTACGTCGTCGAAATACTCAACGAGTACGTGCCGCAGCTTCGCATCAGCCGCAATTACCAGCGGATGCTCGAAAACACCAAAGACGCGAGCACGAAGGAGTTCATCAAGAAGCGGATCGACTCCGCGAAATGGCTGATCGACGCGATCCAGCAGCGCTACAACACGCTGCGCAAAGTGGCGCAGGCGACGATCGACCATCAGACGGCGTTCCTCGACAGCGGGCCCGAACATCTGGTGCCGCTCAAGATGCAGCAGATCGCCGATATCGTCGGCGTGCACGTCACCACCGTGTCGCGGGCTGTGGACGACAAGTACATCATCACGCCGCGTGGCATCTTTCCGCTGAAGCGGTTTTTCATCGGCGGTACGACGACCGACGACGGCGAAGAGATCGCCTGGGACGTAATTCGCATCCACCTCAAGGAACTCATCAACAAGGAGGATAAGAAAACCCCCCTCAGTGACGATGCGATCGCCGACGCACTGGCCAAGCAGGGCTACCCGCTCAAGCGGCGAACCGTGACGAAATACCGCAAAATCCTCAATATTCCGTCGTCCAGGCAGCGTCGGGAATACTGATAGACTTGATCCGCCCGCGTTCGATACCCTTCCGCACCTTTCGGTGCTGATCCGAACGACAATCCGCCGACGGCTCATCAATTGGGCCGTCGATGTTTTGAAGGTGAGCCGCGGCATGTCTTTGGTTTCAATTCGTCAACGACGATCGATCGGCGTTGCGTGCAGGCTGATGTTGCTTGCCGGCATGACGCTGGGATCGCTGGCAATCGCAGACGACCCTGTAGCGCCGAGTGCAACTTCCACTGAGGATTCATCGACGCCCCATGCCGAGGCCGGGAGCAACCAGTCTCAGACATTGACGGCACAGTTGCTGTCGAACCTGCCGTCGCAACCCGTGACCGCAGTGCCGGCGGACTATTGGATCGTCAGCAGTCGCCGGACCGTGCAGCATCGGCTGCATCGCGGTCAGATTGAACTCGACTATTTCGCGGCTGACAGTCAGGGCAACCTGACCCCGGCGGATGCATTCACTCTCAACGCCAGCTTGATACCCGGCGTGCCGGTCTGCGTCTTCGTGCATGGCAGCTTCGTCGAATGGAGAAGTACGACGGAAGAAAACGTCGCCACCAACCGCTGGATTCGCGGGGCGGCGCCAGATCAGCCCTTGCAGATCATTTTCTATTCGTGGCCCAGCGACGGGCCGTACCTGTTTGGCGAGCCGAGTCCGATGGATGTCGCCATTCGCGGCGTGCAGGCAGAGTTCAACGGCTTGCATTTGGGACATCTGCTCAGCGTCGTCCCCGAAGAGTGTCCCGTCTGCCTGGTGGGACACAGTCACGGCGCGCGGGCGGTGTCGGCCGCCATGCATCTGATCGGCGGCGGAGCGGTGCAAGGGTACGCGTTGAACGGTGTGCCACCGCATCGTTACCGCGTCGTCTATGCGGCAGCGGCGATCGATCACTACTGGTTGAACCCCGGCCAACATTACGGAAACGCATTGTGCACGCCTGAGGCAGTACTCAACCTGCGCAATTGCGCGGACCTGCCGCTGCGTTTCTATTGTTTGCATCGCCCGTTCTCCGGGGCATCGCTGGCCACGGCCGGTTTCACCTACTGGGACCGCTATCAGATGGGACCAAACGGAGCCAAGGTCGCGGAGGCCGACGTCACCGATCTGGTCGGCAACGGACATGTGTGGCCCTTCTACATTGACCGGCCCGAGATTGCCGCGATGATCGCACCCTATGCGTTCTTCGAACCAGCCGGCGAATAGCGGGACGTGCACTCGTCGGCGATGCATTCCGCCGAAACCGAATTGCAGAGCAAGAAACGGATATTGCCACTGTCGGCACCCGCCTAGCGCGCATGTCTCACGGGGTGATTGTTCGTTTCGGTTTTTGGACGCTTCGACGCTGGTCGGTTGAGTTGGGCTGGGCGGGTGTCGGTGTTGAGCCGGGCGGCGTGTTGCGGCGGGGTGATTCGAGCGGCTTTTCGATGAATGGGGCGGAGTCGGCCGAGAGCGGTGGCTGGTTCCCCGGTGTCGAGAGTGCCGAGCGAGGGGCGCGAGAGGGTCGCGGAGACGGAAGTGAGTCGTGACGCTGGCGGCGTCAACCCGTCAGCGGGAGCGGATGGTCCTGCCGCAGGTTGTGCAGCACGCACCAGAACAACTCCTGATACGGATAGCCCTCCGACAACGAGAGCACGATCCGCCGCGCGGTGACCCGGATGCGACCGCCGATCCTCAGCAGTTTCGTCCGGATCGTGCCTGAGTCGATCATGATCGTTGAGGTCTTCGGACCCCAGCGCCAGTCCCATCACCCGCTGCAACAGCAGCTCTCGACGCTGAATTCGATCTTCTCCGCGTCACGGTAATCGGTGAAGGCCCCCACAAACTGCCGCACGATCCCAAACCGCTGCTCCACCTCCCGCAACACCAGCCCCCCGGCATCCGACGTGATCTGCCCCCCGTCAAACTCGGCGACCACTTCCCGACGCCCGTGCGGCTGAAATAACGGCAACTGGTGTTTACACTCCGTCAGGACGAGACTGCTCCCTGCGAAAGATGCGAACTCTTCGGACAAAAGAGCTGACGCAGCTCAGAGCAGTCTCGTTGCAATTACCTTGTGAGAAATTCGGGTTAGCCATTGGACCGATGCCATGAGGGTCGCACGGAGGAGTGCGGCGTCAAAAACGACCAATGGGTGCCGCTTACCGAGCAAAGATGCGGCTCAAGTCAAGCGATGAGAGGATGGGCAGTGGGCGTTACAGGACTCGAACACACATCGATTTCCCCTGGAAAAACGCAGTTTCTGACTCGAGGCGGTGCAGAATCCGGTGCAGTCGCTGCGCAGCTCGAAAATGGGCTGGTCGCGTGGCTCCTGGCATGCATCTCTCATCCGGAAACAATCGCGCGCTTGGCCGCGATCCAAGCGTCGGTGATGTCCACTGGGGAGTGACGTCGCGTTGGTACATTGCGGTCCACCATCGGGTCGAGATCCTTCGCTCTGGTTCCTCGACGTATGCCGTAACGCCCCACGTTCGAAACGGCGGGGCGATCTCTCTCGTTGGTCGCGTTCTTGTTCAACGACGCGTCTCCTCGGCCGCACGGGCCAACGTGGGCGCTTCAGGCGCGAGATACGCGATGGGTTTCCCCAGTTCTTGGGCGATCTGGATCTCGGCCTGCACGCCGACGCTCGCCTCCCAGCCCGCCAGCATCAGCACGACCACGTGCCAATCCAGTGATCCGCCTACGTCATCGGTAACAACTCTTAGTTTATGCCGCCCATTATCGGTGCCTAATATGCCGGCATATTGAATGGTTACCTCCTGAGGCAGTTCATCCATGCAGCGTTCAACGCATTTCAACCGAGAAGTTGTCTGGAAGACATGAGCCGACACCCCTTGAAGCCGAGACGTCGTCAGCAAGTGACTCGAAGTTGTCTTCCAGGACATCGCAAGACAATTGCCCCAGGCCGCGTTCATCACGCCGAGAGCAGTTCAGAAACCGGCTGGCCGATGCTCGCCGGCATCGTAAATCCGTCGGGTGCGAGCCGCGAACCGGGGTCGATGCCGAGCGTATGCAGCAGCGTGGCTCCGAACATTTCCGGCGAGACCGGGCGGTCATGCACGTAGCCGCCCTGCGCGTCGGAGGCGCCGTAGACCAGACCGCCGTGCACGCCCCCGCCGGCGAGCAACGCGGAATAGCAGGCGGGCCAGTGGTCGCGGCCGAGATTGTTGACTTGGGGCGAGCGGCCGAACTCGCCGACCATCACCACCAGCGTGTCGTCCAGCAATCCGCGATCGGTGAGATCGTCGAGCAAGGCCGACACGGACTGATCGACGCACGGCAAGGCGCGGCCGAGGCCGTAGGTTCCCGTTCCGAAGATGCTGCCGATGTGGCCGGCTGCACTGGGGCCGTGCATGTCCCAGGTCTGCACGTTGGTGAATGTTTCGCCGTCGGCCACGCCGCACCACGCGGTAACGTTGACGAGGCGGACGCCGGCTTCCACCAGCCGCCGGGCCATGAGCAGATTCTGCCCGAGCGGATGTCGGCCGTAGCGGTTGCGGGTCTGGTCTTCTTCGCGAGCGAGATCGAACGCCTGCCGCGCCGCCTGGCCCGTCACGAGGTCGAACGCCCTCTCCTGAAATCGGCCGAACGCCGCGGGCCCCGATTCGTCGCTCGCCGGAGACCTTTCCAAAGTCTTGAGCAGTTGCAGCCGCGCGTCTAACGAATCGGCCGTCGTGCCGGGCAACGGATCGAATGCGGTGAACTTGAACGTCTCGGACGCGGGATTGTCCATGTCGGTCCCGACGCGCAACGGGCTATGCGCCATGCCGAGAAACCCGCCGCGAAGATAGCGGGGCTCCACATCGCCGGCTAGATTCTGCAGCCAGATGTATGACGGAATGTTCCCCGTCGCCGGCGCGAGATACGAAGCGATCGACCCGAAGTAGGGGGTCTCGGGCAACGGCGTCGAATGCCCCGTCATCGCGACGTGCATGCCGCCGTCGTGCCCACCATTGCCGTGAGTCATCGACCGGATGATGGCGAATTTGTCCGACCGCTGCGCGAGTTGTGGCAAAAGGTGACAGACGTTGAGGCCGGGGGTCCGCGTCGCAATCGGCTCAAATTCCCCACGGATATCCGCCGGAGCCAATGGCTTAGGATCGAAGCTGTCGATATGGCTGCAGCCGCCGTACTGCACAATGAAAATGCAGGACCGGACCGCAGCGCGCTGCTCTTCGGCGCGCAACAGTTGCGGCAACGACAGGCCTAGAGCGCCGATGCCGCCGACTTGCAGCACTTCTCGCCGAGACACGGATAAATGCCGACGGATCGATCCAGCCATGCGCACCCCCCTCGGGGATAGAAATTGGACGACTGGGATGATCTTACCGACATTTCCCATTTGGGTTGAGCCTGGAACCGATCCAGACTCGGATTGGTGCCCATCTTAACATCGCGCCCCCCCCGTAATTCTAGCGTGTGTGGATTTTCGACACTTTTGCAGCTTCCGTCCCACTTGGGCGGATCTGCGAGTCTGGAAAAAGGGCCGGCCGGGGTGTTTTCCAACTTCAATCACGGGGTCTGCGCAGACCTGCACTCTGGAATCCCTTTTTTCGGCACATGAACCACTCAAGAGTCACGTCGATCGTGCGGACTGATTCACCAGTCTGCCGGGCCACCGCATGGTTCAGTTCAAGTTGGTTCATGACTTGGACTCCTTCGCGTTACAGGGGGTGGAAACAAAAAAACGCCCTGCGACCGATTGCGGTCGGTCAGGGGAATTGCGAGAATCCGCCGAGTGAATCTGGCTGCGCAGTGAATGGTTGCGAAGTGGCCACTCGCCTGCTTGACAACGAATCTGGTCTGTTGTCTTCGTTCGCTCTCCCTGAGAAACCGCTCATGCGCATCGCGTTCTGTCTGGTGTTGGTCACGTCACTCTCGTTCTGCGGATCTGCCGAGTGTAATGACTGGCCGTGGTGGCGTGGTCCCTCCAGGAACGGCACCGCTGACCCCCAGGAAAACGTTCCCACCACGTGGAGCAGTGATGAGAACATCGCCTGGATGACGCCGATTCCCGGCCGCGGACATGGCAGTCCCACGGTCGTCGGTGATCAGATTTTTGTGGAGATTGCGGAAGGGGACCGTGGGTCGCGTTCGGTCGTTTGTCTGGATCGGCATTCGGGAGAGGAGCGGTGGACGAGGGATGTCCACGTCGGCCACGAGACTCCCTACATCAACGAAAAGGGGAGCGATGCGTCCTCGACGATTGCCTGCGATGGAGAGCGGATCTTCGTCAACTTTCTCCACGATGACGCCATGGTCACCAGTGCACTCACTCTCGACGGGGAGATCCTCTGGCAACGGGAGGTCACCGACTACGTCGTGCACCAGGCCTTCGCCTCGTCTCCGGCAGTTTATGGCGAACTCGTGCTGGTTACCGCCGATACCAAGATTGGCGGGGCCGTCGCCGCGCTGAACCGCGAGTCGGGTGAGATCGTCTGGCGGCACGATCGTCCCGAATTTCCGAATTACGTCTCTCCCATCGTGCTCGAGGTCGCCGACCGCACACAACTGCTGCTGATGGGGTGCGATCTCGTCTCTGGCTTCGATCCCTTGTCCGGAGAGAAGCTCTGGGAAGTGGCAGGGTCGACGACCGAGTGCGTGACCTCCACGGTCGTGCATGGAGACCTGATGTTCACCAGCGGCGGTTATCCCGAGAACCATCTCGCGGCTGTTCGCTGCGATGGCAGCGGCGAACAGGTCTGGAAAAACGACACCCGGGTTTATGTCCCCTCGTTCGTGATTCGCGAAGGTTACCTCTACGGCGTGGCCGATGCGGGCGTCGCCCTCTGCTGGAACGCGGAAACGGGCGAGGAACTCTGGCAGTCGCGACTGGGAGGAACCTTTTCCTCTTCATGTGTGCTGGTCGACGACCTGGTGTATGCGACAAATGAAGCCGGCGCAACATTCATCTTTCGCGCCCGCCCGGACGAGTTCGAATTAATTGCCGAAAACCAACTCGGCGACGAATGCTTCGCCACTCCGGCGATCTGTGGAAACCACATCTTCAACCGCATCGCCATCAACACCGGCGACACGCGCCAGGAATACATCGTCTGCATCGGGGAACGCGAGTAACGCCCCACCTGGCGCGAAGAAGAAGAAGGACGAAGGCGACCCTCTCTCCGCACGCACCGGCTCGACCGTCCCGCATGCGCAACTCGACCGCCGACGGCATGGCAGTCTCCTGCTCCCCTCCACCGGGGGAGGACAATTCGCGTTCTGCCCCAGATACGAAGAGTGATCAGCAGGCATCGGAACAGCGGGTGCGGTCGATTCATCATGGGTCATGGGCAGTATCTCCCACCCTTACGGTCGCGGTTGCGCATCCTCCCCGTCGGGAAGTGAGTGTAGGTCAGCAAGTGTAGGTCAGGCTGTCAGTGGCACGTGGTCCGCCCACCGATGTGAGCTAGCCGTTCCCGTCGTCGTCGAATCGCTCGTCGACGATTGGCGTGTCGGCCGGAAATTCCACGCGGTTCAGATCGACGACCTCTCCATCGACAACCAGTTCAATGTAATTCGTGTTCCTCCAGCGCGATCTCGGATTGTCGGTGCCAGGAATCGGAGCTTCGGGCGTGGCCGGGTTGTTCTCCTGCCCTGCGGGAGGACAGTGCACGACGACGCCCGCGTCGTTGCCGACATCGAGGAAGAAGTTTTCCCCGCGCACGAGAATGATGGGCGCCCCTTCGGTCTTCACCTGCAGGATGTGGGGCCAGGCCGACTCGAACTCTTCCCGATTTGCGAAACGAATCGCGAAGTGGCGCGCCTCGAACTGCGGACCCACAAGCGTGCGGGACTGCTCTCGCAACGGCTCCAACTCGTCCGGCCAACTCTCCGGCCAGTCCCCCGTGTCCGAAACCGAGTAGAGCGCATAAGCGGTGCAGCACACGGCAAATACGCCGATCGCGGCGACAAGGGCGGCTGTCTTCTTCATGGAGACTCCTTGGCAGGATTGTTCGGGCTGGAGAGATGGAAATCGATAACCGGCCTCATAACGAACGGCGCGGGTGTTTCATTGGATTAGTTTACCGAAAAGTCCGCGGCGCTTCGCCTATTTCTGGCAACGGGAGCCATTATTCTGGACGCACGTTGAACTGAGCGAGTGGCAGGTCGAGTGCCACGCCGCTCCCGCTGGTCGTGGCTTCCCGCCAGACCGTCGTAGTCCTTACAGCCTATTTGCGGCTTCTTTCCCAGTTTGACTTCCGTGGACATTGATGTCCTCGCTCTCCGCGGCTATTCAAGAAGAAGGCTTGAGGGCGATACTCGCAAAAAGCCAGACATTGTCGAAGGGACGCTGGCGCGTGAACTTTCGACTCGTGATGCAATAAGGGAATCACATGAAATTACCGCTTCGAGTTGCCGTGCTGTTCCTGGTGATGGTCGGATCAGCCCAAATCTGCACGGCAGGCATGATCTACACCGGCGACAACATTGGGCGGCTTTGGACCACCAATTCGACCGATGGGGCTTCGACTTTGATTGGAGCCATGGGAGTCACACAGTTCGACATCGCATTCAACCCGTTCGGCCAGTTGTATGGCGTGACCGGGGGCAGCAGTCTCTACAGCATCAACGCCGGTAATGCCGCTTCGTCGCTCATCGGGAGTCTGGGTGGGGGCGTGTTTGTCAATGGGCTGGAGTTCAGCGCAGCCGGGGTTCTCTTCGGTTCAGGGAATAACACTCTCTACACGATCAATACTGTGAGCGGTGCGGCGACATCTGTCGGAAGCATCGGCGGTGGCTTCACTTCGGGCGGAGACTTGGCCTTCGCCAGTGACGGTTCCCTGTTTATGACCACGACGGGGAATCAGCTTGTCAAAGTGAATCCAGGCACGGGAGCAGGGAGCTTGGTCGGTGGCATTGGTTTTGCCAATGTCTATGGTATCGACTTCATTGGCAGCACCCTGTTTGGAACAACCTTGGGGGGGGATTTGCTGACCATCGACACTGCGACCGGCGCTGGAACTCTGGTGGCCGCGACGAGCCCGGGAGTCTTCAGTAATGGGTCAAGTGTGAATCCAGTTGCGGTTCCCGAGCCAACGTCGCTCGCCTTGTGTGCCTTGGCCGCGTTGGGGACGACTCTCGGTGCGGTTCGACGTCGTCGGCAGGATCAGGCAGCGGCCTGATCTTGCTCACGCGTTTGAAGGCAACAGCGGGGTTGCACCGGTTGGGGACTGACTCAACCGGTGTGGGCCATACCCGCTGGAAGCCAATCGCGCTACGACACGCCCACTTCGGCGTCAAGCTCTCGACCTCGACCAATAATCCGAGAATCGGCATCGATTCCCAGTCGGGCTTCTGGCCGCTCCGCAGCACCGATTGAGGCAACCGGTGCTACCCTGCTGGTCGCCCACACTGGCGGCTGGGCCATCTGGTCCAACGGTAGCGAAAGCATCATCCTTTATCGCCCGGAGCACTTGCACGAACGATCCGATCCGAAAGCAGCATGGCAAAGCTAGGCCGTATTTGTGTTGTTGGCTCGGCCAACGTCGATCTCACGTTTCGCACGCCGCGGTTGCCGAGAGCTGGGGAAACCCTGGCCGGCCACGCGCTGCACATCGGCATGGGAGGCAAGGGCGCCAACCAGGCGGTCGCGGCTGCCAGACTGGGCGGCGAGGTGGCGTTTGTCGCTTGTGTCGGCAACGACTCGTTTGGAACCGAAGCGATCTGCCATTATCAAGCCGAAGGCATCGACACGTCCTTTGTCCGCCGAGACGCGAATCGGCCGACCGGCACGGCGGCCATTGTGGTGGACGATGCGGCCGAGAACTCCATCATCGTCGTGGCCGGCGCCAATGCCGGCCTGACGCCCGAGGACGTGAGGAAAGCATCCTCCGCCATCCAGCAGGCGGACGCCGTGCTGTGCCAGCTCGAAACGCCGCTGGATGCCACGCTGGAGGCATTCCGCATCGCTCGTGCCGCCGGCAAGCGGACCGTGCTGACGCCGGCTCCGGTGAGAGAGTTGCCGGATGAGTTGCTTCGTCTATGTGATCTGTGCGTGTTGAACAGGACGGAGATGGAGTTTCTGGCGAAGTGTCCGGTCGACAGTGCTGACGATGCTCTTTCCGCGGCGAAGTCGCTCAGAGCGCTGGGCGTGAGAACGGTGGCAGTGACGATGGGGGCCGGCGGCGCCTGCCTGCTGGACGACGCCGGAGCAGTGCATATTCCGGCGGTCGCGGTCGAAGCGGTCGACACGACCGGGGCCGGGGATGCCTTCACCGCGGCCTTGGCCGTTTCACTGGCAGAGGGCCTGGACTTGAGAGAGGCCGCCCGTCGAGCCAGCCTGGTCGCTGCCATCACTGTCACCCGCATGGGCACTCAGACGGCATTCCCCCAACGGCATCAATTCCTCCAGATGAATGCTCGCTTAAACCGGCAGCCAAGTCTAACGCAAGGAATCAACCGGCACACGTTGCGCAGCAGCCCCGCGCCTGGCTGACGTTCACGAATCGCCCGCCGCAGTGCGCCCAGGATCTGTTCTTTATTCATGGAATTTCAGTACTCCCAGGCCACGATGCGCCGCGAATACAGGTCCATCAGAGACCCCTGTGAAGGCCGCCAGGCGTAGAACCCCGAGCGGCTCACCTCCAACAGAGCACACACCGCCGACGCCGCGAAACCTTCTCTGAGCACCAGTTGATCAACATCTCGCTCGGCTGAGTCGACCCGACAGGAGGCCCGGTGCGCGAGAATCGGCTGCTCTTCGTGCTCCCGTATCGGGTTGAGAGCCGAGGAAAAAGACGCCGGCGGAGCGTCTCCTTCGACAACCTTCAATCCCGAAATCCGCACCTGCACACGCCGTCCGAATCCCGGCGATGACACCTAACTCTTCGCTCGCAATTCCTGATACACTTGCGGCTCTGGATTGCGAGCGGATCGTCAGGTGGGCCTCAGGTTACCGGGTCGATGTCTTATCGCGGTGTTAAACGACTGCTGGGTGAAACGAGCCTCGAAAGGAAGTGCCGCTTCCTGTTCGGTGGAGCGCTGATGTTGCTGATCAGCGCCAGTTTCTACCTGTACTCGCAACGGAGCATGCGCATTATCGAACAGCAGCACCGCGAGAGGGCGCAGCTCATCATCTCGCAGGATCTGGTGGCCCAGCACTGGAGTGCGGCCGCCGGCGAGACCGAGGTGGTGCCGGGCATCGAGGAACTCAGCACCGAGTTTAAGCCCGTGGAAGCGCGCAACCTGGAGTGGAAGTTCATTCCCGAGAACTACGAACTGGATCCGTTGTACCAGCCTGACTATGCCGAGAACGAGGCGCTGCGGGCCATTCGGCAGGGCGCGCCCTACTACACCGATGAACGGCCGGCCGACAGCGAGAGCGAGGGGGCCTATCACTATTACGAACCGATCTACGCGCGGCTGGAATTGTGCATCGACTGTCATGCGAATCGGCGGGGGGAGGATGTCGCGCTCGGCGATCTGATGGGCGTCGCCAAGCTCAGTTTCAACCTCGTCGACACCCAGCGGGAAGTGGCCAAGAACAACGCCATTCTGATCGTCGCCGCGCTGGTGACATCGTTCCTCGCGATGCTGGCGGCCTATGCCATCGTCAGGTACGTCATCGTCAAGCCCGTGCTGCACCTCAAGGAAGTCAGCGACGCCATTGCCCACGGCGACCTCGACCAGCGGGCCGACATCAACACCGGAGACGAGTTCGAGGAACTGTCGCATGCCTACAACCGCATGCTCCGGCATCTCGTCGACGCGCAAGGGGAACTGCGCCAGACGAACAATGTGCTCGATGCCAAAGTGGATGAACTCGCGCAAGCCAACCTGTCGCTGCACGAAATGAACAAACTCAAGAACGAGTTCCTGGCGACAATGAGCCACGAGTTGCGTACACCCCTCAACAGCATCCTCGGCTTCAGCGACGTGCTCGTGACTTCCGACAATCTGAATGACCGGCAGAAGAAGTATGTCCACAACATCCAGCGTTCCGGCAATGATCTGCTGGTGCTGGTCAATGACATTCTTGATCTCGCCAAGATCGAGGCGGGAAAGATGGAACTGCGGCTTGCAGAATTCGACCTGCGGGAACTGGCCGACAATCTTGTCTTGTCGATGCGGCCGCTGGCCGAACGCAAGTCGATCGAGTTGACATCGGTCGTAGACCCCACGCTCACTTCGGTGCAGCAGGACGCAGGCAAGCTACAGCAGATCTTGACCAATCTGCTGTCGAACGCCGTCAAGTTCACTCCCGAGGGAGGCAGGATCCGGCTGCGAGTCGAGCGAGTGGAAGACGCGTACTTCGACTGCATCGTCGAAGACACCGGCATCGGCATTCCGCTCGAAGACCAGACGAATATCTTCGACAAGTTCCGGCAGGGGAAGAATCTTTCGGATCAGCAGGATCCGCTGACCCGCGAGTACGGCGGCACCGGACTCGGATTGTCGATCGTGAATGAACTGTCGCGACTCCTCGGCGGATCGGTTTCGCTGGAGAGTGAGTTCGGGAAGGGGAGCACGTTCGCCATCCGCCTGCCGATCTGGCTCAGAGTGCTGGAAACTCGTGTTGGAGAGCGGGAGGATCCGCTGGATTCGAGGGTGCAAGCTCCTGCCGATGCCGACGAGGCTCTCGAAACCTCTCTGGATCGATGATTCCACCGCCTCGGGTCTAACCGAGTGCCGGCGCGTCCTTCAGCAGCGGCGTCAGGTAGCCGACCGTCCCCTGCATCGTGGCCAGATGCTCGTAGTCGGCCTCGGGAATCTGCACGCGGTACTGCTTGCGGAGTTCCATCACGATGTCGAGGAAGTCCATGCTGTCGAGTTCCATCTGCTCGCGAAAGGGAACTTCGTCCTTCAGTTCCGTCAAATCTTCATCGGGAGCGATTCGTTCGAGAATTCCCACAATGACAGTTCGAATCTCCGCGGGGGCCATCCGTTCGACTCCAGTTTCACAGCCGGGAAAATTGAGTCCAGGCTTTAGCCTGACAGCCTGAAGGCTGGACTCTCCCGGACATCCTAGGTTGCGTATTTCTTGAGGATGAGCACCGAGTTGATCCCCAGCATCCCAAACGAGTTGTTGAGGATGTATCGGACGCGTTCCATGCGCCTGGGCGTGTTCACCACTACTTGGCGAAGATCGCACCGCGGATCCTGCTCATCGAGGTTGATTGTAGCATGAGCCGTGCGGTCCTCAAACGAGGGCAGATTGCCGAGCAGTTCGAGTGCCCCCGCCGCCCCCATCGCATGCCCGATAAAGCTCTTCGTGTTGTTGATGGCCAAGGAAGGCCGGTCGCCGAAGACTTCCTTGATGGCTTTGCACTCCTCGATATCTCCCTGTTCCGTCGCGGTCGCATGGCTGCTGACGATGTCGATCTCGTCGGGGCCAATGCCCGCGCGAGAGAGGGCCAGTCGCATGCATTCCGCCTGCCGTCCCGCATGAGGCAGCACGAAGTCGCTGGCATCGGAGTTCATCGCATGGCCCACGACTTCCGCATAAATGTGTGCCCCCTGTTCGATGGCGTCACCGAGCCGTTGCAGCACGCAGATGGCCCCTCCCTCGGCCACGACGATCCCCTTACGATTGACATCAAACGGCCGGCACGCACGAGTCGGCTCCTCGTCAAAAGCTAAGGCCCCCTGGCTTGCAAAGCTCGCGAAAATGCCGAACGTATGAATGCTCTCCGATATTCCCCCCGCGAGAGCCATGTCGACTTCATTCAGCCTGAGCATCTGGACGGCCTGAATGAACCCGGCGTTCCCCGCGGCACAGGCGGCTCCGATCGTGAGATGCGGGCCGGTGATCTTCAGGTTGAGCGTCACCTCGCCGGCCGGATTATTCGCCACCGTGCGGGGGTTGTGATGATGCGACCAGACTTTCGTGTCGTACTGAAACTGCGAAATCTCGAAGATCTCGTTCTCGGTCTCGACATTGCCGTGCTCGGTGATGCCGAGATAGACGCCGACCCGGTCGCGGCGCACATTTTCCCAGGGGAAACCCCAGTCCTGGATGGCCTCGTTCGCACAGTAAATCGAAATGGAACCGGCCCGCGTGCCGCGCCTGCGGTCTTTCTTCTTTTGGTAGCGAAACTCGTCGAAGTCGCACACTCCGGCGAGAACGCGGCCCATGTAACGGGTCTCGAAGAATCTTACGCCCGATCGTCCCGCCAGGAGCGCAGCACGGAATTCAGCCAGACTGTTCCCGTTGGGGGAAGTCAGGCCGATTCCGGTAATCACAATACGCTCGGAAGGGTTCATCCGTGCTGGGCTGGCTGCGGCGTCGATCGCCAAGGATTTGGTCGAGCCGAGGATCCTAGCGCAGGAGGCCGGAAGTTTGTAGTTAGCAGTGTGAAACCGATCGCAGTTGGCGGCAACGGGCGAACTCGATGCGGTGCCCGCTCGTTCGCCAATTCAGCACTTTCCACCTGCAAGCTGGAACTCGCCGCCCATCTCACCTATCGTGCCTGTCACATGGGTGCGAACGACGGAGCGGCAGCACCCTCGGGCCTACGGCAAATCAAGCGGGAAAAACATTCGGAAGATGGCAAATCAACGATCATCTACGCAATCGCACGAACAACAGAAGTCGAACGGCTCTGGATTCGGTCCATTGAATCTCAGTCCCACCATGCTGAGTGCGATCGACGCATTGGGGTACGTTGACCCGACTCCGATTCAGTCCGCGTTCATTCCTCTGGCGATCACCGGAGCCGACGTCATCGGGCAGGCCCGCACCGGCACCGGCAAGACCGCGGCCTTCACGATCCCGATCCTCGAACAGATCAATCACGATTCTGCCACGGTCGAAGCGCTGGTGCTGTGCCCCACGCGAGAACTGAGTGAGCAAGTCGCCACCGAGGCCGAACGACTCGCAATGAATCGCCTTCGACGCCCGGTGCTGCTGGTCGGCGGACGCCCGATCCGCACGCAGATCATGCGGCTCAAGGAAGACCCCGTACTGGCCATCGGCACGCCCGGTCGAGTGATCGACCTCATCCATCGCCGCGAACTCGACGTCAGCAAGGTGAAGTTCGTCGTGCTCGATGAAGCCGACCGCATGCTGGACATCGGCTTCCGCCCCGCCATCGAGCGCATCTTGCGAGAATGTCCCAAGGACCGTCAGACGTTGCTGCTGTCGGCCACGATGCCCGCGGAAGTCAGGCGCCTGGCCGAACGCTACATGCGCTCACCGCAGTCCGTCGACCTCTCCGGCGACGCGGTGACGACCGAGCTGGTCAAGCAATTCTTCGTGACCGTCGACCAAAAGCGCAAAGCCGCGGTGCTGGCAAAACTGCTCGTCAAGGAGCGTCCGCAGCAGGCCATCGTTTTTTGTCGAACGAAGCGCGGCGCGGACAAGCTCTATCTGGGCTTCAAGGGCAAACTGCCCGATGTCGCCGTCATCCACGGCGACTTGCCGCAACAGAAGCGCGACCGCGTGATGAAACAGTTCCGCGCGGCGGAGATTCGGCTGCTCATCGCCACCGATGTGATGGGCCGGGGCATCGATGTCAGCGGGATTTCCCACATCTTCAACTACGACATTCCCGAGTACTGCGACGACTACGTCCATCGCATCGGGCGCACGGGACGCATTTCTTCGGAACGCAGTGGCCGGGCCTTCACTTTCGTGACTCGCGAAGAAGGCAACGAATTGACGCGCATCGAAATGCGGATCAATACAATGCTCCAGGAGTATATCGTCGACGATGTCGACGCATTCGTCCCCGGCCCGGCCCGGCGACACATCGACGATGCCCCCAAAACCACGCAACCGGTCCCCGAGCTGGATGACTTTGGCTGGTAGGCAGCGGGCGGCGAGGAGTAGTCCTTGGGGATTCTCAAGGCCTGCCGAATCGGTAGACTCCGTGAATCGTCAGGCTATTCGCAGAAGTCGCCATGGCCACATCTCAACACCGCAAGTCAACGACAGAATTCCGCATGAGGGCCTGGATGGTATCGCTTGCATTCGCAGCGATCTCGGGATGCTCGGACTCCCTCGATCGTCCGATCGTGTTCGTGTTACCTGATGGTTTTCATGGTCCATTCGCCACGGTGCTTGGTTCGCCTTCTCAACCAATCGTTGATACCGACGAAGCCTATGAAGTCCATATTCCCGAGAGTGGCGTAATCTGGCTGTCGCAGGAAGACTTCGACTTGTTTGCCACCTGGCACGAGAGTTCATACCGCACGGAGTCCGGTGAATCGATTGATTCACTAGGGCAGGATGGAATCTCGGGAACGGACGGACATGCTCGCTACATGATCGGGTTCATTGGAAGTAAGGAGGAAGCATCGAAGTTCTTCCATGGTGAAGGCGAAGAATTCAATTCTTGGTTGACTGAGCAAGGGATCTGTGAGTGAGGTATTTGCATTTCGAAGGATGGAGAGTTCCCTCGCCCCCGTTGATGGTGAATGTCGCATTGGATTTTCCAGTGGGGGAGCGGGAGAAAAATTCGCTTATCCGCCAACTTGGTTGATGCAGAATCTTGTTTGGCTGCGGTCCCGCGAATCGACTATCATCAATCTGTCCGTCAGCAGACGATTACCGGACCACTGCTTCACGACAGATGAACATGACTTTCCCCTGGCGCTCCCCTTTCGACCGCAGACGGTTTCTGTCGCGGTCGGCTTTGGGGTTTGGCGCGCTGTCGACGACGGCGCTGTTGTCGCAGCCGGGCTTGCTGGCCGCGACTCCGGGTGAGACAGACGGCCCTCCCTCGCCGCTGGCGCCTAAGCCGTCGCACTTCACGCCGCGGGCGAAGAGCGTGATCTTTCTGTACATGGATGGCGGGCCGTCGCAGGTCGATACGTTCGACCCGAAGCCGCAGTTGCAGGCCGACAATGGCCAGCCCTTCAAGATGGAGATTCAGCCGACACAGTTCGACAATGTCGGCGCGACGCTCGGCTGCCCGTGGGACTTCGCTCAGCACGGCGAGAGCGGCACCTGGGTCAGCAGCCTGTTTCCGCATCTCGCGGAATGTGCCGACGACTTGTGCGTGATCCGCTCGATGACGTCGGAGTTTCCCGAGCACACAAACGCCAACTACTTCCTGCATACCGGCCACGGTCTGCAGGGCCGCCCCAGCATGGGAGCCTGGGTGACGTATGGACTCGGCTCCGAAAACCAGAACCTGCCCGGCTTCATCGTGCTCAACGGCGGCCTCATTCCACCCGGTGGACTGGACTGTTTCGCGAGCGGCTTTCTACCGGCGTCGTTTCAAGGGTCGGTGTTCCGACGAGGCTCGACACCGGTGGCGGACATAGTGCCCAGTGAGAGTTCGCCGAATCTCCAGGTCCGCAAGCTCGATCTGATGCGGCAGCTTGATGCCGAACTGCTGCAGCGGACCGGCAGTCAGGATGCACTCGAGTCGGCCATCAACAACTACGAACTCGCCTTCCGCATGCAGTCGGCCGTCCCGGAACTGATGGACATCTCCAGCGAGTCGCAGGTCACGCAGGACATGTACGGCCTCAATGCCGACTGGGACGGCACCAAATCCTTTGCGTTCAACTGCCTGGTGGCCCGGCGATTGGTCGAGCGCGGGGTGCGATTCATTCAGCTCACTTGCCCCGCCGGCAACGGCGACCGCTGGGACCAGCACTCGGGCCTGCGGGATGGACATCAGAAGAACGCCGTTTCGGTCGACCAGCCGATCGCGGCGCTGCTGAAGGATCTCAAGGGCCGCGGCCTGCTGGAGGACACGCTGGTCCTGTGGGCCGGTGAGTTCGGACGCACGCCCTTCGCCCAGGGAACGGATGGGCGCGATCACAATCCGTTCGGATTCACGATCTGGATGGCGGGCGGAGGCGTCAAAGCCGGCCTCACCTATGGAGCCACCGACGAGTACGGCTATCACGCCATCGAGAACCGGCTGGAGATGTACGACCTGCACGCCACGCTGCTCTACCTGCTGGGCATCGAGCATACGCAGCTCACATTCCGGTTCAGCGGTCGCGACATGCGGTTGACGGATGTGCATGGACACGTTTGTCACGGCATCATTGCGTAATGGAGTCCAGGCTTTAGCCTGTAGCTGAAGCGTTGAATTGATCACAGATTCGATGGGCCTGGCAGCCTGAAGGCTGGACTCCTCAATCACTTCGTCGAGTTCGAAATCCAACATGCAGCCCCTCCCCACCGACGCCGACCTCTTGGCCTATGCCGATGAATTGCTCGCTGCCGATGAGGCGGCTGCCATCGAAGAGCAGCTGCGGGAGACCTCGGGGCTGAGGCAGCGGCTGGCGATGCTGCTGAAGCAGCGCGACCAGGGTGGGCATTCGCTCGGAGAAGTCTGGCGCAGGCAGAGGCTCAGTTGCCCCAGCCGATCGGAACTGGGCACTTATCTCCTCGGCGCAATGGATGCCGATGCGGCCGAGTACGTCGAGTTCCATCTGCACACGATCGGCTGTTCGATTTGCGCCGCCAATCTCGCGGACCTGCAAGAGAGACAAGCCTCAGACGCGACGGGAGCGACGCCGGAGCGCGAGTCCCGCAGGCAGCGCTATTTTGAATCGTCGGCAGGCAGATTGTCGTCGGAGCGTGAATAGTCGCCTTTCGCTCCGCGATGACGCGTAGCCGCGTCTGTCCCCAGACGCGGGGACCAGAGAGGAACGGGTTGAGTCTTGTTGAAGCACGGCAAGCATCCGACGCGAAGTCGAATGTGGTCCGCTCCTCTGCTCTGGCCGGTCACGATAAATCACGCGACATCGCCTTGCCTCGGCGTCTGGGGACAGACGCCGCTACGAAAAAACGACATTACGGCATCAGCGTCCGGACCAGGAAGATCACCTGTAAGGGGCCGGGTGGCAGAACGGTTTCCTGGGCAGTAGCTTGACCTTCCTCGCCCGCTTCTTGAGCCTCTGGCGGTGCCTGCGTCTGGCCATAGTTGTGGGCGATGTCTTGGGCGCCGGTCCGAGACCGTGAGTTCTGAACGCTGTTACTGAGATGCTGCTGATTCTGGATGATCTCGGTGTGTGCTTGTCCGACGGATTGCCTGATATAGACGCCATTGCTCGTCAGTGCACCGTCGCCGGCCAACTGCTCAGGGGCATCCGGGATTGGCTCGCCGACTGCGACATTGTCGGGTGCCGGCGCTGGGTCGGTGGGAACGCCATCGGGATCGGATGATGATTCTTGCGTCGCCGTGACCGCTGGGGCATCGCCCGGAGTTGCGCGGCCTGGTGCCGCCTGTGCCACCAAATCAAATCCCTGGCCGACCTGATTCAACAACGGGTAGACCGTATCGCCGACATTCCCGTCACGGACGACATCCCGAGCCACGTAATTCACCGTGACGTTCGACACATCCTTGAACTCATTCATCTGGGCCAGCGCCCTGGCCATCGTCGCCTCGTCCGCCTCGACGTAGATCATGACCTGCTCACCTTCCTCGAAACCGATCGTGGCGGGGTCGATCGGCACGCCATACGCCTCTGACGCGGAATGAATGCCGTTCATCGCCAGCAGCACTTGCAACTGGTTGGTGGTGTTTTCCATCGCGGTCACGTCGACACAAACAAGCTCGACCACCACCGACTGACCTGCAATTTCGCCGACCTCGCCGGGAGTCAGGGGAATTGAGGGATTGCTGCGACTTGCGATGAAGTTTTCAAGCGCAGTTCCAGCCGTCGCGGGCAAAGGCACATCGGGCGAGACATCGGCATCAGCCACTCCGCGAGGAGCAAGTGCCGGACCGAAATCCTCAGCCGCCATTGGAGGCGGGAATGATTGGTCGGACGCCGTCTCTTGCGGCATCTCCGCATCGGGCAGCGCGGTGGGTCCGATCGGACCGCCGAACGCGGAGACTTCGTGCGTATCGGGCAAGATCCCGGTCCCAGCATCGTCCTGAGAGACATTGCCGGGGCCGCCCTGTTGATTCTGAATCAGGAAGCCGACGGCCACGAGAATCCCCATCGCCGCCGCGAACGATACGAATCTGCTGAGCCAGCGCTTGACGCCGTCACCAGCCGGACGCGGCGCGGTTGCACCAGTCGAGGTCGACTTCAATTGCCCATTGGGGCCGGCAGCGTCTGCTTGCGGCGGACGGCGATAGACTTCACTGGCCTCCTGCTCGACCCGCTGCATCAAGGCGGCTTGGAATCCTTGCGGCACCGACGGCATCGGTATCGCACGCACGAGGGTGCCGATCTGCCGGAGGTCTTCCAATTCCTGTCTCGCTTCGGGGGAGGACTCGATCCAGTCCTCGATCTTCTTCCGCTCTTCGTCGGCAAGTTCGCCGTCGAGGAAGGCAGACAACAATTCGTCGGTGATGGGAAAGTCAGGATTCATGTCTGGGACTTCAAACTACGTGACAACCGCTCCTTGAGCATCAGCCTGCCCCGGTGAATTCGGCTGCGTACCGTGCCGACCGGGCATCCAACGGTCTCGGCGATTTCCGCGTAGGGCATCTCCTCAATCTCTTTCAGGACCAGAACCATGCGAAACTCCTCGGGCAATTCCCTGAGAGCTTGCTGCACCGACTCGATATCGTCTTGGGAATCCACGGAATGGGCAGGGTCGGAAAGTTCGCAGTTCCCCTCGGCTGCATCGGGCGCCAGATCTTCCAGGGACGACGTGCGATGGCGTCGTTCCCGGCGATGGCGGGTCATCGCGGAGTTGTAGGCGATGCGAAACAACCAGGAGTAAAACTGCGATTCCTTGCGGAAGGCATGTAAGTTCTTAAAGGCAAGTATGAACGCATCTTGCGCCACATCGAGGGCATCGTGAATCGACCCCAGCATCTGCGCGAGGCTGCCGTACAGCCGATCCTGGTAGCGGAGGACCAACTCTCCGAAGGCCTCCCGCTCCCCGGTCAGGGATCGCTCGATCAGGTCTTGGTCGCTAGGTTTCACGATGACTACTGACTGCCTCTTGGATGCACGCCTGACGCTCAGAGTTCCTGGTTTCTTCAAAATCCGCCGGCCCGAACGAGAACAATTCCAATACAGACAAGTATCACGACGAAGACGTAAGTGCCGCAGCCCGCAGAGCTTTTGCCGGGTCGAGTGCCGGTTCTCGCCATCATTGCCTCGACGGCCTCCTTGGCTTCTTTCAACCCGCAGCCCGTCAACTCGCGAAAGCGTTTGATCGCCGCGATCTTACCCTGCTCGCGGACGATCACCAGGATCTCGGCCTCTCCCGCCAACTGTCCCTGCATGCCAGCAGCCTGAACGCCCGCGATCAGACTCTCGACGGCTGCTTTCGCTTCGGCCAGTCCCGCTCCTGTAACCTCGCGGTAGTGTTTGATCGCCGAAATAATGCCGTGCTCATGTGCGAGACGGACGACTTCCTCTTCGAGGTTGCCAGTTTCCGAAGCATTGGCAGGAAGGTCCATCGCTCCGGGCAACTCGGCTCCACATGAGACGCAGTTCCTTTGTCCGGCTGGGCTAATCGCATCGCAGAAGGTGCAGCGGACGTTGCTCATTTGTCGCGTCGTGCCTGAGCCTGGACAACCAGAGTTTGAAAATCGTTGTTCTGCGCCAATGTCTCCTGCAGTCGGGCCAGCGTACGGCTGAGCAGCACGCGAATCGCGCCGTCCGTCTTGCCGAGGTACTCGGCGATCTGCTTGCTGTCCCAGCCTTCTACGTATCGCAAGCGTACTGCCTCGCGGGCCTCGTCGGGCAGATCGCCGATTGCGGCAAACATGTGAAACTCTCGTTGCTTCCGCGTGAAGGCGTGGCTCGGCGTCGTCAGGCTGGCGACAATCATGTCGGCCATGCCCCCCGACTCTTCCTTGGAACTATCGAGTCCGACTTCGCGAGCGGCCGTTCGTTTCTGCGCGCCGATGTGATGCCGATGCGCGTCGATGATCCGCCGTTCCGCCTGCTGACACAGCCAGGAGAACGGTTCGCGCGTGGAGAGGTCCATCTCGTTCAGCGCGCCGACGGCGGCGGTGCTCATTTCCTGAAGGATGTCGACCGGCTCGACCTTGCGCCGCAGCGCGCCGCTCATCCGTTTCTCGATGAACGCCAGCAACTGCGGAGACTTGAGTTGCACGAACTCGGCGAGCGCGTTGGCATCGCGCTGACGAATCTGTTCGATCAACTCTTTCTCGGGTCGACTCATGATTCTGGATCAGCGCTGGCGGACTGTGTGTCTGGAGTTTCCGGTGTGGCGATCTGGTCGAGCTGGGCAAGAATCGAGGAGACGCTCGGCCGATCGGTGATGTCCTCGGCACCCTTGCCCTCGTAGGCGAAGATGACTTCTCCGTCGCGATTGATGATGTACGTAGCCGGTTTGGAAAGCTTGTCCTTCAGCCCCAGTTCGGTGATGGCGGCGAGTCCGACGTCGAAGAGCAGCGTGAAAGGCACCTCCTGATCGGCACTCTCCAATTGCGTCCTGGCGTTCTGCAACAGATTGTCCCACGAGGCGCGCTGGTTCGAATCCTCGATCGGATAGACCACCGCGACCTGTGCCCCGCGCTGGACGAACTCGGGATAACTCGAAATGAGTTGCGCCGTCTGACGCGTGCAAGCCGGACAAATCGGATCGGTGTAACCGCGCAAAATCACCAGCACGAGATAAGAATCGGCGGCCAGTTCGGTGGGCGTGTGCTCTGCGTTGTCGAGACCGATGAACCGGCTGGAAAGGATGGCGTCGCTCAGTTCCACGTTCGAGATGGCGTTGTCGATAAAGCGAATCTCCGACGCATTGTAGATCGCATACGGATCAACCCTCGGCCCGGTGGGTTCAGAAGAGACGAATCGAGGATTCGGCTGCGAGACATCGGGGCCTTCATTGCATCCCAACATCAGCACGCCGAGTACGGCCAGCGACGGCAGATTCTTGAACACCGTTTCGTCCTTTACTGTCAGGAACCAGAAACGAGATGAGGAAGCGGCAAAATTTTGGGTAATAAACTCGCCTGACGGGCGAATTTCAGGTCGATGAATGGCTGGCCAGCATAATCCCCAGGACGGCCTCCGGCTTCTGAAACCCTTCACAACGATAGCAGGTACGAAATTCGTTGGATAGCGCCTCTGTCGAGAAAACCCGTGAACCAAGGCGAACGATTGGGCGTTCGCAGACTCGTGTTCGCACAAGTTCAAGCGTATGATGTTCGTCGCGGTTTCACACCCCTCATCTCTGAAAGCATGCTATGTATCGCCTCCTCCTGTCGCTGCTGGTTGTTGGAATGTCGCAGATATCACACGCCGCGGATCTCGTTTACGGACCCGAATATCAGGCCGGTGAGGTTTACAAGTCCAAGTCGGAAGTTGAGGTCGAACAGACGCTGACCATCGCCGGCATGGCCATCGAGACGTCGTCCAATCAGTTCGTTATCACGACGGAAACCGTTGAAGAAGTCGCCGACGACGGCGCCACATTGAGTGGCAGCTTCGACACGATGCAGACCGAGATGAGCATCCAGGGCACCAACTATTCGTTCAGTTCCGAAAACCCAGACGCATCGATCCCCCCCGCCGGACTCGAAGCCGTCGACACACTCTTCAAGGAACTCGCAGTGGCGGAATGGACCTCGACGGTGGACGAAGATGGACACGTCCTGTCGATGGAGTATGCCGACGGCGCATTTGACGACCTCGATCCCGCGTTGCAATCCGAGGTCGATCTGCAGAACAACATCCGCGACGCCAATCAGCAGGCCGAGCGCCTGCCGGGTAGGAGGATCGAAGTCGGCCAGACGTGGGAGCGCACCGAAACCATGAACCTCGGCGGCGGACAGGAATTCAGTATCGATCGCGAATTTACGTATGCCGGCAGCGAAACCGTCGACGGCCGCACTCTCGAACGGGTCGATGTCAAGAGTCTTACGGTCGAGTACACAATCGCAGCGACTCCCGGCGCTCCATTCACCGTCAAATCGAGCGATCTCGAAA
>JANNSB010000075.1:0-1578 GCA_031402175.1 Planctomycetaceae bacterium
GTCTGTCCCCAGACACGGGGCGAAGCGGGTGGACGTTATTCGGTCGTCGAGTCACAACAGTGGCGGGTCATCTCCTTCGATCTCGGCGGCTGGGGACAGCCGCCGCTACGACATTTTCGCGGAACTAAAGGCGACGGATGCCAGGAAGGCATCTGTTGGATAACGAGTAGATGCAAGGAGGCATTGCATGTCGGCTGCCGTTCGTTCGGTGATCCCCTTTGGCGAAGTCGAACAACTTCGGGACGCACGGTTCGTTATCGGCACCGAGGCGGCCGCTCTCGAAGAGGTCTCTCGCCGGCTCGACTCGCGATTCTGCGCGGCGGTCGAGGCCATCCTGGACTGCCCCACGCGAGTCATTGTGACGGGGATGGGAAAGGCGGGACTGATCGGTCAAAAGGTGGCGGCGACATTTTCATCCACAGGAACGAAATCACACTACCTGCATCCCGCGGACGCCGTGCATGGTGACATTGGCTGCCTGGAAGAGTCCGACCTGTTGCTGGCCTTCTCGAACAGTGGAGAGACCGCGGAACTGCTGAGGCTGCTGCCGATCGTGAAGCGCATGAATGTTTCGACAATAGCAGTGACAGCCGTCGCCACTTCATCGCTGGGATCGCATGCCGACATTACGATCGAATTGGGTCGCCTGCGGGAAGCCGACGCCTGGGGACTGGCGCCCAGTACGACGACGACGGCGATGCTGGCCGTCGGAGATGCCTTGGCACTGGTGGTGAGCCGGCGGCTGGGATTCACGCCCGATCAATTCGCGGTCTTCCATCCGGCAGGCAGTCTGGGCTTGCAGCTCAAGACAGTGGATGAAGTGATGCGTCCGCTCGAACAAGTGCGAGTCGCGCTGGACACCGCCACGGTCCGCGACGTTTTGACGAGTCAATTCCACCCCGGCCGTCGCAGTGGCGCGGTGATTCTCACGAATGAACAAGGCCGGCTGACGGGCGTCTTCACCGACAGTGATCTCGCCCGACTGCTGGAGCAGCGGAAAGACGAGTCGCTCGATCGACCGATACGGGATGTGATGACCCGGCAGCCCGTGACGGCTCAATCGGGAAAGCTGCTGATCGATGTGGTGCGCGTGTTGATCGATCGCAAGATCAGCGAGGTGCCTGTCATCGACCGGGACGGCAACCCGATGGGCTTGATCGACATCACCGATGTCATCAGCCTGGTGCCCGCGGCGGTCGATCAATAACACCATGCCGCGATTGTCGCTGACCATCGCCGTGACGATGACCCTGTGCGGGGTCTATTGGCTGTACGCCCACTGGGTGCGGCCGATCACTCGAATTACGACGCAGCCAGCCGAGCGCGTGCAGATATCGGAGGTCGATCCGCCGCCCAGCCATTCGGATGTGGTGCTCGCTCAACTGCGAGATCAACTGCGAGATCACCCGTGGGTGCAGCATCCGTGGGTGCGGCATCCGCGGATGACGTTTCAGCAAGGGGAGCAGGCGTTTCTGGCATTCGATTCGATCGAGCCGATCCCAGGCCACGGCAACAGGGTGCGCTTGACCCCCTGCGCCCTCGTTTGGCACATGCCGGGTGCCAATTTGGAAATAGGAA